>CALGII010000032.1 GCA_937915485.1 uncultured Ignavibacteriota bacterium | reverse complement strand
AGGCATATTTTCGGAAAAACAAAATCAACCAGGTCATTTTTCAATAATGTCAGCATTGACAATATTGAATTCGGTTTACTCAATTAATTTCCTGAATTTAATACGTTTTGGTCCCGTATCTCCGAGCCTCTTCTTTTTATTTTCTTCGTATTCGGAATATCCTCCTTCAAAAAAGTAAACATCCGAATTGCCTTCAAACGCGAGTATATGCGTGGCTATTCTGTCAAGGAACCATCTGTCGTGCGAAATAATTACGGCGCAGCCCGCGAAATCCTCGAGACCTTCTTCAAGGGCGCGCAGAGTGTTGACGTCAATATCATTAGTCGGCTCGTCGAGAAGCAGCACGTTTGCCTGTGATTTAAGTGTAAGAGCGAGATGAAGCCTGTTTCTTTCGCCGCCCGAGAGCATCCTGACTTTCTTTTCCTGGTCGGCTCCGTTGAAGTTGAATCTACCGACATAAGCGCGCGAATTAATCTGTCTTCCGCCGAGTTCAATTAATTCAGCGCCTTCTGAAATCGCCTGCCAGACGGAGTCTTCAGGATTCAGTTCGATGTGGCTCTGATCAACATATCCGATTTTAACTGTCTCTCCGACTTCAAAACTTCCACCCGTAGGTTTTTCCGTACCGAGAATCATCCTGAACAAAGTAGTTTTACCGGCTCCGTTCGGTCCGATGACGCCTACAATACCTGCAGGAGGAAGTGAGAATTCGAGATTATCGAAAAGCAGATTATCGCCGAATGATTTTTTCACTTTAACCGCTTCAATAACTTTATTTCCGAGTCTTGGTCCGTTGGGAATGAATATTTCGAGTTTTTCTTCTTTATCTTTCGTGTCCTCGTTAAGGAGTTTATCGTACGCCTGCAGACGCGCTTTTGATTTGGCGTGGCGGGCTTTTGCTGACATACGCACCCATTCAAGTTCTCTTTCGAGAGTTTTCCTTCTCTTGCTTTCCGTTTTCTCTTCCATTTCAAGCCGTTTCGATTTCTGGTCGAGCCAGGAAGAGTAATTTCCTTCCCAGGGAATACCTTCACCGCGGTCGAGTTCAAGAATCCATCCCGCTACGTTGTCGAGAAAATACCTGTCGTGAGTAACGGCGATAACGGTGCCCTTGTACTGCTGAAGAAAAATCTCGAGCCACTCTACGGATTCCGCGTCAAGATGGTTCGTAGGCTCGTCGAGCAGGAGAATATCAGGTTCTGTGAGAAGAAGTTTGCAAAGCGCCACTCTTCTTCTTTCGCCTCCGCTCAAGTTACCGACCACGGCATCTTCGGACGGGCAACGAAGCGCGTCCATTGCCCTTTCGAGTTTCGCGTCAAGTTCCCATCCGCCTTTATGCTCAATGAGTTCAGTAAGTTCGCCCTGTCGTTCTATTAGTTTCGTCATTTCGTCGTCGGACATCGGTTCGGCGAAACGGTTATTGATTTCCTCGTACTCTTTCAGTATGCTGACAATCTCACCGACTCCTTCCATCACGGTTTCCTTCACGGTCTTCGAGTTATCGAGTTCAGGTTCCTGAGAGAGAAAACCAATAGAGTATTCCTTCGTGAAATGCAGTTCACCGTCAAATTCCGTTTCCAAACCTGCAATAATTTTAAGAAGCGTTGATTTGCCCGAGCCATTGAGTCCTATTATTCCGATTTTCGCACCGTAGAAAAACGAAAGATATATGTTCTTTAGAACCTGTTTGTGAGGCGGAAAGAACTTATTCACGCCTACGAGTGAAAAGATGATTTTATTGTCAGCCATACAAATAATTTAAACATAAAGTTAGCGATTTTTACGCTAAGAATTCATATAAATTAAAATTCATAGACACGGAAGATCTTTTTTCATTCCAATTAATATTCCGTTTGATTACAATTTCTAAAAAGGGGGGCGCATGGATAAAAGGACAGGAATAGAGATTCTCGAAGAATACATCGGACGGCTTCATTCCAGGAAAGAAACCGAAAAGATGACTGCGCGGAACACAAAGCCCTTTATTACGATATCGCGTGAAACAGGGGCGGGCGGATTTGATTTTCCGAACAGATTGCTTGACAGAATAAATTCAGGCAGCGAAAATGATTTATGGGCGCTTTTCGACAAGAATATACTCGAGAAAGTCATAGACGACAACCAATTGCCGAAAGAGATAGCGAGGTACATGCCGGAAAGGAGAATTCCCGAAATGCAGACGGTGATTGAACAACTCTTCGGTCTGCATCCTTCAGAACACAAATTAATACACAAAATTACGCTTACGATCTATCATCTCGCGTATCTCGGAAACATAATTCTTGTCGGAAGGGGCGCGAATATAATCACATCCGGTCTGAAGCACGGACTTCACCTCAGGCTCATTGAGCCTTACGAAAAACGGGTTTCTCACGCGTGCGAATATTTTAACATCGATAAGTCTGAAGCGAAGAAGTTCATCGATTCGGAAGACAGGGGCAAGCGCGAATACATTAAGAAGTATTACAGCAAAAACATAGAGGACGGGAGTTTATATTCGATAATAATAAATTTCGGAAGAGCCGACAGGGACGGAGTAATCAGAACTCTCAGCAAACTTGTAACGGGAGTTCTTTAATCGATGTCCTCGAGGAGTTCTGAAAGGAAATTACGCAATTCCTTCAGGTCTCTTTTTATCTCTGTTTTTTCCGTTTCCTGATTTTCATCAGTTTTGGAATCGGAATTGAAGAGACTTAATTCCTTTGAAGGTCTGTGTTCTTTATGATAATACTGGGGAGAAAATTTCCTTTTCTCAGCGGGCTTTTGCTCATCCTGCTGTTCTTCCTTGAAGTTATAGGTTTTCAGCAGTTTCTTTGCGCCTTCGATAGTGTATTTTTCGTCACGAAGAAGACGTTTTATGTATAGGATGAGTTTAATGTCCTTGTTTGTATAAATTCTGTTGCCTGCGAGGTTTTTTGCAGGTTTCAATTGTTCAAATTCCGTTTCCCAGTATCTAAGAACATACTGTTCCAGTTCAGTGATTTTGCTTACTTCACTGATGGAATAGTAAAGTTTCTTCATAGAGAACTTTTCCTTCATTGATACGTTACTTTGTTTCATAATGATTAAAATATCAATAAAAAATTAATAATGCAATACCAGTTAAAGCATCAGTTCAGATTTATAGGATTCTATCCATATTTTCATAAATATTATACGATTTCAGGTAATTTGCATTTTATAAAAACCATTTATTTGTTATGTTATCGGTATAATAACGAATTCGAACTAAATTAAAGGATAATGAAAATAGTTAAATCTTTATTAATAATATCATTAGTAATGCTGCTGACTTCGTGTTCAAAATCACCCATAACAGTTTACACGAACGGCAAAATATACACTCTCGACGGGAAAAACACGATTGTCGAGGCGATGGCAGTTCAGAGCGGAAAGATTCTGGAAACAGGCAGTAATAATGATATAAAGAAGAAATTTGAAGGGAATGAAATCATTGATTTAAAAGGAAAGCCGGTCATTCCCGGCTTTATTGATATGGAGGGTTCGCTAGTTGAATTCGGAAAGAATCTCAATTTCATTAATTTCATAAACGCGAAATCGATTAATGAGATAAAAAAAGTAATATCGGAAAAGGCGAAAGAGAAGAAAGAAGGCAGTTGGATAGTCGGCTTCGCTATGAACGAGATGAATTTTCCCGAGAGCGAATTGCTTGCGATGGATAAGAGCATACTTGACAGCGCGGCAAAAAATTACAATGTTTACGTGCTGAATCTTACAGGAGACATGGCGTGGTGTAACACGAAGATGCTTCAGACTCTTCAGATAACGGAATTGACTCCGAATCCAAACGACGGTGAAATTGAAAAAGGCGAGAACGGAAAACTTACGGGATTGTTATACGATAACGCGGTAAATCTTATACGCGACAAATCGCCAGAGATATCAAGGGAAGATTTGTTCCAGTCAGTAAAAGCCGCGTCTCTCGAATTGGCGAAATACGGAATAACGGAGGTTCACGACAGGACGGTAAACAGGGAATCGATAGGGCTTTTAAAGCAGTTAATAGACAGCAGCGCGCTTTCCGTAAAGGTTTACGGAGTGTTGAGCGTAGGAGACGAAACATTTGAAGAATACCTGCAGAAGGGAATTGAAAAGAATTATAAAGACTATCTTACGGTCAGGTCGGTATCGATAGATTATGACGGCGCTCTGAATCTTCAGGCCGCATCAATGAAAGACGGCTACTTGAAGGACTCTAAAAACGCAGGACAATACGCGACGACAGAAGAAGTTGAAAACGGTCTTAAAAAAGCTCTCGATAAGAACTTCCAGTTCTGCATTAAAACGGTAGGTGACAAGGCGGTTAACGATAATCTGAACAGCATAGAAAAGATATTCAGGGATAAGAAACAGGATAACGCACGAATCATATTTGAATACGTCGAGTTCATACAACCCGCCGACATCAAGAGAATGTCGGAATTCGGAATTATTCCTTCCGTGCGTCCTGAAGTTACAATAGGGAACATAGAAGGCGGCTTAAAGGATTTGATACCCGAATCAAACGCGCTGAATCTCGGTCTTTGGAATTCAATGCTGCAGAGCGGTGGCAGAATAACTGCAGGCTCAAATTTCCCGTACAGCAACATAATAAGTCCCATAGCGTTAATTCATTTGCTTGTAAACCGCCAGCCTATGGACACGACGATAAAGAACCTACCCGGGGCTAATCAAAAACTCACAGTGCTCGATGCAGTGAAGTCAATGACTGTTTTTGCCGCGTACGCGGGATTCGAAGAGGAAACGAAGGGAACGCTTGAAAAGGATAAATATGCGGATTTCGTTGTTCTTTCGGATGACATATTCACGGTTCCTGTTCAGGAAATAATAAAAATCAAAGTTATCAGAACGGTATTGAACGGGAAAACAGTTTTCGTACAAATGTAAATCCGATGCAGGAAAAACTCACAACGCTCTTGCAAATACTGAATTATTCAGCGGAACTGTTATCGAAAAACGGAATAAGAGATTCGAGATTGAACGCGGAACTGCTGCTTTCGGAGTCTCTGAAATGCAAACGATTGGATTTGTACCTGAATTATGACAAACCGCTACTCGAAAATGAAGTTACCGCATTCAAATCTTACCTTAAAAGGCGTTTGAACAAAGAACCATTACAATACATACTCGGCTCGACAAATTTTTACGGATATGAAATTGAAGTGAATGAATACGTACTGATTCCAAGGCCGGATACGGAAGTATTGGTGGAAAAATTCTTAGAGCGAACGGAACGGGCTGACGAAATAACGATTCTCGAAATTGGTTCAGGTTCGGGCTGCATAGCAACTGCCATTGTGAAAGAAATGGAGAAGGCGGGAAGGAAGTATTTTTATACCGCTGTTGACAATAGCGACAATGCTATTGAAACGACAAGGTGCAATTTGCTTAAAAATAAAGTAGATAGCAGTAAATATTTAATCCTGAAAAGAGATTTTCTTTCGTCGCAATTTGATATTGGTGAATTGGAAAGCGAGAGCGGAAAAAGATTCAATTGCATAGTGTCGAATCCACCGTATATATCGGTTGAGGAATACGGTTTTCTGGATGAGGAGGTCAGGAAATATGAACCAAAAAAAGCGTTAACGGACGACGGAGACGGACTTGTTTTTTACAGAAAACTTCTTGAAATTAAGGGAAACAGGGAACTCTTTCTTGAGATTGCCTATAACAGGAAGGATGAACTGACCAAATTATTAAAAAGCAAAAACCCGGAAGATTTCGAATTCCTTAAAGATTATTCGGGAAATTACAGGGTTTTAACTGTAAAATAATGATTGCGGTTATACAAAGGGTACTCGAATCATCGGTAACAATAGACGGTAAGGTTTACAGCAGCACGGATAAAGGTCTGCTTGTCTATCTCGGCGTACGGAGGGGCGACGACGAGAAAAATTCCGACAAACTTGCTCAAAAAATTTCCGACCTCCGAATATTTGAGGACGAGAAAGGATTGATGAACCTTAGCGTGAAAGACGTAAGAGGGGAGATAATGGTCATATCGCAATTCACTTTATGCACGGATAATGGAAAGAGCGGCAACAGACCGAGTTTCATTTTCGCGGAAGAGCCGGAAAAAGCCAGTTCACTGTACGAAAGATTCAACGAATCATTAAGAACTTTTTACAATAAAGATAAAATAAAGACAGGAGTATTTGCCGCCAAGATGCACGTCAAATCGATAAACGACGGACCTGTCACAATAATTCTGGAAAAATGAGAATCAGCATCATCGGTACGGGTAATGTAGGCACGGCATTCGCCTTCGAATTAAGGAGAGCGGGATATAAAATACACGCTTTAGCAGACACGTCAACAAAAGTCGTCCGGAAGATAGGCAAACTGACAGGGTGTACGAATGTTTACGGCGGAATACAACAAGGCTGTTTTGACAAAGCCGATGTAGTCATATACGCGGTTAAGGATGAAGACATCCGGCAGGTCGTAAAGGAATCCCGAAGATTTTATATTCCGCCGGACGCTGTACTGGCGCACACAAGCGGAGCGCTTACCGCATCCGTTCTTTCCGGAACGGGCATTAAGAAATCGAATCTCGCGTCGTTTCATCCTATTCAGACAATACCGTTCAAAAATTTTAGAAACAGCGGTTTCCTGAAAAATATATATTTCGGGATTGAAGGAGGAAGCGCCGCGCTTGCGGTATTGAAAATAATCATAAAAAAATTGAAATCGGATTTTATAATTATTCCGTCGAAATCGAAACCGGAGTACCATTTGAGTTGCGTGCTGGCATCAAATTTCATACTCGCGAATTTCTATCTGTCGGAATTAATATCGAAGTCCATAGGCATATCGGCGGACAAACTCTTCGCATCACAGGAACCGTTGATACGGACGACCCTTGAAAACTTGAAGAAGCGCGGCGCAGCCGGTTCGATAACAGGTCCCATTGCGAGAGGGGACGCAAAAACAATAAAAGTTCATCTGGACGTAATGCATAGAAAATATCCTGAATTTGTTGAATATTACAGGAGCGCGTCAAGGGCATTAATGAAAGCGGCACACGCGAGGAATAAAAAACTTGACACGGAAAAATTAAAGAAATTAATCGGGAAATGATAAAGAGAGATTGTTTTTTAATATTAATTTTCTTGTTCGCATCGGTTAATATTTTATCAGCGCAGGGCGAAGATGAGAAAAAGGACACGACGACGGTATTTTCGTACCAATCGGTATCCGGTAAACCTTCGGGGTTATTTGCAGCGCCGTTTCTCGGGGTAGATTTCCCGATGAAGGGTTTCGCTGATAATTCGCGAAACGCTATTACATACGGCGTCCGTCTTGAGTTCGCCTCGTTTCACATATATCCGCTTGTTTTGTTCGGCGAGTATCAGTTTTCAAAGCATCCGGGACAGGATGTGTTCAAGTCGCAGTACTACCTGAACACGCTTGAAACGAGGGTAAGCGCTTTTGGAGGCGGATTTTATTTTCTCGCGAACAAGTACCTCAGAATGAATTTCACGTCGCCCTTCATTGTTGGTGAGGTTAAATTTTACAACGTCGAAAGAATCGTGTCGCCTGACATCGAGATACCTGATTTGAAAAAAAGCGAGAGCAAGGTTGTACTGTCGGGAGGATTGGGTTTTACTCTATACATTTTCGACATAATTACTTCTTACAATTTTGCAGGTGAATACTCGTCATTGAGCATAAAGACTCAGTTCCATTTTCCGCTGCTTAAGTTCTAAGCATTGCGTCCTTTCCAGTGTACACTTTTTCCCGTCAGAAAAGTGAACGGGAGGAGAAGTCCGTAAGCCGCGAAATACAACTGAAAGGGGGGGAAAAAAAACATCAGGTTTTTAAAATCGAGTTTTCGATACAGCGGAATAATTATAATCAATTCGGATACCAATTTCAGTAACACCACTAAAATATAGCACGCAGTATCCATGAAAAGAAATCCGGAAACAAGAAAAACGTTCATCGCGTAGAGAAGGAAACCGAGAAAGTAACCGAGCAAACTGATTCCCGAACCGCCCCTGAACCATCTTTTTTTCTGCCTGTAGAGTTCGCGAACCGACGCGCAAGCGGCGGTTTCAGCGGTCATTTTGGAATCAACGGGATATTTAACCGTGAAGTTTTTTTTGTGCACCGCTCTCAGAAGCGATAAATCTTCTGTGATGGAATATTCCAGTTTTGAATATCCTCCTGCCGTTTCATAAGCCTTGCGGGACACGGAAAGATTATTGCCTATGCAACTCAGAGGAGAATTAATCCCCGCGCCCGAAGCGGCGATTGCCTGAAGGTAAATCCAGTCAAGGGACTGCAATCCGGTAAAAAGTGTGCGAGTGTGTTTTATGCGTGTGAATCCGCAAATCATTCCCGTATTATCGTCATAGTATTTTACTGTCTCTTCAATCCAGTCGGGTCTCACGGTGCAATCGGCGTCCGTCATCATTACAAGTTCGCCTTTTGTATTTGAAAAACCGAAATCGAGTGCTCTTGTCTTGCCGCGCAGTGTTCCTTCCCGGCAGTCTTTAGTATCCAGAATTTTGAAATGGCTAAGACCTGAAGTTTCTTCGCGCATTATATCAAGGGTTTTATCATCGGAATTGTCGTTTATGAGAATTATTTCGAGGAGTTCCTTCTCATACGAAACGGATTTGAGCGATTTAATACAAGCGCCGATATTCTGCTCTTCGTTCCGCGCCGCAACAAGAACCGTGACAATGGGTTTATAAGCATTTCCGGTTGCCGGCGTCGATGCAGACTTTCTCAAACCCCGCAGAAAAAGTATGTGAAGAAAAAAATACGCGAACGCGATAATCAATATCACATATATTAAACTCAATGCAAGAGATTATTTTACGACAGCAATTTTTATTATCCTTGTTTCCGTTGAACCGTCAATCGTTACTTCCACGACTCCGTAATATATTCCGCTCTGGACATTGCTTACATCCCATACGACTTCATTTTCAGCGAAAGAATTCGCCGTGCCGTTCAGTTTCGTTACGAGTTCGCCCGCCAAATCGAGAATTTTAACTGAAGCGTCGGAAGCGTTACCGTTAATGTAGTAGCGGACAAAAGTTTTCGAATCATAAACAGGGTTAGGCCAGTTGTACACTTTCTCTTTCGGGAGTTTGTCCGAGAAAACAGGCGCAGTGTAAACGCCTCTGAAGTTGCTGTTCGAAAAATCCTTATCCTTAAGGTAATTCTTCCAGAGAATATTCTGGGATTTGTACGAATGATTAGTTTTGAACGCGTAAACGTAACCGTCTCCGGAAATCATCGAGACAGCGAGCGTATCGTTGTAATTAAAGAAAGCGGGCGTAGAGTAAGTGTTCGGCCCGATTTTAACGGGGAAGCCGTTAACAATTTTAGCGTTAGAGCCGACAGCGTACAGGTCGCCCGAAGACGTAGCGAACATAATGTCAAAAATCCCGTTATCGTCGATATCGGACACAGAGAAACCGGATGTAATCTCGGAACTCACCTTTACAGGAAAGTTGTCCAGCATAATGCCGTTTGAATTGACGGAATAAAGTTTATTCCCTTCGGAATATATTATTTCCTGTCTTCCGTCTTTATTTAAATCACAGGCTATTACATTCTTAAAAGAACCCGAATAATTAATATTAAGTTTATTGCCGTTAAGGCGGATTTCATTTTCATTATAAATTTGCAGGGAATCAACCGAATTGCCCTGAACGAAATTTCCCGCAAGAATACCCGCAAAAGGTGAATTGGAATATCTGTAAACAGATGATGATTCTTTAGAGAACCGTGTGACAGGACCTTTTGGAACCGTATCACGGTAATTCAACTGATTGGAAGAAAGAAGCCTTTCAACAACAAAGCCGTTTTCAAATCCGAGAATAAGTTTTGATGAATCGACAAGCAGCGGAGCCGTTGATACCTTATTAGGGAAAATAATCACCGCCGTGTCTGTAATTATGCCCGCATTAAGCCGGAATGAAACGATTGATGAAGAATTCAAACCGTTCTGAATTCCCGTAACTCTGTTATCGTTCAGGTATGAATAATAAGCGAATGCTGGCGGCAGAGCACCGATTCCGGAAAAGAGAAGCCCTCCCTGATTAAGAAGCCCGCTGCCGTTATTACTGAAGGCGTACAGGTCCTGACCGTTATTCACGAGAAGAATTTCCTTGCCGTTTTTGTTTATGTCGGCGGGAATAACCTGAGAATTCGCGTTAGTGACAGGTCTTCCGAGATTTTTCGGAAATCCGATAACCGGTGACAAAACGTCGCTGCCTATCTTAACTCTTACGCGCATGCTGTAAGAGATGGTATCGAACTCAGTAATGTAAATATTATTATTGGAAAGCGAATAACTTAATGAATTCGGCTTTGAAGTCGGAGTAAATTCGTTTTTGTAAATTGACGACGGTACATAGTGGTTGCCCTTATACCAGAAGTCAACGAACAGTCCGTCGCTCGTATAATCGCCGATGGGCGTGCTGTAAGTAACGCCGATATCCTGTGAGCCTTTTGCCTCAACAACGGCGACGCCTTTATGGTTTATGTTGTTGTTTACGGTATTTGATAGAATATTCGCGTCGATTACATTTTCATCTATATGCCAGATAAGGATTCCGCCTCTGAAATTCGCGGTGTCATCGATGACTCCGGGAAGGCTCCAGTCGAGGTAGGACACATCATATAAATTTCCGTTCACCTGATATATGTCGTAATTGACGAAACCCGGCGCGTCCTTGGCAAATAAGACTGAATCCCTGAACGCTCTGTTTCGTGTATATACTTTCTGACCTAAGTTAAAAGGACTTCTGTTCCTGTTCTCGACAAGGAAATACTCTTTGCTGCTGATAAGGACCTTGAGAACCGTAGAGTCCTTCAATTCGGGGGTAGAAGAAGATTTCAAATCAAAGTAAGAATCTCCGTAAGAGACGGTAACAGGCTGTATCCAGCCGAGATATATTTTTTCCCAAGCAGAAGGTTCCGGAGGGAATAGCCCGTTGAAACTGAAGATAGACTGTCCGTCCATGAGTCCGAATCTTCCGATCGCGGTTTTGCCGGTAACAGTATTAAACAAATCGGGAAGACCGAGATAACTGCCGAAAGCGCCCGTCAGAATGCCGTTCATTCCGAGTTGAAGAAGGAAATTTCCGCTTGTAAGATTCAGAGTACGCAATTCAGTTGATGGAATAACGAGAGAATTTTTGACTCGAAAATTATTATTTACCGGATATCCTTCGAAGTTCTGCCCGAAGATGCCTTTAAGAGTTCTCAAGCCGAGATAAACGGAAGGCAGATCGTAAGGTGTTGGGTCAAATCCGATTACGGAAGCAAGGTCTATATCCCTGCCGACTCCCGCGTGAAAAAGTACGAAAGCGGTTTTATTTTCATCATAGCCTGAGAAATCGATAATGCTGTCGGCGATTGCCCAGGAATCAGCATACATCTGACCGAGTTTGGTGTAATCGTTTCCGGAAGGAGAATAGTCCTTCATTTTATTCGGAAGAGTGATAACTTTACCATACAAATCATAATCGATGACGAGTTTGCCTTTCGATGACTTGTAATAATAGTTCTTCAGGAATTCAAGATGGTCCGCGAAATACGCGCTGTCATACGGGGGAGAGTCAATGACAGTATCTCTTTGCAGAGCGGGATTATAGTATTTGTTCGACAGGTCGAATTTACCGTTGCCGGTAGTAAGCGTGTCATCGTCCTGCTGAAACTGTACGAGAATCGCAACAACTTTGATCGTATCAGCAATAGCGAGGAAATTTCGCTTCTGAGCAAAATTTTCAACGGGGTGCTTGAAGCCGTGCGAGAGCGTTAATTTCTTTAAGTCCTGTGAATGAACCGCGCAGGTAAAAACCAAAACGAGTAATAATAAAGTTATCTTTTTCATTGAATCAGAAGTATTATAAGTATTAAATAGAAAAAGGCATATATTAAAGAAATATATGCCTTATATAAACTTTAATAAAGGAATTAATCAATTATTAAAAACTAACAATTAAGCCGAATCTTAAAGTATTTGCAAGCGGATGATTCTCTTCCGTGCCGGTAATGTAACTGAAATCAAATCCGTACAAAGAATATCTAAGGCCTGCGCCGAGCGTAATGTATTTTCTGTTTCCGTTCGAAGGGTCTTCATAGAAGTATCCCGCTCTGAGAGCGATAAGTCTCGGGCTTCCGTACCAGTATTCCATACCGACGGATGATTGAATTGATTTTCCGATGCCTTCGATTCCGCCGCGCCATGAAGTGGCGAACGCCTTATAGAAAGGATCGGCAGTATTATCAGCGTTTCTGTGAACGAGGAGTTTAGAAAAATCAGCCGACAATGTAAGTTCATTACCTTCATTTTTAAGAAGCATGTATGCGATACCGAACCTCAACTGAGTCGGAAGGGGATCCGACTGAGAAGCGTCGACATAAGTAATTTTGGGTCCCATGTTAGAGAGATTAACACCGAGCGAAAATTTATCTTTTATAAATTTCGGTCCGTTAGTCGGTTTATACAGAAGAGAAAGGTCAAAACTTGTTGAAAAGGCAGTTCCGCTTCCTTTTTCGTTACCGACCTGATAGTCATTAGGAGAAAGGCGGCTGTAAATAAGCCTTGCAGATACGCCCACGCCGAGGTTCTTATGCACTTTTGTCGCATAAGCGAGAGCGAAGGCAAATTCATAAGCCTTATAATCTTTACCGGTTCTGTTTCCAAATTCGTCAGTTGTTATGACGTCGCCGATGTTAAGATAAGTCAAACTCGCGCCGACAGTACCGTTAATGCTTTTAATATATTTTTTAGCGGCGAGATAGTCGTAAAAAAGATCCGATAATCCCAGTCCTGCCAGCCAAGGCGAGTGAGTGAAGTTAATTTCGGTACCGGCAGTCTGGTACGCGAGTCCTGAAGGGTTCCAGTGCATCGCCGTAGCATCATCGGCTATTGCGGTGCCTGTTTCGCCCATACCGGAAAATCTTGAATTTGGTCCGATGAGCAGGAATGGAACGCCTGTTGAAATTGTATTTTGAGAATACGCATTATCAATCGATATCAATGAAATAATCAACAGTACAAGCAGGATTCCTGTTCTTACTTTCGATTTGTGATACATTAAATTTACCTCCGTTAAGTATTTATTAAAATTATTTTAGTTTTGCAAGTTTACCGGTATGTACCTTCGAGTACGAACCGTCATCAGTTTTTACAATCAGTTTATAAATGTAAGTTCCGTTTGCAATATAGTCGCCATCGTCATCTTTACCATCCCATTCAATTGAAACAAATTTATCCATAATATTAGTTCTTTTCAAAACTTTTATTTTTCTACCTGCTACTGTGTAAATATCGATTTCAGCCGACAGGGGCAGGTCAAAGTTATGCTGGAATGTAAACGCGGTCGCGTCCGTCATAGGATTCGGATAGTTGAAAACGTTGTTAACGCTCAATGCCTGATCGCTTTTAACGTTAAAATTAATGCTGACCTCGCTGAAATTATTGTAGGTATCCCAGGCTTTAAGTTTAATAGTATAATTTCCGTCCGCGAGACCCGTCAGGGGGTATTCGAGGGAGCCGTATTGATAGCCTGAAACTGTATTATAGTAAGAAGTCAGGTCAATTTTGTTATTCTCGTCGTTATTTATTATGCTTTCAATTTTATGTCCTATCGCGCCTGTGAGGTTAATGCCGCTGACGTCGAACAGGTCAGCGATAATTTTTGTATTCTGGTTAACGTAATCGCCGCTTCTGAAATTTCGGCTGTCCATGAAGAGGGAAATAGCGGGTCCCGTAGTATCATTCGGGGCGGTCGAGTCAAGGCCGTTTAATTTGAACCTGTTGGAATAACCCGATCCTTCGGACAGACTGTTACTGAAGTACGCGAGAATTTTTCCGGTTCCGTTGTTATAGGAAATATCTTTTGGGACAATGAACTCTACCGACCAGTTTCCGTTCACAACTTTAGCATTGCCTTTATAGATTGTACCGCCGTCGAGCCGGAAGTTAAAAGGCATTCCGAAATCGTACATCGTAATCTGCCTGTCGACATCGAATATTTTTATTGAGATATCGCCGTTATAATCGTTCCAGAAAGTGGAATCCGTTTTCAGCACACGTCCGGTGATTTTTACTTTTTGCAGCGCTTTTATGACGGCTGTGTCGCTTCCGGTAACATTATTAATACTGTCGATGATTGTAAAATACTGCGGTATATTGATTCTAAGAGCCGGGTCACCGAGCAGACAGAATTTCATGTCATTTTCGCTGACGAGCGACAGAGGCAATTGGTTCTTTGTAAGGTATAACGCTTTGCCGATTCGAACCGGCAGGTTAAGCGTATCCTTTACGCCTGTCATGTTCAGCCACAGGTAATCGTTAAAGATTTCGTTATAGTTGGCGTACACGGGTCTTGTTGCCGCGATTACTCCGATGGAGCCTGAGTTCTGCGCGTAAAGGAGCACTTCGGCGGCGCTTAAGAGGTAGGGGTCATCCCATCTGGCAAGGTCGCAACTCGCGATTGTCACGATAGGATATCTTCCCTTGTTGTTCAACTGCGGAATGGATTCGTCCTTAACGAAAACGTGCTCGTGCGCCCAGAGGTCTGTGCTGCCGTGTCCTGTCCAGTTGATGAGCAGCCGTCCTTCATTCCAGCCTTTTATTATGTCAATGTTCGCGCCGGGTTTTCTTCTGCCCTGAGGTGTAATGACCGTCGGGTAGGTTACGACGTATATCTTTTCTTTTTCGAAATCGCGAGGCGTGTAATACTCAGCAACGGATTCGCATTGTCTTGTATGAAGGTCGCCTTCCTGCCCCTGATTTTGTTCGGTTGTCCAACCGTCGTCAGCGCAGTACATAATTTTCTTTTTCCAGATGCCGTTATACAAATTGGATTCGTACTGTGCGACCTTATCAACGACGTAGTCGGCCTCCGTCAGAGAATTAACGCAAAATCTTCCATTGGAAAAGTCCGTCTTCGCGGGTTCAGGCGTATCATGGTTTTCATTAATATCCGTAATGAAATCATCGCTGTTATAACTCGCGATTTCATCTATCGCAAAGTTTGAGCGTTCGATTGGCGGAACAAAATTCTTAACCGACAAACCGAATATATTTTTATAATCGTAACTGCCGTCTCCGAGGAACAAAACATAAACGGGACGAATCGGCCAGTTGTTATACGCGTATTTAAGATAATTTCTCATTGCTACGGGGTCCTGAAGACCTCCTGAGAACTCATTGTAAATCTGATTGATGTCCACGACAAGCGTTTTGAGATAATTCGGATGCCCGGGTCCGCCGTTTTCCCTGATTGATTTAAGTTTATTCGCTGCTGACATGAAATCGGTCGGAGTTATGATGATATAATCCGCTCCGTCTGTAACTCCTTTCAGGTTCTGATTAGCGACCCTTGAAGAAACAGAAACGGGAGTGAGATAATTCATATCACCCACGGCATAGTAGTCTCTCGGAATTCCCATAAAGATATAGTCCTGAAAGCGCAATGTGCCGCCCGAGTAGGATATAGGATTAATTTTTTCGACAGTATTGTAATCGGTTACTTTAAATAATTTCACCGTGGACGAAGTAAACGGAGATAACTGATATTCCATCGTGCCGATAGAATCAGGAGAAGTAAATCTCATATAGTTTCCGTTAACGCTCGAGAATGAACGCCTATAGAACAGTTCCATATAATCATAATAGCCCGAGACAGAGGACGAATTGTATTGGGTCGGCAGCATGAATTTAAGGTTAATGCTTGACTGACCGGAATTCAACTGATAGGTCTCGGCGAAGCCGAAAGAGTTCAGATGAGCGAATGTACTTGTAACACCCGGAACGGGCTGAAGCAGAACAGCCAGATTTGAATTATCGTCTTTTATGAGATAGTACGCGTCAATCGGACCCTTAGTACCGTTACATACTTTTGCTTTAAGAGTAATATCCGAGCCGCTTATATAACCTTTAAGTTCCTTGTTGAAACTCACGCTTTCTCCGTATCCGATTCTCTGGCTTACCCAGATATTTCCCGTTGAGCCGAGGTTATTTACTTCAGGCTCTTCGAACAATCTTTCCTGGAAATGAGGCAGGGGAGACAGTCCCTGATTGTTCGCGGAATTAACAGTCTGCATTCTTCTTCCATAAACACCGCCGAAAGTTATCCAGTAGTAGTTTGAGTTTGAATAATGATTAATCGAGTGTTCAGGGGTGGAAGCGGAAGTCCATTGATGCGGTGACTGGCCGTAGAAAAGAATATAGTCGCCGTCATTGAACTGTCCGTCGGATTCTCCTTCGACGTATATTGAATTCTCAACAAGGTCGAAAGGAAAGTTTGCCCCGTTATTGTACGGTAATTCGGCTCCGCCGTTTCCGTATATTTTAATTGTTCTCGGGTCAACGCCGTTCAGATTAATCCCGTTCTGCGAGAGATAATTTTTTTCGAGTTTATACATCCCGGTTTCTTTCACTTCGAGTTTGTAAAAGTCGCCGGTTGCAAGAACGCTGTTCTGGAATGAGGCTTTTCTGTTAAAGTCGTTTGTCGACCAGTTTATCGAGTTTTCCCAGTTGAGAGCAGAGCCTCTGAAGAAATCAACTTCAGCCTTCGTCTGTGTTTTGGAAACAAAAACGGGTCTGTCGCCGAAGACCACTCTGAACTTAATGCTTTTTATCCTCTTAACTGTTTTCGAAAGGGGATTGTATTGCACGGGACTAATTTTTACGAGCGTTACATATTTATTGCGCATTATGCCGCCGTTTTCAAGAACGCCGTTGCTTGAAGGAAAATAATTTCCCGACGTGTAGGCTGAGTTATCGTACTTATAATCGTAAAGAACTTCGAGTTTGTTATTCGATTTCTTCGGAGTCGGGACAGGTTTCACGTCAACGTTCTGAATTTCCTCATATATGACATCATAAATGTCAAGAATGTTGTTTCTGTCTGAAGGTGAGAAAATCGGGAAATTACGCGAGCCGATATCGGGTTTTCCGTAATCGCCCGAAGAATGGACTACGGACCTGAACTCCGTGCTTGAAGTATAGACCGGAGTATATTCAACTTCAACCGATGAGTTCCCGGACGAAAGCAATTTATAATCGCTGACGTAAGTTTCGTTCTTTTGCTCTACGAACTTGCTTTTTTCCTGAGCGAAAGTTGTAACGGCTGAAAGAAGCACCGCTAATGTTATGAAAATTCCAAACTTGTTCATATTTTGTGATTTGTTTTTGAAAACAAAAAACCATTTATTAAAGACACCGTTAAATCGAATCCTTAATAAATGGTTTATAAACTCTGCATCAATTGTTTTAAATTATAAAATCGTATTTAATATGCTTAACAGGCTCCTTTTTATTTATACAAAGATATATCTCTTACAAAATATTGTCAATACTTAAAAGCATTTAATTATTTCTTTCTTTTAAGACCTAATTTATCGATTGCATCGAGATTTTGGAGTGCATTCTTAGCCGCTTCCTGTTCAGCCTGTTTTTTTGATTTCCCTTTACCGATACCGAGGCAATGACTGGCGAGATATACTTCGACAGTGAATAATTTATGGTGTTCAGGACCTTCTTCTTTTATAACTTTATATTCAGGAATAAACTCGGTGTGAGCCTGCGCGTATTCGAGGAACCTGCTTTTATAGTTTTCATCGAACTGATTCAGCCATTTCACGTCGAGTTTGGAAAATATTTCATGATTAAGAAATTTCTTGGAATTTTCGTATCCCGAATCGAGAAATATTGCACCGATTAGGGCTTCATAGGCGTCCGCGAGAATCGCGTCGTAACCCTGGTCAATTGATTTCAGAGCAGTATTAGACGCGAGCAAAAAATCCTGAAGATTGATGTTCTTGGCTCTTTCCGCGAGGAATCTTTTATTTACGAGAATTGACCTGAATTTTGTGAGGTCACCTTCTTCATTAAGGGGGAAATTTCTAAAAAGAAATTCAGCGACGATGAGGTCGAGAACGGCATCACCGAGAAACTCGAGCCGTTCGTTGGAAATCATGTCGAATTTCTGTGTATCTTTCTTTATCTTGAGAAATGAACGGTGAGTTAACGCATTTATGAAGAACGCCTTATCGATAATTTTATAATGAATGGATTCCTGAAATTTATCAAAATCAATTTTTTTTATTGCTTTTGAAAGGGAATCTTCCGTTTTAACTTCTTTTTTCCCGAACGGGAATAAAATCCTTAATTTTTTTAAGGTATTGAACATATAATCAATTATCTCTAATGCGTTACCGGTTTTACTCTTCGAATTTCTTGAAAACTATAGCGGTATTATGTCCTCCGAATCCGGAATTATCGGACAGAACAGCATTTACATCTCGTTTCACCGCGGAGTTGGGAGTATAATTAAGATCGCAATCCGGATCTTTTTCTTCATAATTGATAGTCGGCGGAATAATTCCGTCCCGAATAGTAAGAACAGAAACAATTGACTCGACAGCGCCGGCAGCTCCCAATAAATGTCCGACCATCGATTTAATAGAATGCACGTTAAGGTTATACGAGTGTTCTCCGAAAACCGTTTTAATAGCAGCGGTTTCGTTCCTGTCATTCGGAGGAGTGGAAGTTCCGTGGGCGTTAACGACCTGAATTTCTTCGGGTTTTAAGCCGGAGTCATCGAGAGCAATTTTCATAGCCCTCGCAACGCCGTCGCCGTTAGGCGAAGGGTCTGTAATGTGATGCGCGTCGGCGGTCATTCCGATACCTTTTATCTCACAATAAATCTTCGCGCCTCGCGCTTTCGCGTGCTCGAGACTCTCGATAACCAGCGTACCGCCGCCTTCGCCCATAACGAATCCGTCCCTGTTTTTATCAAAGGGTCTGGACGCCTTTTGCGGAGCATCGTTTCTGGTTGATATCGCTTTCAGCGCGTTGAAACCGCCGATGCCCATAGGGCAGATTACAGCTTCCGAACCGCCCGTAACCATTACATCGGCATCGCCGCGCTGAATAAGCATTACTGAATCGATAATGGAATTAGCAGATGTAGCACAGGCTGAAGTTGTAGCGTAGTTCGGACCTCTGAAGCCGTATTTTATGGAGATTCTTCCGGCTGCAATATCAGCAATGAGCATTGGTATGAAGAAAGGACTAATTCTGTCGGGTTTTCCGCCTCGTTCATACAAAATATTCTGCTGTTTGTGATATGTCCACATACCGCCGATTCCCGAACCGTAAACGACACCGACACGGTCTTTATTAATCGCGCCGGATGTCAGTCCGCTGTCCTCAACTGCCATGTCAGAAGCGACGAGAGCATATTGAGTAAAGGGATCTAAACGCTGTGACATTTTCCTGTCCATATAATTGAGCGGGTCAAAACCCTTCAATTCCGCGGCAAACTTAGTGACAAATTCCGTCGTGTCAAAATAAGTGATAAAATCTACGCCGCTTTTACCCTCTGTCAGGGATTTCCAGGAATCTTCCACATTAAGACCTACGGGAGTCAGGGCACCTAAGCCTGTAACTACAACTCTTCTTTTCATTATGATATGTTGATTAACCTAATTTTGATTGTATGTAATTTATTGCATCGTCAACTTTTGTGATTTTTTCCGCATCCTCATCGGGAATTTTAATATCGAATTCTTCTTCGAATTTCATAACGAGTTCAACTGTATCGAGAGAATCAGCGCCTAAATCATTGATAAAATGCGCATCGGGTGTAATTTTTGATTCTTCAACACCAAGTTTATCAATAATTGCTTGTTTTACTTTGGCTTCGATTTCTGCTTTTGTCATTTTAATTTTACTCCTATTAATTTTAAATATTTAATTTCTTAATATAGGTATATATATAAAAATTTTAAAGTAAAAAAGTAATATTATTTTTAATGTCTAATTGCCTTTGAAACAACTGCTTACCTGCGTTCAGGCCGCCTAACAATGTAACTGCCTTTCAAGGGATAATTGCCCCGCATGACATTGTTCATTACTTTTTTCCCGTCGTCTTTTTTCGATGTTCCCGCCCAAATAGCCTTGGCGTAAGGATCGTCCTTTACATAAACCAGCGATTCAAAAATTATTACGTGATATTTCCATACAACGAGGTCGCCTTTTCGAATATCCTCAAGACTTTTTAAACGGACAACGGGAATAATATCCTCGAACAAGGATTCATTGTAAAGGTCTCTCGAGAGCGCGTTCGTTTTCGGCGTCTTGAATCCCGCTTTATATAAAGTATTAAGAGCGAAAATATTGCATTTAGTTGTTTTGCGGAGTTTTACAGGTTTGTTCTTGAGCCAGTAAAGATAAGTTGTATCCGCGTCAGGGGAGTACATTTCATTTTTCCGCTCAATAAGGGCAGTTTTAATGATAAGATTTCCGTTTTCCTCGGATTCGTTTTCGTATTCCGAGACAGAAACAGTATCGGATTCATCATCGTCTTCGTACTTCGGATGGCGTGGTGAGGCAATACATCCCGTCAATATGAGTGAAGCGGAAAGAGAAAATAAAATAATGAATGACTTTACCGACAGATTCAATTATTCCTATTCTCCTTCCATTATTCTATGAATTGAATTGTAATACCCGTCCGAAATAACATTCAATCCGAGTTTTATATTATTATTAATGACAAGTTCGTTGCCTCCGGTTACGCCGATTTCATCGAACGGAATTCTTTTATCCGAAAGAAAGCGGGCAACTTTTTCGCTGTTCTTTTTATCGACGGACACAATTACTCTTCCCTGTGATTCGCTGAAAAGAGTAAAATCAAAACGGTCTTTAAAATTCAAATTTACCGAACAACCGATATTTTCGTTCCTGTTCATAACGCAGCATTCCGCGAGGGCGATTCCAATTCCCCCGTCGGATATGTCGTGAGCGGATTTAAGAAGTTTCATACCGTTCAATTCGAGTATCGCGTCATTAATATGTTTTTCTTTCGCAAGGTTCACTTCGGGGCATTCGCCTTGAATTAAACCGTGTATAACGCTGAGGTATTCACTGCCTCCGATTTCGGTATAGTCCGCTCCGATTACAAATACAACATCTCCATCATTTTTAAAATACGCCGTTAGCATTGAGTCAACGTTTTCAATAAGTCCGATCATTCCAATAGTCGGAGTAGGGAACACTGCGTAGTCCCTTGACAGGTTGTAGAAACTTACGTTACCGCCGGTTACTGGGGTTCCGAAAACCCTGCAGGCGTCGCCCATACCTCTGATGCACTCCGCGAACTGATAGTACATTTCGGGATTATAAGGATTTCCGAAGTTAAGGCAATTAGTTATCGCAAGCGGCTGAGCTCCCGTACACACAACGTTTCTGGCGCTTTCGGCAACGGCTATCATTCCGCCCTTATACGGATCGAGATAGCAGTACTTGCTGTTGCAGTCGGTTTTCATCGAAAGAGCCTTGTCAGTCTTCTTAATCCGGACAACCGAAGCATCGCCTCCGGGCATTATTGCAGTATTAGTGCGCACCTGAGTATCGTATTGCTCATAAACCCATCGCTTGTTTGTAATATTCGGTGCGGAAAGCAATTTAAGGATTGTATTGTTATAGTCTTCGGGTTCATTTAGCGTACTCAAGTCGAGGGTTTTCACTTTGTCAAGATAATCGGGTCTTTTCATATCTCTCTTGTAAACGGGAGCGCCTCCTCCGAGCACGAGAACGTCGGCGGGAATTTCAGCCTCGAGTTTTCCTTTGTAATAAATGCGTATGAGATTTTCTTTGATTACCTTTCCAACCTCAATGCAATTCAGGTCCCACTTACTGAATATTTCGTGAATTTTTTTCTCTTCTCCTTTTTTGCCGACAATCAGCATTCTCTCCTGAGATTCGGACAGCATTATTTCATATGCTGAAGTATCCTTGTCTCTGAGCGGAACGAGGTCGAGATTAATTTCCATACCGCATTTACCTTTAGCGCTCATTTCGCTTGACGAGCAGGTAATTCCAGCGGCTCCCATATCCTGAATTCCCACGAGAGCGCCCGACCTTATAACTTCGAGAGATGCTTCGAGCAAAAGTTTTTCGGTAAACGGGTCTCCGACCTGTACGCTTGGTCTTTTCGATTCGGACGCTTCGGAAATTTCCTCAGAAGCGAAAGTAGCCCCGTGAATGCCGTCCTTTCCCGTCGATGACCCAACGATGAAAACGGGATTACCCTCGCCTTTAGCAGTAGCCGAGGCGGTTTCATCGTGTTTCACGATTCCCACAGCCATCGCGTTCACGAGCGGATTATCGTGATAACATTCTTCGAAATAAATTTCACCGCTGACCGTAGGAACGCCGAAACAATTTCCGTAATCGCCGATTCCCTTCACTACATTCTTAAATAAAAACCTGCTTCTTTCATCGAGCGACGCGTTTTCGTTGCCTTCAATTTTACCGAAGCGGAGTGAATTCAGGGCAGCGACGGGTCTTGCGCCCATCGTGAAAATATCGCGAAGTATGCCGCCGATACCTGTTGCTGCGCCCTGATACGGTTCAACCGCAGAGGGGTGATTATGCGACTCAATCTTGAATGCGACCGCCAGACCGTCTCCGATATCAACGAGACCTGCGTTTTCTTCACCGGCCGAAACGAGCAGTCTTCCGCCGCTTCGCGGCAGTGTTTTTATCTGCAGTATCGAGTTCTTGTAAGAGCAATGTTCGCTCCACATCACGGAGAAGATGCCAAGTTCGGTGTAAGTTGGTGTGCGTTTTAAAATATTGAGTATTCTATCGTACTCTTCTTTTGTAAGCCCAAGTTCTTTTGCCAGTGATAAATTTACTTCGGGTTCTTTATGCATAAATATTCGACGATTATTTGATTAATTCGTCCGGTATAACTAATCATGAATTAATCAGTTTATAGGATAATAAAATTACTCAATAAAAAGATTCAATTAAAGGAATAAATCAAATAAAAACGGAAATAAAAAAACCCGCAAGGAAATGCGGGTTTCGAATAATATATTTTATGAAACTATTTCTTTGCCGCTTTAATCAGTTTGTCCTTGAGGTCGAGTTTTTCCCAGGTGAATCCTTTTTCATTTCTGCCGAAATGTCCGTACGCGGCAGTATTTCTGTAAACAGGTTTCCTGAGGTCAAGTCTTTTGATAATTCCCGCGGGTGTGAGGTCGATTTCCTTCTTGATTATCTTCGCGAGTTTTTCGTCGGATATTTTTCCCGTGCCGTACGTATTGACGAATATAGAGACGGGTTGAGCGATACCGATCGCGTAAGAAACCTGAATCAGGCATTCATCCGCGAGTTTAGCCGCGACAATGTTCTTAGCTATGTGTCTTGCGGCATAAGCGGCGCTCCTGTCCACCTTTGACGGGTCTTTCCCTGAGAACGCGCCTCCGCCGTGAGGGGCTTTACCGCCGTATGTATCAACGATGATTTTCCTTCCTGTCAGACCTGAGTCTCCGTGCGGTCCGCCGATTTCAAAACGTCCCGTAGGATTGACGTGTATCTTCGTGTTCTTGTCGAGCAATTTCGCGGGTATTACTTTTTTAATCACGTGTTTTATTACGTCCGATTTTATCTTTGCCTGTGAAACGTAACCGTCGTGCTGTGTAGAAACAACAACGGCGTCCACTCGTTTGGGTTTGTTATCGTTTCCGTATTCAATAGTTACCTGCGATTTCGCGTCGGGTCTGAGATAGGGCATAAGTTTCGGATTTTTCTTCCTGATATCAGCGAGTTTTTTTACGAGATTATGCGCGTATAAAATTGTCATCGGCATATACTCTTTAGTTTCGTTACAGGCGTAACCGAACATCATTCCCTGGTCGCCCGCGCCCCCTGTGTTCACGCCCATCGCGATATCGGGCGACTGCTTGTTAATAGCCGAGAGCACGTTTATTGAATGCGCGTCGAATCTGTATTCGCCTTTAGTATAACCGATTTCAGCAACCACCTTACGCACGAGTGCCGGAATATCGACATAGTGTTTAGTTGTAATTTCGCCGCCAACAAGAACGAGTCCCGTAGCGCAGAAAGTCTCGCAAGCGACCCTTGCGTACGGGTCATGCGCGATAATGTCGTCAAGAATAGCGTCAGATATCTGATCGCAGATTTTATCCGGATGTCCTTCGCTAACCGATTCCGACGTGAAGAAATAAGACATATATTAATCCTTTTTAATTTATTATTCTATTTAAACAATTCGCTTAATTTATAAAAAATAAAATTTAGTATTCAGTTAAAAATAAATGATAGGTCACAAACCATCCGCGATTATTTCCGCGACGTCGCGTACTTTCATTTGCGCTTCCTTCGCCTTGACGCCGTCGCTCAGCATAGTCATGCAGAACGGACAGGCGGTAGCCACCGTGTCGGCGCCAGTCTTTAACGCTTCTTCGGTTCTTTCTATGTTAACCCGCTTTCCTTCGGTTTCTTCCATGAACATTCTTCCTCCGCCCGCGCCGCAGCAAAAACCTCTGTCTTTAGAGCGTTCCATTTCGATAACTTCCTGTCCGGATGCTGACCTGACGAGTTCGCGCGGTTCGCCGTAAACGCCATTATACCTGCCGAGGTAACAGGAATCGTGGTATGTATATTTACCATTCGGTTTCTTTTCCGGTTTTATTTTCCCCTCGGAAACGAGTTTGCCAATGAACTGAGTATGGTGAACGACGTCGAGTTCAATTCCGAATCCGCCGTATTCATTCTTCAAGGAATGAAGGCAATGGGGACAGGCGGTAACGATTTTCTTAACGCCGTATCTCTTGAATGTTTCAATGTTCTGCATGATGAATTGCTGCGCGAGGAATTCGTTGCCGAGGCGCCTCGCCGTATCACCGTTGCATTTTTCCTCGCTGCCAAGCACACCGAACTTGACTCCAGCCGTATTCATTATCTTCGCGAACGCCTTTGTAACGCTTCTGTATCTCTGGTCGAACGCTCCTGCGCAGCCAACCCAGAAGACCACGTCGAGTCCGTCAGCAGTTCCCGTTTCGGAAAGTTTTCTTAATGATAAATCCTTTCCTGACTTTTCGGTTTCCTCTATGAATTCCTCAATCCACTCGTTTCTTTGTTCGGGACCGAAAGCCCACGGAGACTCGTTGTTTTCAAGATTTCTGAAAACAGTTCCGACTTCGTTAGGGAAAGCGGATTCCATCATCGCGAGGTTTCTTCTCATATCGACAATCGATGTAACGTGGTCAATCATAACGGGGCACTCCTCGACGCAGGCAGCGCAGGTGGTGCAGGCCCAGAGTTCATCCTGAGAGATGTAATCGTGCACGAGAGTTCTTTCAAGAACTTCGCTTTCGCCCGTTCCCTTCGCGACGATAGGACCTTTATCCATCGTCCTTCTTCTTATTTGCGTGATTATCTTTTTCGGATTCAAAAGTTTTCCGGTCGAATTCGCGGGGCATACTTCTGTGCACCTGCCGCATTCCGTACAGGTATAGCCGTCGAGCAGTTGTTTCCAGGACAGGTCTTCAATATCTTTTGCGCCGTACTGCTGTATCGTTTCATCCTCGAAGTTAATAGTTTTCAGAGTATTCTTTTTGTCAATGCCAAAGTTAGAAAGAAATGTGTTCGGGACGGACGACAGAACGTGAAAATGTTTTGAAAAAGGAAGATAGTTCAGGAAGAACAGAACGACAATGTTATGCGCCCACCAGAAAAACTCATACGCGAGATCGCTGCCGCTTCCGATAATACCTGCAACCAAAGATGAGACAGGTCTGAAACCGTGTGATTGTCCGAGGAGTATTCTTTCGGCGTTCGCGCCCATCATCGTTATCATTACAAGCATAATCATCACGAGAATGAACACGGCGTCTCCTTTTGATGACCTGTCAACTTTAAGCCTGTCCGGTGTTCCGACGAATCTTCTAATAAGAGAAACGAGTACGGTAAAAAACACCAGCGCTCCGAATATATCTTGAGTGAAAGTGATAACCGAATAGAACCGGCCGAGAAACCTGAAAGAGAAATTCGGAATGAATCCTTCGATGAATGATTCGACGATAATAATTACCAAAGCGGCGAACCCCCAGAAAATAAAAGAATGGAGCAAGCCCGCGAATCTACGGCGGAACAACTTCGACTGCAGCAGCGCAATTTTCAATGTGTTGACGAGCCTGACAGGGATGTTGTTAAGCCTGTTCTCGGGTTTTCCGATTTTTAGGTAACCGATTATCTTAATAATCGAGTTCAGAAAAAATCCGACTGCAAACAGAAGCAGGAGGGCAAAAAGAATACTTTTTATCATATCGAGAAAAATTTGATGAATTTAATCAATAGTTTAAACATAAAACATATTTTTTATTCGCCGAGAATCTGTACGGCAATTCGTCTTGTTCTTTTTCTGTTATCGAAATCGACGTATATAATCTGCTGCCAGGTTCCGAGAACCAATTCCCTGTTTACCAGAGGCACGGAAAGGGAAGTCTTCATCAGCGCTGAGCGGAGGTGTGAGTGTCCGTTGCCATCACCCCAGGTATCATTGTGCTTGTAGTCCGAAAACGAAGGTACAAGCCGTTCCATCAGCGCCGGAAGGTCTTTAAGCAGTCCTGGTTCATATTCAAGCGTCGTTATGCATGACGTCGAGCCGATTGAGAAAACCGTTACGAGCCCGTTCTTTATTCCCGATTTAGCAGCGATTCTCGCGGCATCATCAGTTATGTTCATAATACTGCAATTCCCGTCAGATTCCTTAATTATTTCCTCGTAGAACGTCATCATTTTTAATGAGATTAATTGATACCAGATTTTCTCTGCCCTTTAGCAGGAATACACGCCCGTCTTTCATAAAAAAATTATCGGGCACATTGTAATTAGTGTTTTCATTCAGAACATCGCCGTATAATTTTTCACCGATTAAAACATTATAAATGCAGAAAACATTCTTATACAATTTCCTGCCTGCGTCTGCAGCGCTGCCCGATTCCATATAATAATTAAACAAAAGAAATTCATTTTTCGTTATGTACTCGACGTCGCCTTTAATTATTTTCCCGCCGGTTTCTTTAGCGATAATCGCCGCGCACTCTTCATCCGCGGGGTAAACCGAATCGGGTTTCGGATAATCGTAAAACTCTCTGAACAGGTCATCATCGGCATCCGCCTTCATCTTCTTGAGTTTCGCGGCATCGTTATCAGAAAGGGGAGAAGACGAGCCGTCTGTCAGGTCGATTACTGCATAAAGTTCTTTTTCGAAACTGCTTTTACGTCCGTAAAGTTTATCCTTTTCGCAGAAGTAATAAATGTATTCTTCATTCTCCCAGAGTTTCTTCCCCGTCAAAATATTGAGCGCTATAATGTTTTTAGGATAGGGAAGTTCGGGACTCCTGAACCTGTTGAGGAAAAGAATATTTTCGTTTCCGCCTTCAATCGATACCCAGTAATTACCGTCTTCAAAAAGAAAATTTTTCATGAAGCACTTTCCGGTATTCACATCGAGGCTGAAGAGAAAAAGTTTTTTCTGCGCGATATCACGCGTTTCGCCCGCGATAATATTCCTGCCGGCAAAAATAAATTTCCATAGATTTCCTGTCTGGCTGAATGACCAGTCGGGCGTTAGTTTTGATTTATTTCCGAATATTTTCATTGTATTTCATTATAGTGTTCAGACCCTCAATTACGAGATTGTTATCGAATGCATCGGCAGATAAAAGATACTTTTTAAGGATAACAAGGTTGCCTCCCGTACAGACTGTGAATAATTTTTTATATCTCTTATTGAATGCTTCTATGGTTTTTTCCGCGAAAAAGACCTGCTGAAGAATTAATCCCGATGCAATAGCGTTTTTTGTTTTTCTGTTTTCAATATCCGCCTTCAGCGAAAGCGCGGCAAAAGGAAGGGTTGTTCTTGCATTCAAGGAATGCGCGGAAGTTACAAGCCCGGCTGCAATCATACCGCCTTTATAAACTCCGTTCGATATAAGATTCACAGTTGTGGCTGTGCCAAAATCGAGGACGAGCATATTTTTGTGTCCTGGATATTTTGATACTGCTCCAAGAGCGGAGCAAATCCTGTCGCTGCCGAGAGACTTCTCGTAATCAATCAATAACGGCACGGGAGTCGCAGCGTTGACGAAATTTGTTTTACAGGCGCCGGTCTTCATTTTTATTGACTCCGCGATAAATTTCCTTTTTGTTTTATCAAGAGACGACACGTACGCCGATGAAATGCCGGATTGACGGAATTCACTCAAAAGTTTATTAAATAGTAGAGGAAACCTTTCTTTGCTGTTAGCAGACGCGCGGTGCCTTGAGATAACGCCGTTTACCGAAAGGCAGGCTTTTATGTTTGAATTGCCTATGTCTATTAAAATACTGACCATAATACAAAATAAAAAAAGGGACTTTAAAAGTCCCCTCAAAAAAATTGAAACCGTTAAGAATTTACATCGAGAATTTAATGCCGCCCATAAGGGTGAAACCTGTTATATTCTTGTCATTAATTATAATCTTGTACTTCGCGTCAACAAAAATCGTGTAATTCACTCCCGCGGCGAAATCGATTCCGCCTCCGAGGTCAAGACCGACGCGTGTTCTGTTATCGCTGTTTTCTTTCCTGGTAAGAAAGTTCGCGCCGATGCCGCCGTCAACATAAGGCTCAATCGTTGCGCCTTTGAAGCGAAGACGCATCAGACCCGCAACCTCAAAATTATTCATATCGTCATTTTTCCAGTAGTTTGCCTGCGGAACGAAAGAAAAACTTTCAGTTTTAATTTCGGCAAAGAGAGTTATGCCGAAGCCGGCGTTATTGTCAATGTTTGCAAGGCCCAAACCGCCACCGAGCGATACCTGCGGCGATCCGGCGGTTTTGTTTACAATATGCAACGGCTGTGTTTTAAAATCCGCGCCGAAATTTTTTAAATTATATTGCGAGTACCCTGTAGAAACAACAAACAGAAGGATGAGTGATGAGAAAAATAATTTAATCTTCATATTGTTAGTTTAAATTTGATATTTCAAGTTTTTTTATTTCGTCCCTTATCTCCGCTGCTTTTTCATAATCCTCGTTGTTCACTGCGTCTTCGAGTTCGGATTTCAACTGGTCAAGTTTAGATTCCTTGGTATCATTCTGTTTAAGTTCATCGCTTTCGGGAAGAATCAGATCTTCGTTTTCAAGTTGTTCCGCGGGTTCGCTCTTGTCGTCCTCCGGAATAAAACCGATTTCATCCATAATCTCAGACGCTACATAAATAGGCGCAGAGAATTTAAGAGCGACAGCGATAGCGTCGGACGGTCTCGCATCGATTTCGTCTATTTCATACGAATCGAGTTTTATCTTCGCGAAGAAGGTAGAATCGCGGAGTTCGTTGATGACAATGTACTCGACGTGGAAACCGAGAGTTTCGATTATGTTTCTCAACAAATCGTGCGTGAGCGGACGCGGAGGCTTAATTCCCTCGAGTTCGAATGCAATAGCCTGCGCCTCGAAATGGCCGATAATAATCGGGAGCCGTCTGCTGCCTTCAGATTCCTTTAAAATTATGGCATATCCTCCTCCGCTTACAGTTGTCGACATCGTAAGTCCGAAAATATCCACTTTTATTGTGTCTTTTTTATCCATATACAAACATTACTCTATTACTAATACAACCCAAAACCTTAATTTGTTTCAATAAAATTAAACTTTACGAATTTAAGTTTAAAGGCAATAAAACGTTCAACCTTTAATTTTCTTAATTTCTTCAGTCAAGGCGGGAAGAATTTCGAATACGTCTCCCACGATACCATAATCAGCAACCTGAAAAATTGGAGCATCCTTATCCTTGTTTATGGCAACAATGAATTTCGACGACGACATTCCGGCGAGATGCTGAATAGCGCCGCTTATACCGCAGGCGACATACAGGCTCGGGGAAACTGTTTTCCCTGTCTGACCGACCTGTTCGCCGTGAGGCCGCCAGCCCGCATCGACTACGGCCCTTGAGGCGCCTGTTGCCGCTCCTAGGACTTCCGCGAGGTCTTCGACAAGTTTAAAACTTTCGGGATTCCTGAGTCCTCTTCCACCCGAAACTATGATATCCGCTTCAGCGACGTCGAGTTTACCGCTTGAAACCACCACATCAGTTACGCAGGTTTTAAAATCGGCTGCGCTTATGTTCAGGTTATCAGGTGAAATATTTACGATTTCGGAATCGGTCTCCGATACTTCGGCCTTGAACACGTTCGGGCGGAGAGTTATTACAATCTTTCCCGAGGTATAGTTTACATTCGTGTTGCACTTACCTGCATACGAGGGCCGTTTCATAGAAATTTTTCCTTCGGTCACTGTATATCTGGTGCAGTCTGTAATCACCGCCGAATCGGTCTTAACAGATATAGCCGGAGCGATTTCTTTTCCGAAAGCGGTGCCCGAAATAATTATTATTTCATAGCCTTCCGAGTTCGCGAAATTAGAAACAGCCGACGCTATCGCGGAATGTGAATATTTTATTCCCGAGGCGGGGCTTTTAGAATTGAGTTCGGTCAAACTAATATGAAATACTTTTGAAGCGCCGTACTTGCCGAGAGTTTTTAAATGTTCATCCGGCGCGTCAGTTACAGTAATGACGTCGTAACCCGTCCCGAGCAATTCGGCCATGTGTTTTCCGGTTGTAACGGCTTCGAAGGCGTTGGATTTGAAAATGTTATCTTTTGTTTCAGCAACTATTAATATTTTATTCATTCTGATTCTCCGTTTTAAATTACTTTTGCTTCTTCTCTTAAAAGACGAACAAGTTCGGGGACGTTTTGCACGCCGTCCGTGAATATCTTTCCGCTGCTTTTAGAGTCGGGCAGAGACATACCTGTCAGTTCAGTCATACTTTTTGCTTCGAATGGTTTTTCTTCTATTGGTTTTGATTTTGAAGCCATTATGCTCTTGAGGTTGGGATATCTGGGATTGTTAAGTCCTTTCTGGGCGCCGAATACAGCGGGCAGGGAAGTTTTAACTACTTCTTTCCCGCCTTCGATTTCGCGTTCGGCTATTGCTTCATTTCCGCTGAGTTCCAGTTTCGTGACGACATTAACGCAGGGAAGTCCGAGCAATTCCGCAGTCATACTCGCAACTACGGAGCCGTCAAAATCAATCGACTGTTTTCCGAACAATATCACGTCCGGATTTAATTCTTTAATTGTTTCTGCGAGATTTTTCGCAACAGAAAATGAATCGAAATCCGCATCGCCGCTCTTTAAGAGAATTCCTTTGTCGGCTCCCATCTGAAACGCTTTCTTTATCGCTTCTTTTGAGCGGTCGGTACCAACGGAAACCGCAATGACTTCTCCTCCGCTTTTCTCCTTTAACTGCACCGCTTCCTCAACAGCGAACTCATCATACGGATTAATGATGAACGATACGCCTGTTTCATCAATTGATTTTCCCGAAGCCCCGATTTTAACCTTCGTTGTACTGTCGGGAACAAGAGAGACACAAACTACAATTTTCATTCTATGAGATTAAATTTGCAAATTACTAACTTAACAAGCGATTATTTTATAAAATTCAATTTATTGCTCATTTTTAAAGATAGTAAATCGAGAGACATTGTAAAACACTTATTTAATTGCGGGGATCAATACCAATTTATTAATTTGACACATATGAAGAATATCAATAACGACCATGTTTAATAACCCCACCTTTTAAGGTGGGGTAAAGAGAAATAAGAACAAAGGACTTTAGTCCTCAATAATATAAATTCGCGGGCTAAAGCCCGTTCCGGTGGTTATACTTTGACCCCACTCTGAAGAGTGGGGTTAATATTTAACTATAAGATACTGGAAATACATTTTTATGAGTTTCTATAGTTGAATTAAGATGTTGAAAATTTAGAAAATATCAAGTATATTATTAAATGATCGCGGGATGGAGCAGTTGGTAGCTCGTCGGGCTCATAACCCGAAGGTCGCAGGTTCAAGTCCTGCTCCCGCTACAAAATAAATAGCCTTAAAATATATTTAAGGCTATTTTTGTATAAGATTAAATCATCCGATGATTTGAAGAAAATTATACTAATATTATCATTTCTCGCAATATCAATCACGACAGTAATATTTACGAATCAATCTTCCAAACCTCAGAGCGCGAGCGACAAGCGTATTTATACAGTAATAATTGACCCGGGGCACGGCGGCAAAGATCCGGGAACAACTGGATTGTCAGGCGTTTACGAAAAGAATATTGTTCTGCCGATAGGAATCAAATTGAAAAATTATCTTTCGAAGGAGTACGATGACATGAAAATCGTGATGACAAGGGAGAAGGATGAATTCATCGAACTGAAGAAAAGGGGACAGACGGCTAACGAGGAGAAGGGAAATCTGTTCGTAAGCATACACTGCAACGCGAGAAAGAGCGAAGAAAATGACAAGAGCGGTTTTGAGATTTATCTTCTTGACCTCGCAAGGATTGATGAGGCGAGGGACATAACACTGGAAGAAAACAAGTTCATCGCATTTAATGAAAAGATAGATTCAAGTTTCATATCGAAGAATAAGATACTCGCTTCTCTTTACCAGCAGGCTTACTTGGGCTACAGCGAACGGTTTTCATCAATTATCGAGACCGAACTGATAAAGGGCACACGAATACCTTCCCGCGGATTGTTTCAGGCGGGATTCTGGGTTCTGCTCGCGCCGTCAATGCCGAGCATTCTCGTTGAATGCGGATATTTATCAAACAAAACGGACGAGGAATATCTGAAATCGGAAAAAGGTCAGGACGAAATAGCGAAGTCAATTTTTAAGGCCGTCAGATATTTCAAGATGGACTACGATTTTGAAAACAGTTTAATGGATTAACGCCATGCAAACAGGTCCTTCAAAAAAGATTCTCGCGGAATACTTCAAGAACAACAGACAATATTTCGACTCGATAGCAAGTCAATATAAGGAAACGGACCCCGAGTATTACAATACACACATAGCGCCTTTTTACAATAATCCTTTTTACGCGTCAACATCATCGAAGAAAGGCGGCTGCGCCGTCAGATCGCTATTTATGGTATCCATGCTCATTCTCATAGCGGGCGTGGCGGCGGTGAGTTTATTCCTGTCGAAGGAAAAAGCGGAGAAAGAACTGGATAAAGCAATAGATAAAGAGATTCAAAAGAGCGTTGAGCAGATACAGAGCGACGAAGTGAAATCCGAGAATCTGAAGGAAAGTCTGAAGCCATCGGATATACTCGACACATTAACATCGGTGCGGAGCATGAACGATTATCAGAAGGGAGTCATGTATTTCAAAATCGGAGAATTCGACAAGGCGGAGGTGTATTTTTCACAGGTTAAACGAGATGACCCGGGTTTTCCAGATGCGAGGAAAAAACTTTCCGAAATCAGAAAGTTGAGAATTGAAAATTCTATTGAGCAGGATAAGCCGGCAAGAAACAGCAGAAAATAAAATATCATAAACAGGAATGAAAAATCTAAAAAACAAGGTTGTGTTTGTAACAGGCGCATCGAGCGGCATAGGAAAAGCGTGCGCCGAAAAGTTCGCCTCAAAGGGCGCCAAAGTGTTGATGTGCGCGAGAAGGAAAGAGAGAATCGAGAAACTCGCGGCGTCGCTTGTAAAGAAATACAAGACGGAAGTATTCTCATTCGAGATGGATGTAAGGAATTTAGATGTCGTTAAGGAAACAATCGATTCGCTGCCCGCGAAATGGAAAAACATAGAAGTGCTTCTTAACAACGCGGGGCTTTCACGCGGCCTGAACAAGATTCAGGACGGCGTGCTTCTCGACTGGGAAGAGATGATTGATACTAACGTAAAGGGTCTTCTCTACGTCACTAAATCAGTGCTTCCTTATATGCTGAAAAGAAAATCGGCTCATATTATTAATATCGGCTCGATCGCAGGACACGAAGTCTATCCCGCGGGAAATGTTTACTGCGGAAGCAAGCACGCGGTTGACGCGATTACAAAGGGAATGAGGCTCGACCTTGCCGGTACTTCAGTCCGGGTTTCGACAGTTGACCCCGGTATGGTGAACACCGAATTCAGTCTCGTGAGATACAGAGGAGATAAACAAAGAGCGGATGCGACATATAACGGAATGCAGCCGCTTAAAGGGGAAGACATAGCGGACGCCGTTTCATTCATCGCTACGCGGGATGAGAATACGGTAATCGCGGAGATGATAATATTTCCGAAGGCGCAGGCTTCGGCAATGGTAACGCATAGAAAGTAAAATTGATTTGATTAAATAAAAAAGGCGGTCATTGACCGCCTTTTTTATAGATGAAAAGTTTTACTTTATCGAGATGATGTCATTATAGATAACAAATAGCATCAATGCTATAAGCAGAATGAATCCTACGTTTTGCAGTACGATTTGAATTCTATATGAAACAGGTTTTCTGAATATCGCTTCCCATAACAAAATCATGAAATGTCCGCCGTCGAGAGCCGGGAATGGAAGTATGTTTATCACGGCGAGCGACATTGAAAGCAGCGCAACGAATCCTATGAAAGAAAAGAATCCGCTTTCAGCGGACTGCGCCGATGCCTGGGCTATTTTAATCGGACCGCCGATTGCTTTCTTGAACGGGATATCGCCTTTAATAATTTTAGCGATTGACTTAAAGAACACTTCAATTCCGTAATAGTACATTTCACCGAAAGCGTGAGGTACGGCGGAAAGAACGTTATACTTTTTCTCCTTTACGGGACCGACATACTTCGAGGCAATGTCAGCGCCGATAGTAGAATCGGAAGCCGGAGTAATTTTTGAAGTATGTTCGGCGCCGGCGCGAATGAATTTAATCTCCGTTTCTTTATTCGCGTTCGTCTTAATAAGTTCAACGAACTTCAGCGGATTTGTAATTTTTTCGCCTGCAAAGTAAGTTATTTCATCGCCTCTCTGCAGTCCGATCTGTTCAGCGGGTTTACCTGAGATTACGCCGTTTATGTTCGTTAAAACTTTGGCGGAATAAATCCCGAAAGGTTTATCGCCGAGTATACCGACTTTATCTTTTGGGATTGAGATGGTGACGGGAGCGCCGTCTCTTGAAACATCCAGTTTAATAGATTCACCAAGGTTATCGATATAAAGCGAAGTCTGAACGTCGTCCCAGAACTGTATGTCACTTCCGTTTATTCTGAGAATTTTATCGCCTTCCTTCAATCCGTATTCATAAGCAGTCGAGCCTTTCGATACAAAACCGATTTCGGTAGTATCAATAAGATTCTTGCCTCTGGCGATTGAGAGAAAATAGAATACGAGGAAAGCGAGGAAAACGTTCATAATAACACCCGCGGTAATAACAATCATTCTTTTCCAAACGGGTTTCGCCCTGTATTCCCAGGGCTGCGGTTCGGTCTTAATAAAATTCTTGTCCATGCTTTCGTCAATCATACCCGGTATCTTCACGTATCCGCCGATAGGGAAGGCGCATATTCTGTAGTCGGTATGATTTCCAAGTTCCGCGCTTTCAGGGAGTTTTCCGAAAGTAAAACCTGTGATTTTATTATATCCGAATAATCTGTAACCCATTCCAAAAGCAAACACTTCAGCGCGCATACCTGTCATGCGGGCGGCGAAGAAGTGGCCGAATTCATGAACGAACACCAGAACACCGATGACGATTAAAAAATAAAATATTGTGCTTATAATTTCCATAATCAGTTATTATCGATTCTATACGGTTAAAACAATAAAAAGTTCTTTAAAATTTATGAATTCCTATTTAAAACATTAATTCTGGTTAATTTATCAATTTTAACCAAATCTTGAAGTTCATAATTTATTACACTCTTGTGATTATCCAATTCCTTTTCAATTAAATCAGGGATATCAGTGAATCCGATGTGTCCGTTTAGAAACAAATCCACGGCTACTTCGTTCGCAGCATTAAGCACCGTCGGGTAAGTTCCTCCGTTTTCAATGCTGTCGAAAGCAAGTTTAAGGCATCTGAATGTTTCGAAATCGGGCTTGCCGAATTCGAGATTTCCGGTCTGTAAAAAATCAAGTTTCTTGAAATCGTTTCCGTATCTTTCAGGATACGTCAAAGCATATTGTATAGGAACTTTCATATCCGGAACGCCAAGTTGCGCCTTAACGGAGCCGTCCTTGAACTCAACCATAGAGTGAATAACAGATTGAGGGTGAATTATCACCTGAATATCTTTAATATCTATATTAAAAAGCCACTTAGCCTCAATAACTTCGAGTCCTTTATTCATAAGGGTTGCCGAATCAATCGTGATTTTATTTCCCATAACCCAGTTAGGATGTTGAAGCGCTTGTTTGACAGTAACTTTTGAAAGTTCCTGTTCATTATAACCTCTGAAGGGTCCTCCGGATGCGGTTAGAATAATTTTCGATATATTATCGTGGTTTTCACCCGTGAGGCACTGAAAAATAGCGGAATGTTCGCTGTCGATTGGAATCAGTTCAGAATTTGTTTTCTGAAGAGTCTCATTGATTAATTTTCCTGCCACGACGAGCGTCTCTTTATTAGCGAGAGCGATACGTTTATCGTGTTTTATTGCTTCGAGAGTAGGAATAAGTCCGACGAAACCAACGAGTGAATTTATCAAAATATCGTAATTATCACGGCTGACGAGTTCGTTTAAAGTGTCAAAACCGGTCAGAATTTCTGTTGCGGGAGATATTCCGGCATCTTTCAGATCCTGAAGTCTTGATTCATTATGCAAAATAACGGTTGTCGGATTAAACTCGTCTATCTGTTCTTTGAATTTTTCAATATTGTTATTGCACGATAAAAATACAATTTCGCAATCACATCCGTTCTTTTGAAGGTTCCGAACGACTTCGAGAGCGCTTGTCCCTATAGAGCCGGTCGAACCGAGTATTCCAATCCTTTTTTTCATTATATGTGCATTAAAAATACTTATATAAAATCAAAAAACCTAATATAAACAAAAAACCCTCCCGAAGGAGGGTTTCAATTAAAAACGAAATATTTACAGATACTTCTTTATAATCGTCATGAAAGCGGCTTTATCTCTGGAACCAACGAGTGTTTCGACAATTTTCCCGTTTTTATCGACGATGAATGTTGTAGGAACGCCGTCCATCGGAGCGCCTGAGGCTTTTTCGAATGCCTTAACGACATTCTCATTTCCGTCGAGAATCGGATAAGAGACGGGGATAGTTTTCAGCACGTCTTCGATAGTCGTATTGCCTCTTTGAAAAACGTTGATACCGTACATCACGAAATTCTTATCTTTAAGTTCGGTATTTATTTCTGAGAGTTCGGGCATTTCCTTCTTGCAGGGCGCGCACCAGGTCGCCCAGAAATTCAGGAACATAACTTTACCCTTGCTACCGGATAGGGAGACCTTGTTTCCGTTTTCGTCCCAGGTAAGTTCGGGAACATTCTTCTCGCTTTTTGATTCTTCAACGGCAGAGATTTTATAAATCTTCATTCCTGAAGTTTGCGTATTAGTCTGCTGCGTGTTTGTTTGCTGTGTCGCGTCCTGTTTCTTTTGTTCGGTGACGGGTTTCTTATCATCTTTTCCGCAACCGGATAAGAACAGGAAGACAGACATTACGATTATGATATTCAGTATTTTCATTATGAAAAAATTAATTTATGAATTTTGTGATAAAATATGGTTTTTGCAAAAGAAAAAACAGTAAAATCGCAGAATAGCAAATATGATGAACGGGTACGAGGTCAGGCGACAACGTTTTCAACGTCGTAGCCTTTTTCTTTAGCGTAACGGTACAATTTCTGAGCGAGAAGTTTGCGCGCTCTGTGGAGCCGGCTTCTAACGGTACCGATAGGGCATTGCACGAAATCGGCAATTTCTTCGTAACTAAGACCTTCGAGATCGCAGAGAATTATGACGGTTTTGAAATCGTCCTGAAGGGAATTTAGCGCCCTTGTAACTTCGTCGTCGAGCAGGTTGTTGAAAACTTTTTCCTGAAGGTCGCCAGTGTCGAGGCGTTCGGATTTAATTGTCTCGAAGAAGTTCTCGATTTCATCATAATCGACCTGTCCCGGTGTTTTCTGGTTTTTTCTGTAATTGTTTATGAAGAGATTCTTCATTATTCTGAAGAGCCAGGCCTTGCAGTTCGTGCCTTTTTCGAATTTATGGAAGAATCTGTACGCGCGGAGATAAGTTTCCTGAAGAAGGTCGTCTGCATCATCGGAGTTTCCTGTCATTTTATACGCATAGTTATACAATAAGCCGATGTGGGGAAGCGCTTCCTTTTTAAATTCCTCTTTAAGCTTTTCTATTTCATCCTCGCTAAGGTAACCTTCCAGCGATTGCTCTTCTTCCTCGTCTTTTTCCTCTACATAGTCGCTGTCGTAATCGTTCTTCAGTTCCTCATCTTTTCGCGAAATTTTATCCTTAACTTTGGCATCCTGTATTGTCTTCTTTTTCGCCATAAACTTAACAATTCAAACTAATTATTTATACAATTATAGTCAAGTTAAAATAAAGTTTGAAAAAAGTTCCCGAAAAGTATGACGGTAGAAAGATTTTAGTTTTAAAGAATTGATTAAGTTCCCGGAAAAAGAGGGCGAGTAACGGGGCTCGAACCCGTGACATTCAGAGCCACAATCTGACGCTCTGCCAACTGAGCTATACTCGCCGTTTCTTAAAATTATCCTTTACGGCGCTCAATTTCAATACAATTAAGAAACCAATAAAG
>CALGII010000031.1 GCA_937915485.1 uncultured Ignavibacteriota bacterium | reverse complement strand
GGGTTTTGAAGGACCGAAAGAGCGCCTAGTAGCAGGAGCTGTGTTTCACGTGAGTTTTGGTATGTATTAAAAAATATTTGTAAATGAAAAACGGGGCGTGAAGCCCCGTTTGTATTTATATGTAAATCAATATTAATCCGCCAGAGTCGTCAGGAAACCTCAGACGAAACCACAAAAAATATGTTGGTAATAAAACTGTAATGCGGTTGGCAGTTTTAAAGCAAGACCAATCACATGCGGACGAGATAGTTTTCTTTATGAAGTCTAAGCCGGGTAAGTAATAAAAAAAATGTCCGCGCAAAAGCGCGGACATTTTCCAGTGAAAAGAAATGAATACTATTTGTTAAAAACTAATTTTTTAGTCAATATATAATTACCGGCCTTAATTCTGTAGAAATATATTTCGCTCGCTATGCCGGATGCATTGAATTTAACGGTGTGATACCCCGCTTTGTAAAATACATTGTTCAGCAATTTTTGTATTTCTTTGCCCGTTACGTCATAAATTGTAAGCAAAACGGTTTCGTCATTTGGTAAGTTGAAGTCAATACTGGTTGACGGATTGAAAGGGTTTGGATAGTTCTGGCCTAGATTAAATTTATCGGGAATACCGACGCTGACAGCAGAGGAGAGATAAAAATATTCGAAGTTCCCGTTGTTGTCAATTTGCTTAAGTCTGTAACTGTATTTGCCCGTGTTCAGGTTAATGTCCGAGTAATTGTAGTTTACGGGAACCCCCGAATTTCCTTTGCCGGGAACGAATGATACGGTTTCCCAATTTCCGAAGTCCCCGTTTTTTCTTTCGACACCGAATCCGGAATTGCCGGTTTCTGAATTAGTTGTCCATTTCAGTGTGACACAATTTTTCAAAACGAAGTAATTAAAAGAAGAAAGCAATACCGGCAGCGGATTGTCCAAGACGCCTCCAAAACCCCACTCAGAAAATGAAGTCAGATTGTTCGCCTGAATATACGTTTCGGTTCTTGTGACGTTTGTATACTCAACCCAGTTGTCTCCGGGACCGTCTCTTTTAAGCAGTTTAAGCGTTGCATATGAGGAGACACCGTTATTCGGTATGTAATTGAAGTAAAACCTGACAGATGCTGTCAACGACGCTATATTTGTTGAAAGCGTCCAGTAATACGGAGATATATTAATTATACCCGCCGGCGGAGTGCCCGTGTTTCCCGCGGGGAAAAAATATCCTTTTACGTAGCCTGTCAGATCAGACGAAGGATTAATCGTTAATCCTCCCTGCGAAGTTGCACTGATGATGATGTTGTTTGTAGAAGCCGCTGGGTTAATGGCTGTACCAGATGTCACTGCGGCATTTGAACTTACTTCGTATGCTCCTATAGTCGGAGCAGACTCGTCTCTTGTTGTTCCGTTGCAGTCGGTGGTGTAATCCGGGATAAACGTTCCTGATTCAATTGCCTGCGAAACGGGAACGACATAAAGGTTTGCGGGCGAATGATAAAGAGGGTCCCCCGTATAGGAGTTTGTTTCTCTCGGCGTAACCCTTGCCTTGAAAGTCTCGATAGTCTGGTCGGAATTTGTCCCGTCATAATATATCAGATTCGAAACACCCGGCGTTCCGGCGTAAAAAAGATTGTTGTTTGAGGCTGAAAGATAGTTGTTCAAGTCGGTTGCCGCACTTCTTTTGAATGCCGCCGTAACTCCCGTACCGTTTGCCGTGGAGGTGTTGACAAAAATATTGTTTCTAATGTCCAGCGAAGAGGTCGTTGACGTTGCGTTGTAAGTGTGATAAATACAAGAAGTGCCGAATGTTGTTCCCGTAGATGACGCGTTGAGATATACAGAATTGTAATATATCAGACTATATGTCGAAGCGGTCGAATTTGTTATCCCGATGCCGCGCACTGCGTCAGCGGATGAGGAGTTTGTCGCGAACAGGTTGAATATAAGGTTATTGTAAACGCTGTTCTTCCCTTTTGCTATGTTCACCCCCGTGACTACGGCCGACGCCCCTGTACTCGTTACGTTGCTTATTTTATTGTTATAAATAAAATTTGTTCCCGTTCCCGCATAATTATTAATTAGGGATAATGAACTCACACCCGTTATCCCCGAGATTGTATTTCCGTAAATATTGATGCTGGCAACCGTTCCGTGGTGTATTGCGGAGAACGCTCCCGTTCCGTTGACAACGCAGTTCTGGAAAGTGTTGTTGTTAATCGTAATGTTGCTTGAGGCGTCACCGGCATTTACCTGAATGCAGTACAGGTATTTGCCCGTTGCCGCCGAAGTGTTAGTCAGGCTTATATTGTTGTAACTAACGTTAATCGTTACCGCCTTTGCGGTATTGAGAAGAATACCGTTGCCGAACGTCGTAAATCCCGTATTGCCTCCGTCCGTATTGTTTA
>CALGII010000030.1 GCA_937915485.1 uncultured Ignavibacteriota bacterium | reverse complement strand
CGGGCGGATGCGGTATCGCCAGCGCCTGCGACCTGATTGTCGCGGCAGATAAGGCTCAGTTCGGATACACCGAGGTAAAAATCGGATTCATACCCGCTGTCGTAATGGTGTTTCTTCTGAAACGCGTCAGCGAAACACATGCAAAAGACCTGCTGCTCACGTCTAAATTCATAACGGGAACGGAAGCGTACCAGATTGGTCTCGTCAATTACGTGGTTGACCAGTACATGCTTGAGAGTTTTACGGATAAACTCTGCGAAAACATAAACCGTCTTCCTTCGAGTTCTTTGAAACTTACGAAGGAAATGTTCAAGAACGTGACGTCTATGAGTTTCGAGGCGGCCCTTCAGTACGCGGTCGATATGAACACCCTGACGAGAATGTCTGAAGACTGCAGGAACGGCATAAAGAAATTCTTAACAAAGAAATAAACAATACGTATAACTAATTAAATATTTTCATAAACTAAATTTTTTGAAAATGACAGACCCAAAAAAGTATAAGGAACTTCAATATCTCGACAGGAACGAATCACAATACGGACCCACTCCGAAATGTTATGATTTTCTTAAAGAAGTTACAATTGACGAACTCTCCAATTATTCGCGCGATTTCTCGAAAGGCATTAAATCGAGTTTATCAAAAATGATAGCGGACGAATTCAATCTTCCCGAAAGACAGGTGATTTTATCTTACGGAAGCGAGGATTTGTTGAAACAAATAATACATTATTATCTCGACAGAAAGGAAAAAATTCTAATACCGAAGGAAGCGTGGTGGTACTACAAGAAAGTCGCTTATGAGGTCGGCGGTTTCAACGTTGAATATCCTATGACGAAAGGAAAGGAAAACGGTGTTGCGACATTTCTTTATGACGTCGACAAGATGATAGAGATTTATGACCGTGAAAAACCGCGCATAGTGCTCATCGCGTCTCCGAACAATCCGACGGGCAACAGGATATCGAAGGACGACCTTCACAGGTTCCTCGACGCCTGCCGAGGCGCACTCGTGATGATTGACGAGGCGTACTGGGGATTTGGCTCTGTTGAAAACGATTACGTGAAGCCTTTCCTTGACGAGTTTCCCAATCTTGTTATATGCAGGACGTTCTCGAAATATTTTGCGCTTGCCGGATGCCGCATCGGCTATGCTTTCGCGGGAAAGAATCTTGAGGAACTGATGAACTATACGGTCAGGTATCTGGGTTACAACAGGCTTTCCGAAAAACTTGCCGAGACCGCCTATAAGGACAGGGATTACTATGTAAAAGTTACGAACCTTATGCAGGAGGATAAGGAGTACTTCTACAAGGAATTCGGAAAGATGAAAGGATTTACTCCGTATAAATCATACGCAAATTTCATGCTCGTCGATATGC
>CALGII010000029.1 GCA_937915485.1 uncultured Ignavibacteriota bacterium | reverse complement strand
CTTCGTCACGTCGGACTGACGTCTCAGAGGAGGATTCATTTTCGCGTTCGCGCCGCTTTTAATCACATCCTCGCCCGTTAATATGATGTGATGAGGGCAGGCTTCACCTGTTATGTTCTTGTTCTTCTTTCTTGCTTCCCGCAGAATTTCGACAGTCTCGCCGCAGGAAATATGCTGAACGTGATATCTCGAGTTTGCAATGCTGTTGGAAACTCCGATATCCCTGTTTACCAGTCCATACTCGCTTTCCTCGGGTATGCCTTTAACTTTAAGTTTTTCCGAAACGCTTGAGTTGACCGCGCCATCACCGCTCATCCTCGTATCCTCCGCGTGCTGCATGAACGGTGCGCCGCTTATTGCTGAAAATGCCAGAACGCTCCTTAGTATATTCTCATTCAAAACAGGGCTTCCGTCGTCCGTGAATGCAACCGCCCCCGAATCGAGCAGAGTCTGAAAATCGGCCGGTTCTTTATCGTTTCTTGATTTCGAAGCGCACGCGGAAACAAAGACATCGACTAAATTATCTTCGGCTTTTTTCCTTATGTATTCAATCGTATCGGGATTGTCTATCGGCGGTTTCGTATTCGGCATACACAGCACGCCCGTGAATCCCCCGTTCGCGGCGGATGCGCACCCGCTCGCGATATCTTCTTTTTCTGTCTGTCCCGGGTCTCTGAAATGGACGTGCATATCGAAGAAACCGGGTAAAAGTGTTTTCCCGGCGCATTCTACGACTGAAACTTTTCCGTTCAGCGTTGAATCATCGCAATATCCGATTTTCTGAATTACACCTTCCGATATGAGCACGTCGAAAACACCATTCAGATTATCTTTCGGAGAAAGGATGGAAATATTTTTTAACAATATGTCCAAGCGTGTAAAAAAAGTGGGCAATACTGGATTCGAACCAGTGACCTCATCCGTGTGAAGGATGCGCGCTAACCAGCTGTGCCAATTGCCCGGATATTCAATTTACAAACAATTATCCAATAAGGAAATTCCATAATAAAGCATCAAGTATAAGAATCATCGCCGCGCATATAACGAAAGACTTAATCGTCGAGTTGCCGACGCCTTCCGCTCCGCCCGTCGTCTTGAATCCGACATAACAGCCGATTGAAGAAATTGTAAATCCGAAGAAAAGCGCTTTAATGAAACCCGCATTCACATCCTTGAGAGCGAATGACCTCCTGAAACCGTTTATGAAAACTCCTCCCGGAACTTCAAGAAAAAGCATCGATACGAGATACGCACCGAATATTGCGATTGCGCTCGCGTAGATTACCAGAACCGGAAGCATGAACGTCGTCGCTACGATTCTCGGCATTGCCAGATACCTGACGGGATTAATTGCCATTGCTTCGAGCGCGTCAATCTGCTCCGTCACTTTCATCGTCCCGATTTCGGCGCTTATCGAAGCCCCTACCCTTCCCGCGAGAACAATCGCGGCGAGTACCGGACCGAGTTCTATCATTATCGCTCTCGGCGTCGCCGAACCCAGTATGCTTAAAGGCGCGAATCCCTTCATTTGATATGCGCCCTGCCACGCGGTTACGGCGCCGGTAAACAAACCGATGATTGATATGAGTACCAGCGAATTGACGCCGATGTGAACCATCTGGTCGAAAATAAGTTTCCTGTCCCTGAATAAATTCGGAAGATTAAATATTAATCCCCTCAACAAACGGAAGTAATCTTCAATGTCCTTGAAGAAAGTATATACTTTTCTTAAAATTAATTTAAACACGTTATCTTATTTTATAATCTTTGTACTTTTATCTGCAATAGTTTGTTGCCCGACTTTTTTGTAACCGTAAAAATTAACCCCTTGTAATCTATGCGTTCGTATATGTCAGGAATGTGCCCCGTTACAGTCTGAAGAAAACCGCTTAGCGTGTGGTAATCGTCGTTGTCAACCGGAACATCAGTGGAAAACCGCTGATTGAACTCCGCAATTCCTATCTCGGGATTCACGAGAAATATTCCGAGTTTGTCCTTCTGCACGGTCCTTGTTTCTATGTCGTACTCATCCTCGATTTCTCCGACTATCTCTTCAATTATGTCTTCGAGCGTAACAATCCCCTCGACGCTTCCGTGCTCGTTCACGACTATTCCAAGGTGTATTCTTTTCTTCTGATATTCTTTAAGAATTTCACCGATGCGTTTCGTCTCGGGAACAAAAAACGCCGGTCGTAAAATATCCGACAGTACTATCAATTCCCTGTGCTCCGCCGCGCTGATAAGGTCCTTGGAATAAATTATCCCGATTATGTTATCAATGCTGTCCTTGTAAACGGGTATTCTTGAAAACCCCTCGTCGATTACCTTCCTGATAATCTTGTCGCGTTCTTCGATTATGTTTATCGCGAAAATTCCGTTGCGAGGTACCATAATATCCCTTGCAAGTTTATCATTAAAGTCAAAAATCTTTTCTATCAACTGGTGTTCGGTTGAATCGATTATGCCCGTCTTTCTTCCTTCGGAAATCAGATACCTGATTTCCTCTTCCGAATGTATTATGTCGTCTTTCGTGACAGTCTTCAGTCCAATCAACTTAATTATGCCGTTTGCAGTATAATTAAGCAAGAGAATAAGAGGCTTGAACACCTTATAAAAAAGCCTCATCGGAAACGAAAGCCAGGACGACATTTCCATCGGATACTGTATGGCAATCATTTTCGGAGCCTGCTCGCTGAAAACGACCGTTATGAACGTTATCAGAAGCACGCCGCAGATTGAAGCAGCAGTTGAGTTTATATCCGAAGACAGCCCTGTGAATTGTAAGAGAGGCAGAAATATTTTTGAAAGAGACTGCTCGCCTATCCAGCCGAGCAGCACGTTTATAAGCGTAATGCCTAACTGCGCCGCTGAAACGTACTTGTCTAGATTGTCCTTTACGATACGGAGGTTTTTTATCCGGATAGTATCTTTTACCTCTTCATCGGTCTCAATTTCGGATTTTCTGACCTTCACGAACGCGAACTCAGCGGCTACAAACAACGCGTTCAGGATTATCAGAATGCTTACGATAAGTATATCGAATATTATCGATTTCAAAGTTTAGTATTATCTTTTTTCTTTCAGGAACTTAAGCCTGCTCTCGAGATTCTTCCGCGGCACGAGCAGTTTATCTTTGCCGAACACCGCTTCATTCTGAGAAGTGAATACTAGTTCATATTCATTGCTCATTACGATAGCCTCTTCAGGGCAGACTTCCTCGCAGAACCCGCAGAATATGCATCTAACCATGTTTATCTCGAACTTTTCGGGGTAACGCTCTTTCTCAAGTTCAGTCTCGCTCGCCTGAACTTCGATAGCCAGCGCGGGACATACGCGTGAGCATAGCCCGCAGGCAACGCACCTTTCAACGCCGTTGTCCTCCTGCACGAGCACAGGCCTTCCTCTGAAACTCGCGGGGGCGTCCCACTTCTCTTCAGGATACTGCCTCGTGAATTTCGGGCGGAAAACCTGTTGAAGCGTCAAAGCCAGTCCTTTCGCTATCTGAGGCAGATACGTCTTTTCGAGCAATGTTAAGTCCTTGTACTTAATGTAATCCATTCAGACTGTGTCTTTTTTCAATATAATTGAGTATATAAAATAATCGTTCCCCGCAATGCATAGAGAACGATTATTTCAGTAAAATTTTATTTTACGAGAATCATTTTCTTGGTTGATACGAAATTTCCTGCTCTCAGTGTGTAATAATAAATTCCCGAAGAGAGTTTGTAGGAATTCGCGTCAAATTCAACCGAATAAGAACCAGGTGCGGCGACTTTATAAGGAATAAGGTCGGCGACTTCGTTTCCGAGTATGTCATAAACTTTCAGCGACACCTTTTCCGATTTGGGAACTGAAAAATTAATCTTTGTTACGGGGTTGAACGGATTGGGATAATTCTGCCCGAGTTCGTATCCGTCAACAACAGTCGAAATCTGTCTTATCCCGACTGTACCCATTTGTACGCGGAATGTATCTGTAATAAAATTGCTCGGATTGGTTTCGACAAAACATTTTATCACAATCGTTGCAAGACCCGGCGTAGGTCCTATTACGTCAATAAGGAGACTGTCCTGACCGTTTGGCGGAAGTGAAATTGGAGGAGCGCCTAAAGGCGGTATTTCACTTACTTCGGAACTATAACAGAACTGAACACACATACTGCTTGACCATGTGGTATCCGGCAGATTGTTAACGACCCTGATGAACTTGTAATTCTGATTTCCTGAAGAAAGATTCTTGAAATACGCGACTGTTACAGCGGGCATAATGGATGAAGTGTCTCCATATACTGTCGGAGGAGATACCCTGTAAAACTGAAATGACTGACTCTGCGCGATTCCCGCAAAGACAAATAAGACCAATAACAAGGGGATTACTTTTTTCATTTTACTTTTTTTATTTATGAAATTAATTCATTTTTGATTGAAGACGTTCGCGGCTTTTTTCCGCAATTATGTAGCCCTGATTCAATTCATACGCCTTACTGTATTCAGCCAATGCCTCGAACCATAAACCGAGTTTTTCGTAAACGACTCCCAGATTATAATGCGCGAATTCCTTGCTCGTATATTTCTCCGCCTTAAGCGCGAGTTCGAGCCAGGCGATTGCCTCCTCGTACTGCTCAAGATTAATAAGATACGCGCCTATGTCGTTATACGGATTTCCGTATTCAGGGTCTATTTCAACGGCTTTCTTGCACTCATCTATAGCCTTTTCATATTCCCCTTTCATGCTGAGGCTCCAGCCGAGAAACGTGTATGTCTCCGCTGTCGGAAACGCCTCAAGCGATTTTTCGTAAAACGAAATCGCTTCGTCGTAATTTCCGTCAATGTGAAGACGGTATCCCGTCTCGAAATATTCCTTCGATTTCTCTATTAGATATTTTGTTCCCATTTAATTCATTTTATTAAAATATCTAACTGTACAAATATATTAAAAGTTAACGTCAATTTGAATTCAAATATTACTTTTCATTAGCAAGGAATTTCCTTAAAAATGAATTCTGGCTTAAAAATAAGACAGATTTTCATTATTTTCAAGAAATGTGGAAAATTGGTGTAATATTGGGCTCGGGGCTGTCGGGTTTCACGAAGGAACTTGAAAATCCAGACGTGATTTATTCCGAACTCGGAGGAATTCATAAGAAATCGGTCATTGAAGGAAAAATAAACGGCAAACCTGTATTTTTGTTTACAGGCAGGAACCATTTTTATGAAACGTATTCACGGGAAAAAGTTTACAGGAACGTTAATCTCGCGAAAGACCTCAATCTGGATTTTCTTATTATTACGAACGCGGCGGGCGGCCTTAATCCTTTGTATAAGGTCGCCGATTTAATGCTCATAAAGTCGCACATAAATTTTTTCGGTAAACGTCTTGTGCAAAAACCCATACGGTTTAGCGGTGATGAAGTAATTAAATGGGCGCGGGAATGCGCCGTCAGAAACAACCTGAAGGTTTTCGAAGGCTGTTACATCGCCTCAACGGGACCTGTTTATGAAACACGTTCCGAAATCGCTTTCCTGAAAAGAACGGGCGCCGACGCCGCGGGAATGTCTACAATACCGGACCTGCTGAGGGCTCACGAACTCGGAATAAGCACGCTCGGAATATCCTGCATCACGAACAGGTTGTTCTCGGGTATGCCCGTTACCGTCACACACGATGAAGTCGTCGAAGCGGGAGCGAAAGCGTATAAAAGGTTTTCCGAATACTTAAAGAGACTCATAGATGATTATTGATACGCACGCGCATTTTTATTTCCCCGAGATTCTCGATAACATAGATGAAATTATCGATAACGCTTCGAAGGCAGGCGTTGAAAAAATCATTATTCCCGCCGTTGATTTAAGAACATGCGATGTTATTCTTGAACTTACATCAAAATATGAAATGCTCTATGCCGCTCTGGGCTTCCATCCGGGCGATATTAAGGATATGGATGAATCGGAATTTCTTAAACTCGAAACCCTGCTTAAAGAAAACAAAGTCGTCGGAATCGGCGAAACAGGTCTCGATTATTACTGGGATAAAACTTACATCGAAAAACAAAAGGAATTTTTCAGTTTACATCTCGAACTCGCCGTGAAACACGGTCTTCCCGTTATAATTCATACGCGGGATTCCGTCGCGGACTCGATCGAAATCATCAACGGCTACCGAGGAAAAGTCAAGGCGCAATTTCATTGCTTCTCCGGAACGGAAGATGAACTTGAAAAAGTAATTTCCTGCGAAGGTTTCTTCGTTTCTTACTGCGGCAACATCACTTATAAAAAATTCGAAGGCATCGGGCTCGTGGAAAAGACACCCGTCGGGAAAATGCTTTCCGAAACCGATTCCCCTTTTCTCGCGCCGATGCCCCATAGAGGCAAGAAGAATCAGCCCGCCTATGTTGTCGATACAATAAAGAAAATATCGAAAATTAAAAATATAGGAGAAGAGGAATTGATTGCGCAACTTAGAAAGAATACGGAAATAGTTTTCCCGGGAATTTTTAAATGATACACTGATAAACATCTGATTTCTATCAAACTTGAATAACTTTATTTTTTATTTTATATTAGAACACCTTTAAACTTAATCGAATGCTATGAATAATAATTTACATTTTCAGGACAGCGGAACAGGCTTCGCGCCTCCACCTCCGCCTCCTCCTCCCCCTCCGATGGGCGGCAGTCCGGTTTCTTCCGGCAAGGCAAGCAGCAACGCGATCTGGGCGCTCGTGCTCGGTATTTTGTCATGGGTAGCATGTGGAATTTTTGCGGCGATTCCTGCCTGGATAATCGGTAAAAAGGAAGTGAATGCAATCAATGCAGGACAATCCGACCCGGCGGGTAAAACGATGGCGCAAGTCGGTATGTGGCTCGGTATTATACAGGTTATTCTCGGAATTCTCGCTATAATAGTCGTAGTTATAATGCTCGCGCTTGGAGTGCTTGGAAGTGCAATTAACAGTTGATAAAAAAGATTTTCTAAACGGCTGCCGGTTTTTCAGGCAGCCTTTTTTTATATGGAAATAAAATTCACGAAATATAATCCTGAAGAAGACTGCGTCATCCCCTCTTACGCCACCGACGGCTCGGCGGGTATGGATCTCTCTTCATCGTCAAAAGATTTGATTACCGTAAAACCGGGTGAAGCAAAACTCGTTCCGACAAATCTTCTCATAGAGATACCGAAAGGTTACGAAGGTCAGGTGCGTCCCAGAAGCGGACTCGCTCTGAAACACGGCATAACTGTTCTGAATTCGCCGGGCACGATAGATTCGGATTACAGGGGCGAAGTAAAAGTCCTTCTCGTCAATCACGGAACGAAAGATTTTCCCGTGAATTTCGGTGACAGAATTGCGCAGTTGATTATTGCGAAATATGAGAAAGCAGTCTTGAAATTTTCGGACAACATAACCGACACCGAAAGAGGCAGCGGAGGATATGGCAGCACGGGGAAATAAGAAGAAACGCCGGCCTCAAGATTTCGAAACTCCCGTCTTAACGGATGTATTGACGGATGCGGAAAATATTCTATCATCATCTTCACCTAAAGGCAGATTATATCTTGTCTCCACACCTATCGGCGATTATTCCGACATTACTATAAGAGCGTTGAACGCTCTGAGTAATTCCGATTACATAATCTGCGAAGATACTAAAATCACATCGCGGCTGCTGAGGTTCTTCGATATAAGAAAAGAACTACGAGTGCTCGATGAGCACAACGAGAATGAAACCGCGGGCGAATATATAAAGGACTTGCTCGGCGGGAAAACAATTTCCCTCGTTTCCGATTGCGGCACTCCCGTCTTCGCCGATCCGGGACTGAAACTTGTCCGACTCTGCATCGATTACAAAATCCCTTTCGAGTTCGTTCACGGAGCCAATTCGGTAATATCAGCCGTTGTACTTTCGGGATTTGACATTAGCCGTTTTTATTTCTACGGATTCCTATCACCGAAAAAGGAAGTTCGTTCGCTCGAACTTGGTTCACTTTCGGCAATGAATCATCCTATTATTTTGATGGATACGCCGTACAGAATGATGACGCTCATAAATGACATCAAAGATAAAATGCCCGAACGTGAAATTTTCATCGCGCTCAATCTCTCAACGGAAAACGAATTGCACTTCCGCGGCACACCTTCTGAAGTCGAAAAAAATATCAATGAACATTTCGGCGATTCAAAACCAAAAGCGGAATTCGTTCTTGTCATCAAGAATGCCTGATTCTTTCCGCATCAAATTTTCTAAAAAGCAAAACACGCTTTAAACCGTTTAAACACAGTATTTTTCCCGCAAAATGAATTGAAAAATGGGTTTTATATGCATATTTTTGTTTATGACTTCATATAAATCCTCAGGCGTAAATATTCAAAAAGCAGATGCATTTTTAGACAGAATTAAACCGTTGGTAAAAACCACTTTCAGCAAAAATGTTCTGTCGGGCATCGGAAATTTCGGCGCGTTTTACGAATTAAACGTTAAAAACACGCGCAATCCTGTCTTCGTAGCGAGCACGGACGGAGTAGGGACAAAAGTGAAAATTGCCGCGATGCTCGGGAAGTACGATACGGTAGGCGAAGATTTGATTAACCACTGCGTGAACGATATCGCGGTGTGCGGAGCCGTTCCCCTCTTCTTCCTCGATTATTACGCGACGGGTAAACTTCATGTTGAAAATTCCGTGAACATAGTCAGGGGTCTCGTTAGAGGATGCAGTAACAATTCAATGTCACTCATAGGAGGCGAAACCGCGGAAATGCCGGGCGTTTACGGCGCAAGCGACTTCGATCTCGCGGGAACCATTGTCGGCGTCGTTGATAAGAAAAAAATTGTAAATCACGCGAATGTTAAACGTGGAGACGTGCTTATCGGTTTCGAATCGAACGGACTTCATACTAACGGCTACTCGCTCGTCAGGAAAATATTCCGCCATAAGGATTATAAACTTCGCTTTAAAGGTCTGAGAGGCACGCTCGGCGCGGAACTTCTCAGAGTCCACAGGTCATACCTGAACATCATACAGGATTCATTGAAGCATTTCAAAGTTAAATCAATATCTCACATAACTGGAGGCGGAATAATCGGAAACACGAAACGCGTCGTTCCGAAAGGAATGGAAATTATTATCGACTGGGATTCCTGGAAACGCCCCGCATTGTTCGGCGTGATAAAGCAAAAAGGTGACGTCCCCGAAAACGATATGCGGAAGACTTTCAATCTCGGCATCGGTCTCATTGTTATAATCGCGAAATCCGAGGCGGATAAATTCACGGCTTACTGGAAAAAACGCAAAGAAAAAACACACGTAATAGGTTACATAAAATAATTCACAAGTCAATAACTTAAATTCAGAAGTTTTATGATTAAAAGACACAGCATCAAACCGGAAGAAGTTCAGGATGTACTGAGGAAAAGAATGCTTGTTGACGGATTCGACATGACGCTGGACCTGAAAGAATCGAAAGACGGATATCTCTTCGATTCGAAACGGGGCAAAAGAATGCTCGATTTCTTTACATTCGTCGCCTCGAGTCCGCTCGGCATGAACCATCCTAAACTTAATGACGAGAAGTTCATTATGGAAATCGGCAGGATTGCGCTTAACAAACCTTCCCTCTCCGACATCTACGCGAAAGAACAGGCGGAATTCGTCGAAACCTTTTTCAATATCGCTGTACCTTCGTATTTCAAGTATTCGTTCTACATAGAGGGAGGAGCGCTCGCAGTCGAGAATACGATTAAAGCGGCTATCGACTGGAAAGTGCAGAAGAATTTTCAAAAAGGATACAAGGAAGAAAAAGGAAAAAAGATTATTCATTTCAAGGAAGCGTTTCACGGACGCTCGGGTTACACGCTGTCATTGACGAATACTGACCCTGTTAAGATTTATTATTTCCCGAAATTCGACTGGCCGAGAGTTACGAATCCGAAGATTACCTTCCCGCTCAATGAAGAGAATCTGAAGAAAGTAATCGAACTCGAAAAACAGTCTCTCGATGAAATAAAAAAGGCCATACACGATAACAAGGACGACATCGCGGGACTCATTATCGAAGCGATTCAGGGCGAAGGCGGCGACAATCATTTCAGGAAAGAGTATTTCATGCAGTTGAGGCAGATATGCAACGAGAATGACATTATGTTCATAATCGACGAAGTCCAGACCGGCATCGCGATGACGGGTAAATGGTGGGCACACGAGCATTTCATAAAACCCGACCTGATTTCTTTCGGAAAGAAAACTCAGGTGTGCGGCATTCTTTCTACCGACAGGATAGACGAGGTTGAAGAGAACGTATTCAAAAAGCCGAGCAGAATCAACTCGACCTGGGGCGGCAACATCGTAGATATGTTCCGGTTCAAGAGAATTCTCGAAATTATCGAGGAAGAAAATCTCGTGAAGAACGCCGAAACCACGGGCAAATACCTGCAGGACAAGATTCACGAACTTGAGAATAAATATCCCGGAAAAGTAAGCAACGGAAGAGGACTCGGATTGTTCTGCGCTTTCGACGTCAAGGACACCGATATGAGAAACGCAATCGTCAAGAACGCTGTCGATGAAGGAATGCTCATACTCGGCTGCGGTCCGAAATCAATTAGGTTCAGACCTCCGCTTACTGTAACTCCAGAAAAGATAGACGAAGGAATGAATATTCTGGATAAACTAATTAGTAAATTATAAAATTCGTTTAGAATAACTATATTATCCCTGAAATTTTGTTTCAGGGATTTTTTTATGCCAAAAAAAGAATTAAAAGAAATATTCATCTCCTATCTGAAAGATAACGGACACAGGATTACGAACGAGAGAATTCTTATCCTCGATTCCGCCCTGTCGATGGAAAACCATTTCGACGCCGATGAACTTTATTCAAAAATGAGAAGCGATTTTATACGCGTTTCGCGGGCGACCGTGTATAACACGCTTGAACTCATGAACAACTGCAAGATTTTGACGAAGCATAATTTCAAAGGCGACCGCGCGAGGTACGAAACTAAACACGGACGGAAAAACCACTATCACATAATCTGCCTTAGTTGCAATAAAATTCTTGAGTTCGAAAACCAGTCTATTGAGAAAACTCTTCTGAAAGTATGCAGGAATAAGAATCTCAAACTTACCGATTATTCCATACAGGTATTTGCCGCCTGCGAGAGCGCGGATAACTGCACTTTAACAAACCAACCCTGTAAAATACAGTAATTTGACTTGTTTTTGAGGAATATCTTATTTAGATTTAGTCTAAATAAAACAAGATGACCGTAGCAGACTTAAATTTCGGGCAGACCGCCGTTATAAAAAATATAGACTTGAAACACCCTTCTTCCTGCAGGGTGATTGAGTACGGCTTTACACCAGGGCAGGAACTTCAGGTCGTCAACAAATCTATTTTTAACGATCCCCTTTCCGTTTCGCTTCGCGGCGCTTTGATTGCGATTCGCAAGCACGATGCAAGATGTATCGAGGTAATTATTCCAGATGAACTCTGATACCGTTACAGAAAGAAAAAAATTAATCACGCTCGTTGGTCCTCCGAATTCGGGTAAAACCACTCTATTTAATCTTCTCAGCGGAAAAAAACATAAAACCGTAAACTATCCGGGAGCGACTATTGAATACAGCGTGTCGGGATTTCTGGAGCAATACGGCATCAGCGCGTATCTTATGGACTCTCCGGGAATCGTAAGCCTTATTCCCGTTTCACCCGACGAAAAAGTTACAATCGATAGTTTGTACACGCATCCCGATTACGGAAAACCCGACCTCGTTATAGTTACGGTTGACACTTCTCAGTTTTCAAGGCACCTTCTTCTTGCAAAGCAGATAATTGATTCGGGGTTTAATACTGTTGTCGTTCTTACTATGAACGATTTGCTCGAAGAAAAGAATTTTACGATTGATGAAACTGAACTGAGCCGCAGTCTCGGCTGCAATGTTATTAAATTTGACCCGAGAAAACCGGACGGCGTTGACACGCTTATAAATATGCTGAAGCATGACCTGAACGCCGGACAACTAAAAACACAGAACAGAAAAAACCATACGGAAGAAGACGTCCTTTGCATATACAGGGAAATTGAGGAACTTGAAAAAAAAGTTCTCCGTGACTTAAACAACAGTTCGGAAAATAATCCGCATATAGCGAAAGCGAACCGCGAACTCGTAATCGCGGGACACGGAGCAGGGATAAAGATTCCAGACAGCCTCACGCTTAAAATCGACAGCGTTCTGCTTCATAAGTTCTGGGGCATATTCATTTTCATATTGATAATGGCTCTGATGTTCGCTTCCATATTCTGGATAGCGTCCCCCGCAATGGATTTAATTGACACGGGAATACATAATTTTGAAAATTTCGTGAACGAAGGTCTTGGCGACAACTGGTTTTCGGATTTGCTGTCGCAGGGAATTATAGGCGGGCTCGGCGTGGTGCTCGTGTTTCTGCCGCAGATTGTGATTCTTTTCTTTGTTCTCGGCATGCTCGAAGATTCGGGCTACCTCGCCCGCGGCGCGATGATTATTGACAAGCCGTTGTCTCTTCTCGGTCTTAACGGAAGGTCATTCGTTCCTATGCTTTCGGGTTTCGCCTGCGCCATTCCCGCTATTATGGCGGCGCGGACTATTCAGAACAAGCGTGAAAGAATTTTAACGATTTTTATAATTCCCCTGATGAGTTGCAGCGCAAGACTCCCTGTTTACGGACTCCTGCTGGCTTTTCTTTTTCCCGGCAAATATTTTCTGAGCGGACTTATTCTCGCTTTGATTTATGTTGTCGGCGTAATCATTTCTTTAATCGTGGCGGGAATTATAAACCGGTATAAGAGAACATTTCTTAATTTCGAAGATAATTCTTCGTTTATTATGGAACTCCCGGTTTACAGGGTGCCGAAAGTATCGAATGTTCTGAAGAACACTTATTCGAACGCGGTTCAGTATCTCCAAAAGGCGGGTCCCACGATTGTTATATTTTCTTTGATGCTCTGGCTTCTTACAAATTTTCCCGCTGACGTGAAGACAAATCCGGATGACGTTTCAAACGGCGATTCGGTCGCGGTTCAACTTTCTGAATCCGAGAGAATATCAAATTCATACGCGGCTGACATCGGGAAGGTTATGGAGCCCGTAATGCGCCCGCTTGGACTCGACTGGCGCGTCGGCGTTTCTCTTATAGCGACATTTGCTGCCCGTGAAGTATTCGTGAGTTCGCTTGCATTGATGTTCAAGGTAACCGAGTCCGACGAGAATATGAGCCGGTCGCTCATTAATGAGATGAAAAACGCGAAGATAAACGGTACGGGGCAAAATCTATTCACGACAGCTACAGCTGCAGGACTGATTGTTTTCTTTATGCTTGCTCTTCAATGCATCTCTACTATCGCGATTACGAAGAAAGAAACCGGCGTATGGAGAATCCCTGTTCTACAGATAATAATTTATACCGGCTCCGCTTACCTCCTCACTTTCCTTACCGTCAACGGCCTGAGATTCTTCGGGATAAACTAATCCACATTCAATTAGTAATTAATAATTAGTAATTAGTAATTAATAATTTGATTTCTTAAAAACGATTTCTGAATCTTTTTAGTAATGGATAGCCGTAGTTTCGGCATCTAATAACTGCTGCTTCGACATCAAATATCCTTAGCATCTAATAATAGTGGGTGCTCTTAGCCGGCATCGCCGGCGTCATCGAATAGCAAGCGGTGTCCTAATAAATACAGCCCCGCAGGGCCGTAGGGTCGCCGTGGCGATGCGGCATCGGATAATTCTCAGCGCTCTTAGCCGGCATAGCCGGCGTCATCAAATAGCAAATGTTGTAAGAAAACACATAGCCCCGTAGGGGCGGCATCGGATAATTCTCAGCGCTCTTAGCCGGCATAGCCGGCGTCATCGAATAGCAAACGGTGTCCGAATAAACATAGCCCCGTCGGGCCGTAGGGTCGCCGCGCCGTAGGGTCGCCGTGGCGATGCGGCATCTGATAACTATTTCTCATCCCACAAAAACAAATATTTCTTATCGAAATCTATATTGAAATTCTTCAATATCGAAATATATTCTTCTTTGAAGGATTTCTTTTTATGATGCTCCGGTTGAGAAGAGATGTAATCCTTAACGGCTTTAATCTGTGATTCTGCATACGAAAACGCTCCATAACCTTCCTGCCAGAAAAATCCGAACGGCATCCACCTTTTTTCATTAATAAATTTGGACGAATTTGATTTTATTATTCTTATCAATTCTGAAATCGAAACACAGGGACTAAAACTAATCAGCATGTGTATGTGATCCGGATTACAATAAATATTAAGACATTTACATTTAAATTTATTAATTATACCGGATATGTATTTTTCGAGTTCATCTCGATGCTGCTCCGATATATGGCATTTCCGTCCCTTAACGGCAAAAATAATATGTATGTAAATTTGCGAATAAGCGTTCGGCATGACAATCCTCCTTTATTTGCTGCCCTCCCGGACCTATTTAAAAAATTTTTATTTGATGTCGCCCCTATGGGGCTGACGCCAATAATCAATCTTCATTATCTATTAGATGCCGCCCCTACAGGGCTGATACCAATCATCAATCTCAATTTTCTATTAGATGTCGCCCCTACGGGGCTTACGCCAATCATCAATCTCAAATTTCTATTAGATGCCGCCCCTATGAGGCTTATTGCCGATACATTATGTTTCTATTTGATGCCGCCCCTACGGGGCTGATTGCCGATACATTATGTTTCTATTCGATGTCGTCCCTACGGGACTAAAACCAACACAATTGCTTGCTCTAAAATAATAACGACCCTACGGGACTAATATCAACAGGTCTGATGAAATATTTATTTCAGTAAAACAAATTTCTTTGTAATGAGGGCTTTATCTGATTCAAGCCTGTAGAAATAAATTCCAGAAGATAGTTTCTCCGCTTTGAAATCCGTTTTGTATTCTCCGGGTTCAAGACTCTGATTGAACAACTCGTCGACAAGTTTCCCCGTAACATCATAAACCATTAATTTGTAAATCCCCTTCTTTATTATCCCAAAAGTAATTTGAGTAGAATTATTAAACGGGTTCGGATAATTCTGTTCAAGGTAAAAACTCTCAGGAACAGTTTGAGTACTATTTTGTATTGATACAGGAGGTGCAAATAGTGTTGTATCCGTTTTTATTAGATAAGCATGTTCATGCAAGCTAATATGCTTTGAATTCCCAACCAAATATATTGTGTTTGGAGGTATAGGATAAATTTTTGAAATCCAGGTAAAATCAGTACCACCATATTCGCGGTTAACCAATACATTGCCCAATGTATCGATGATAAACGCCGATGATAATGCTGTGTCACCATAAAAACTCTGCCTTACATAAGTAACAATAATTTTATTGCTGTTGAATCCTTTTGTATCCGTAATATAATTATCTGTATTGTAAAAATTGTATTTAAACGTATCAATGATATTACCGGAAAAATCTAATTTGAGAATTGATATATAACACTTATCATAAACCGGTTCGTATTCCCAACCAGATAAATAGAAATTATTTGCTGTTTTTGTAATTCTTACATTGTTGAAGTTATACAAACTATTTAAGGAATATTTTTTCTCCCAGATAACCGTTCCAGATGTATCGACTTTTGTCACCACTCCGATTAAGGGGGCTCCTAGAAATTCTCTTCCATAACCGCCAAATACATAATTTCCATCCGGACATTCTATAACGCTTGTGAATTCGTGGCTCACCCCCATCGGATATCCTTTTCTCCAAATAAAATCACCGTTGGTTTTTATTTTTATTCCATATCCTCCCCCGGCTAAGACAAAAAATCCATCACAAGTTCGAATAATATCGTTGCAGATAGAACCACTGCCGCCGAAATTGTAGGTCTTGAACCATATTTCTTCACAATTAAAATCAATTTTTGCAGAATATGGATTGTTTGCGTCACTTGAAAAAACCACCCCTCCGTCTCCAGATGATACTGACGCTTTTCCGATTCTATCCGTATAATATTTAGTTTGTATAATATCGCCAAATGTATTCAGTTTATAAATACATTCGCGATGATTGAAGTTATCCGTTATAAACAAAATAGTATTATCCCCGTCGCTTTTACACACAGATTCCGTTTTGAAATCAGAAATAGTAGAAGGACCTGAATAAATCCGTTGCCAATTGTTGGATTGCGAAAAAGAAATGTTTGTGAAGAGCAAAGTGATGAGCGCGATTTGAAAAACTATTTTTAATGAGGTTGTTTTCATTTCTCATTAATCTTTTAAAATTGAAAATACGGAATTAGTTGATGATGTTAATCACGTAACAGGGATAATATCGCTCTTGTTAATTGTGTTTTCAAGTTAATTAATTTGTAAGGGGTTTTGCCGCATTTGTTATGAGATGAAAGAAGGTGGTGAAGCACCATAAGCTCCGTAGGAGCGGCATCTAATAGCACCGTAGAGCCGAAGGGTCGCCGTGGCTTAGGATCGCCGTGGCGATGCGATACGACAGTATTAAATATGGACCCCTATACGTTAAACCTGAAAAATACCACGTCTCCGTCTTCGACGACGTAATCCTTTCCTTCGACTTTCATCAGACCTTTTTCCTTTACCGCCGCTTCTGAACCCAGTTCAATCAGGTCGTCGTACTTTATAACTTCCGCGCGAATGAATCCTTTTTCGAAATCCGTATGAATCTTTCCCGCCGCCTGCGGTGCCCTTAATCCTTTGTCGATTGTCCACGCGTGAACTTCCTTTTCCCCTGCCGTGTAGAATGTAACCAGTCCGAGCAGCGCGTAACTTTCTCTGATGAGCCTGTTCAATCCCGATTCTTTCAAGCCGAGGTCATTCAGGAACTCGCGTTTTTCCTCCATCGTCTCGAGCGCGGCGATTTCGGATTCAATCTTCACGGATAGCACGAGGCATTTCGCATCCTCCTTCTTCGCTATCTCCTCGACTATTTTGGTGTATTCGTTTCCTTTCGCATCCTCTTCATTCACGTTCGCTACGTATATCACGGGCTTGTCCGTCAGTAAATGCACATCATTCAATAACTCCCTGTCCTCCTGCGATAGGTCCAGCACAAAATAATGAGCGAGCCTGCCCGCCGCGAAATGGTCTTTAAGTTGATGAAGCAGTTCAGTCTCGCGTATGAATTTCTTGTCGCCTATGCGGACGCTCTTCTCAATCTTCTCGAGCCGCTTTTCTATTACATCGAGGTCTTTTAAGATTAGTTCGGTTTCAATAATCTCAATATCTTCCTTCGGGTCGATTTTATTGTTCACGTGAATAATGTTCTCGTCCTGAAAACACCGCACAATATGAATTATCGCTTCGACCTCGCGTATGTGCGACAGGAACTGGTTTCCCAGCCCCTCGCCTTTTGAAGCGCCTTTAACGAGCCCCGCGATATCGACGAAACTAATCGTTCCCGGCGATATTTTTTTCGGATTGTATATCTCCACGAGCCTGTCGACTTTCGTGTCGGGTACGATTATTGTCCCGATGTTTGGTTCTATAGTGCAGAAAGGATAATTCGAAGCCTCAGCGTTCTGTGATTCGGTAAGCGCGTTAAACAACGTCGACTTTCCTACATTCGGTAAACCTACTATTCCGCATCGTAATGCCATCTTAAAGTAATTTGATTAATATTGTTAATGTGAATCCGAATACCAGCGGTATCGTCAGATTATCGTTCAGTTTGTCAAGAAATAATTCCGCAAGCGTGGTGATGAAAAGCGCGACAAACGCGAGCAGCAATGAGGGAAATCCGGAAAGAAAAACCGACAGAATGAAAAGAATCAGCGCGCCGGACGCGAAAAATGTTGCCGAACCCTCAAGCGTCTTGTTATGGTAAATTTTTATTTTGCCGAATATCCTGCCGGCGAGCGCAGCCAGAGTATCCGACCATATCATTATAAGTATCGATGCCGCCGCAATCTCCATCGTGAAAAAGACAAGCGAGAGAAGAATGCCGAACGCGTAATAAGTGCCTCCGGTAAAAAGTTTTTTCCCGAATTCCCTCTCGTCTTCTCTCAGTATCCGCACGAATACCATTTTGTAAAGCGAACCTACGGGTCTTGAATACCGCTTTAACACATCAATCAGAACCATCAGCGCTGTTCCCGTTCCAACGAGAGTAAGGATGAACTCTTTCGAAGTTAAGAAATACAAAACCGGAATTATTGTTGAGATTATGTGAATCAGTTTGCGGTAGATTTCGTATTTTATATCAATTTCTCTGTTCATATTCGTAAAAGAAAAAAGCGGGATGACCCGCTTTTTTCAAAGTCGTATTTTATGATTCGGGTATTACTGTTTCGCTTGCCTTTGCGGTTTCCTTGCTTTCCTTAGCCTGCTGACCGTTATTCGCGTCACCGTTCTTTTCTACAGGAGGAAGAGTTTCGCCTCTTATAACCTTGTCAATCTCGTCGGAATCAAGAATTTCCCTTTCGAGAAGCACTTCAGACAGCCTGTGAAGTTCGTCGATGTGTTCCGTAAGGATACGCATCGCTCTGTCCATACCCGCGTTCACAATCTTTTTAATTTCGTCGTCGATTAAAATCTGCGTTGTCTCGCTGTAATTCTTGTGCTCGTGAAGTTCCTTGCCGAGGAATACTTCTTCCTGCTTGTTTCCGTAAGTTATCGGACCGAGTTTTTCGCTCATACCGAATTCGCATACCATCTTTCTCGCTATAGAAGTCGAGCGCTCTATGTCGTTGCTCGCGCCTGTTGTATATTCGTTGAAAACGAGTTTCTCCGCGGCGCGGCCGCCCATCGCGTATGTTATCATAGCCTCGAGATATTCTTTCGAATACGTATGCTTCTCATCCATCGGCAGATAAGTCGTTACGCCGAGAGCCCTTCCTCTTGGAATTATTGTTACCTTGTGAACCGGGTCCGCTTCGGGCGTGTATTTCGCCACGAGCACGTGTCCCGTTTCGTGATAAGACGTTGTCCTCTTCTCTCTTTCGGAAATTATCAGACTCTTCCTTTCCGTTCCCATCATAACTTTGTCCTTCGCGTCTTCAAGGTCGCGCATCGTTACGGAGTCGGAGTTCCTTCTCGCGGCAAGAAGCGCCGCTTCATTCACGAGATTCGCGAGATCCGCGCCAGAAAATCCGGGTGTTCCTTTCGCGAGAACGTCAAGTTTTATGTCTTTCGACAACGGAATTCTTCTCGTGTGCACCTTAAGTATTCCTTCGCGTCCCTTAACGTCGGGCCTGTCGACGACAACCTGCCTGTCGAACCTTCCCGGACGCAGCAATGCAGGGTCGAGAATGTCGGGTCTGTTTGTCGCGGCTATAATAATAACCCCGCTGTTCTGTTCGAAACCGTCCATCTCTATCAGCAACTGGTTAAGCGTCTGCTCGCGCTCGTCGTGACCTCCGCCGAGACCCGCGCCTCTGTGCCTTCCGACCGCGTCAATTTCATCGATGAAAATTATGCAGGGCGCGTTCTTCTTTCCCTGATCGAACAGGTCGCGAACTCTCGATGCGCCGACACCGACGAACATTTCGACGAAATCCGCTCCGCTGATTGAAAAGAACGGAACTCCCGCTTCGCCCGCGACCGCGCGCGCAAGCAGCGTTTTTCCCGTTCCCGGAGGACCGAGCAAAAGCACGCCGCGCGGAATCTTTCCGCCGAGTTTCTGAAATTTTCCGGGACTCTTTAAAAATTCTATTATTTCGGATAATTCCTGTTTCGCTTCATCCGCTCCCGCGACGTCCGCGAATGTTATCTTCATCTGCGAACCCGTCATCATCTTTGCCTTGGACTTGCCGAATGAAAATATTCCTTTCGTTCCGCCCGAACCTCCGTTCTGCATCCTCCTCATCAGGATTATCCAGAACGCGATAATGAGTATCCAGGGAAGAGCGTTCAGGACAGGACCAATCCAGCCGCCGTCGTCCCTTTCTATGTTGTATGTCGCTATGTTTTCGTTCCAGGCTTTTATAACGCTGTCGTCAACGTTCGTGTAAGGAAGATAAAGCGTGAACCTGTCGATGTTCACCTGCCTTCCGCCGACTGTCAGCATTTCCGGGTTTCTTAATTTTCCCGCGAACTCGTAGTTGTTATCGGATTTTTTTATTGTCGCGGATTCAATTTTCTTTTCCGTAAGAAGTTTCTGATACTGGTCAAAAGTTATCTCGGTGCTCTTCGATTCGCCGCCTTTTGTATAAATCATTATTAGAAAAAAGCCGATCAATATCGCCGACCAGCCGAGTACAATTTTAAATACCCTGTTCCAGTTGAATTCTTCGTTGCTGTTTTTATTGTCTTTATTTTCTTTGTTGGTTTGTGCCATACGTTAAATTTATTATTTATAACACATATATGCCTTTTAAATTCCTGTACTTTTGCGCGAAATCAAGCCCATATCCCACCACGAATTTGTTGTCAATTTCGAATCCGAGATAATCGATATTGAAGTTGAATTTCGGCGTTCCTTTCTTGATAAGAAGGCTTGCAATCTTAACCGATTTCGGCTTGTGCATTTTCAAACGCTTCAAAATGTATTCCATCGATAATCCGGAATCAATTATATCCTCGACGATGATAATATCCCTTCCCTTAAGGTCGCAGTTGAGTTCCTTTAATGTCTTGACCTCGCCTGAAGATATTTTACTGTCGCCGTAACTCGAAAGTTTCAGGAAATCGATTTCGCAGTTAACTTTTATTTCTCTTATCAAATCGGACATGAAAATAAACGCGCCGTTCAGAATCCCGATGAATATCGGTATTTTATTCTCGTAATCGCGGTTTATTTCGTCCGCTAATTCCTTTATCCGCTTCGTTATGTCGGACGGTTTTATATAAACTTGAAGTTTCGTTTTTTCCATTTATAGAATAAATTATTGATTTTCGATACAATAATAAAAGAATTTTAATAAAAAGAAAACCCACAACCTTTAGGTAGTGGGCGAAAAATCATCTGTAATAACTTATATTAATTGTTTTCTTCCGCGATTATTCTTTTCGATTTTCTAATTGCTCTTTCCTTGTTCATTTTCTTGTCCACAGAAGGTTTTACGAAGAATTGTCTTCTTCTGAACTCTTTAAGCACTCCCGCCTTTTCATATTTCTTTTTAAATCTCTTTAGAGCCTTGTCTATCGATTCATTGTCTTGTACAACTACTTTTATCAAATGAACCCCTTTTTAAAAGTTTTATAAAAAATAAAATTACGATTTTTTTTCAAATAAATCAATGAAAATACAACGGAAAATTTGATTTGAATTAGTTAAACGCCGAATGGTTTTATAAATTCTGCAGCCTGACAATCTGTAAAAATGTTTACAATTCCTTAAATATAATTTAACGTTTCAAGACAAAATTTGTATGGATATTTTCTTAAATTATAACTATAATTAAGAAATATCAAATATTTCTAAAATTAATCCCAAATAAAATTATGAGATTACGTATCTTTTTGACCATTTTTGCAATAGCGGCATTATTCGCTACCGCCAATTCACAGATAGTCTTCACTGAAAATTTCGATTATACCGCGGGCGACTCGATAGGCGCTCACGGATGGGTTCCGAATACGGGAAGCACGAACAATATAATGGTTGTTTCGCCGGGACTTACATACACCGGCTATCCCCTTTCAAATATTGGTAATGCCTGCAGGCTTAGAAATAACGGCATCGACGGATACAAGCCGTTCTCAGGAGATTCGGTTTCATCCGCTTCCATTTATGCGTCATTTATGGTGCAGGTGGATTCCGCTAAAGCGGCGGGTGACTATTTCTTCGCGTTCTTGCCAGCGACCTCAACGTCATTATACTCAGCAAGAGTATATGCCAAGGATTCGGCAGGCACGATTTCTTTCGGTTTGAGCAAATCAAGCGCCTCGGGCGGTCCTATCGTATACGGCGCTAACGGTTTCGCTTATGGAACAACTTACTTGCTCGTGGTTAAATATACTTTCAATACAGGTTCGACGACTGATGATGAAATGAAACTTTACGTGTTCACATCCCCGAACCTTCCCTCAACCGAGCCTACAACGGCTTACGTAGGTCCCGTGACGGGTACCGCAACAGACGTTAACAGCATTGGAAGAATGGCAGTGAGACAAGGCAGCGCATCGAACGCGCCTACGCTGAATATTGACGGTATAAGAGGCGCGAGAACCTGGGCGGGAATCACAACATCAATCATCAGAAACGAAATCACCGCTAAGGATTTCGAACTTTCACAGAACTATCCGAATCCCTTCAATCCCGTTACAAACATAAGATTCGCGCTTCCGACGAACGGATTCGCGAACCTTAAGGTTTATGACATACTCGGTAATGAAGTGAATACGCTCGTGAACGCGCAGATGAATCAGGGAGTTTATACCGTGAACATGAACGGAGCGAAACTTAGTTCGGGAACATATATGTGCAAACTGACTTTCAAATCGGTGAACGGCACAATCTACAACGACATAATGAAAATGACTCTGCTGAAATAATTGCGCAGGATTTTATATAAGGCGCTGCTCTTAAAGGACAGCGCCTTTTTTATTTCCTGTAGGCCTCTTTGATGTACTTTTCGGCGTCCTTGTGGCTGTTTGAAAACTCCTTCATCTCAAGAACTTTATTATAATTCTCCAGCGCTTTGTTCCTGTCGCCTGCGGCGTCATACTTCATTCCAAGCATGAGATAAGAAAACGCTTTGAATGACGTTTCGTCTTTATCAAGTTTCTCGTTAAGTTTGAAAAGTTCGTCTATGTATTCGTCCGACTTGTCTATGTTTCCTGTTTTAAGCAGGCAGAGCGTTATGTAATAATCCGCCTCGCGAAGAACCGCGTCAATATTGTATCCCGTCGTATTCGACTTATTCTTGTTTCTGACGCCTGTCCATCCGTCCAGTGCGTTCTGAAAACGCCCCTGCCCTACGTAACAACTGTAAAGCAGCCTTTCAAAAACAGAATTCGATGGAAACAGATTGAATAGATACGAAGAATACGTTTCGCCTTCGTAAAAATTCCGCTCGTACACGATGTTTAAGTACGCGATAATGTAATGCGCCTCGTATGTCGCGATTTTCGAATTCTGCGCGGCTTCCTTTATCTGCGCAAGTCCCTTTACTTTGTCTCCCTTCGGGAATATTATTAGCAAAGGTTTCAGAAAAGGATACCTGAAAGGCACGTATTCCGCAAAGTAGTTGTAAATGCCTATGCCGAGAAGCGCTTCCTTGTTGTTGGGATTTATCTCGAGCGCCCTGTCCATAAGGTTCAACGCCTGCTTTCCGTCGTCAGCGGCCGAAAGCCAACTTTCCCTCAGACTCTTAAGAAGCCCACGGTAACCGAGCGCGCCTCCCTTGTAGAAAAGAGCGTTGAAATCATCGGGGTTTTTATCGAGTATAGCGTCGCAGATGTCAAGTGTTCTGTTTACCTTTTCGTTGAAATCCTCGTCGAGTTTCTCGTTCTTTCTGTCTATGTTTATCTTCCACCATCCCGAAAGAACGTCGAGAAAATTGCTTTGCGGAGGATTCGATTTGGAACTGATGTATCTGTCGATTAATATCTTTGAGGAATCGAAATTGCACGAATAAATGTATTTCATTATTCTTACGGTCTCTTCCTCGCCCGTCTGCGAATGCGCTGCCGAATAAGAAATGATTATCAATAATATGGCAATCAATCTTTTCATCAGGATATTCTTTTTATAACAACCATCGTTCTGTCGTCGGAATATTTCCCGTTTGACGAGTAACGCTGTACATCTTCGATAATTTTCTTGCACATGAAATCAGGCGCCGCGCTCTTGTGCTTCGCGATTAATTTTTTGAGTCTTTCCTCGCCGTAGAACTCGAATTTTTCATTTGTCGCCTCGACTATGCCGTCAGTATAAAGCACGAGGAAATCGCCTTTCTCGATATACTGGCTGTCGAGATAATAATCCTGATTAGGCGACGGACCGAGCACGGGTCCCGTAGAATGAAGGCTGATAATCTGACCGCTCGATTCTTTAAGTATGAACGGCGAGTTATGCCCGGCGTTTACGTAAACGCAAAGTCCTTTTTTATCCTTGTAAAGTTCGCAGAGAAAAAGAGTCACGAAACGCTCGTCCGGAAACGTGTCATTGACGAGATTGCTGATTTTTTTTATTAGAGTCGTGAAACCGACGTCGTAACTCACGCCCATCTTAAGCGCGCCCGAAACATACAATGCCTGCGCTGCCGCGGATATTCCCTTCGAAGCCGCGTCCCCGATTACTATGCACAACTTGTTTCCTTCCGCTATGCTTATGTAATCAAAGAAATCGCCTCCAACTATTTTGTCAGGAATCGATATACCGAAAATTTCGTAATTGCCGAATTTATAAGAATGCTCGGGAAGTATGCTCCGCTGGATTTCGCTCGCCTTCTCAAGTTCAAAAATGTTCTCATTTGCTTTCTTCTCGATTTTCTTCGCGCGCATTATCGAATTCAGCGTAACGCCGATTATGTTCAGCGCGTAAAGAAATTCATCGTATATTCTCTCGACGTTGAAAGCAAGAAGGTACTGGTATAGAAATATTGTCTTTCCTTTGTGTTTCACTTTGAATTTGTCGCCGAGACCCGTCGCGGAAAAAGCGTTTATCCCTTTCTTTCGAAGATAATTGTTTGTCTCGTTCGCGGTAACAGTGCGCCGTTTTGATATCTCGTCGAGAACAGGGAATTCTGATATCTTCAGTTCATATTTGCGGTCTATCTTCGGCACGTCGCCCATCTGCTCGAGAAGCGTGTAAGATGTCTTGCTTCCGCTTAGTTTCCATATTCTGCCTCCGGTAATCCCGATATGCTCATAACTGATAATCTGATTCAGCACATATTTGAGGAGGTCCTCGATGCGCTTGAAATTCGGAGCCTCGGTTATGAATTTTTCAATCGTTCTGGATAATTTTCTCTGTTCCATATTTTTCTTTATTGTAAAACTTGATTTCAAGGTTGTGAAGTTCCAGATATATTTTCCCCGTCGCCGCACCCACGCAGAAAATCAGCGATATGACGTAAACCCAGAGCATGAATATCACGAACGCCGCGTACGCTCCGTATATTTTCGAGTAGTTTGAAAAGTTCAGTATGTAGTACGCGAAAATATTTTTTAATATTTCGTAAAGCACCGCGGATACGAGTGAACCGAAAAATATTGCATTCGTCGGAATTTTGTAGTGCGGCACGAATCGATACAGAAAGAAAAACATAACGAACGATATGAAGAACGGGAATAAGATTAAAAACAACTTGTTCGTCGAAAAATTGGAATCGATAAATCCGAGCACGAGTTTCAGAGCGTCATTGTCAATCTGCTGCACGGACGTTATAACCATCGTTAGCGTGAAGAGCACGATTATTGCAAGCAGGAGTATGAAATCCCTGACTTTCCCTCTGAAGAAATTCACGGATTCCTTCACGTCGAATATCCTGTTCATCACGTCGCGCATGTAACTAAACATGCTGCTCATCGCCCAGAAAATACCCGCAAGACCGATTATGAGCGTTATGAAAGCGTTCTGAGAAAGTTCGTATGCCTTGTTCGAGATTGTATCAAGAAATCTGTCCTTTGCCTCGAAACTGAAAGGAAGCATCTGGTTGATATAACTGTTTATCTTGGAAATCGCGTCCGACTTGTCGAAATAAAAACCGAGTATTCCGAGAAAGACGAGCAATGTCGGTATAATAACCCAAAGTATGCTGTAAGAAATGCCCGACGACAAAGATCGGAAGAGCACACGTCTGAACTCCAGTCACGGCTACATCTCGT
>CALGII010000028.1 GCA_937915485.1 uncultured Ignavibacteriota bacterium | reverse complement strand
TTTGTAGGACCGAAAACTTTAATCCCGTTTTCCTCGAATACGTCCGTTATGCCTAGCGAAAGGGGAATCTCGGGACCGACAATGGCAAAGTCAATTTTTTCGGATTTTGCAAACTTAAGGAGTCCTTCGATGTCTGTCGGTTTTATGTCAACAGAAATCGCGGTTTTGTCGATGCCGGGACTACCAATCGTGCAGTACAGGGTTGAGCGCGAATTAATGTATGATTCCGATTCGCCGATTTTCAGCGCGATGGAGTGCTCTCTTCCTCCGTTTCCGACTAAAAGAATTTTCATTTTATTCTATGTCAACAAGATAATTTAATTCCTTGGCGAGTTCGGCAGTCATTGTCTTTCTGTCGTATTGGCGCACGAGTCCTTCGTTAGCCGCCGGCATTTCGTTCTTTTCAAACAACCTGTAATAATTATAAATCGCGTCCGCGATATTTTTCGGGTTTTCATCAGGCACGAACCTTATCGCGTTATAATCCTGAAGTATCTTTTTTGTAACTCCTTCGGGTATGCACGCCAGTATGTTTTTCCTGCTGCCGATGTATTCTCCGATTTTCCCCGGCATCGCCGCGTCTTCGTTCTCGCCTCTGCTTATCAGCAGGAATAGAAGGTCCGAGGCTAAGATGTATTTTATGCATTCGTGATGGTTCACGTAACCGGGAAGATTTAATGTATCAAGAATGTTAATGTGTTTCGCGTAACCCAGATGCTCTTTCGTAAAAATGCCCAGGAACAGAAATTCGACTTTGCTCCTCAATTCAGGATGCTCGCTTAACAATATCCGTATCGCGTCGAAATAAAACTTAGGATTCCGCGTGTAGAAACTTCCTGAATACGTAATCCTCATCTTGTTCGTCAGCGGCAGTTTCTTTGTTAAAGCCAGTTCGAAATCCTCGCTGTCATATCCGTGCGGGAATATTTTAATGTCGTTATAACCTATATTATTGTATCGCCTTATTATGAACTCCTTGACCCTTCTGTTCGTAGTCAGTATAATGTTGGAATCCTTTACAACTTTTCTTTCCCTGTTCACGTTCATCGTTTTGTGAATCGGGGTTGGATAAAAATTTAAAACCGGACTGTCAACCCACGCGTCCCTGTAATCGAGTACGAGCGGTATCTTAT
>CALGII010000027.1 GCA_937915485.1 uncultured Ignavibacteriota bacterium | reverse complement strand
AATATATCTTGACAATACAATTAACATTGTTGATATTATATCTGTGATTCGGTATAACATCAAAAATATTAAATCCGTATTTTCTGATTTTGAAACAAGTGTAAAGAAAACTATGTATTTACCAAAACTGAAACATCTGGCATTAATTCTCATTTCATTCTTATTTTTCCCCGTTATCATTCATTCGCAATCCAACAACTGGCAGAAAGCATATAAGGGACCGTACAATTATCACATAAATGGATATGGTGTTTGTCAATCCGGTAATGATTCGTATTTTATTATTGCGCATAATGAAGAACCAATTGGTGGTGTGTTGTTCAAAACAAATGCATACGGAGATACTTTATTGACGAAATTTATCCCTGATAGGTATTTCAGATGTTGCGTTGCATCTAATAACGGAGAGATAATTGTTGGGGGCGGTTATAAAAATTATAATCTTAATGCGTATATTGATCTTCCCCCGATATTTCGGACACAACGAAGCGTGTAATCAAGTAGTAAATTTAATTTAGTTATTAGCATTTTTAGATTCAAATTCAAAAGGCGATAAGTAACCAAGCGTAGAATGTTTTCTCTTCCTGTTGTAAAAAATCTCGATGTATTCAAATAAACCCCTCTGCAAGTCTTCAAGATTAAAATATTTTTCTCTGTAAATGAGTTCTTTCTTTAATGTTGAGAAGAACGATTCAAGCACGGCGTTGTCATAACAGGTTGCCTTGGCTCCCATGCTCTGGCTTATTCCATGGCTTTGAAGCATGAATCTTACTTTTAATGACTTATACTGTCCGCCTCTATCAGTATGGAAAACGAGGCCTGATTGAGGGTTTCTGTTTCTTAATGCAATTTCTATGGTTCTGACAATGATGCTCTCGTCCTGAGAGTTGCCTGCCTTCCACGCTATTATCATTCGAGAGTAAAGATCCATAATGACAACCAGATACTTCCAGCCCTGTTTTGTCCAGATGTACGTAATGTCGGATGCCCAGATTCTGTTGCGGATTACCGGATTAAACTGTCTGGCAACAAGGTCCATGTTTATTTGTCCTTCCTTGTTTTTTTTGTAATTTCTACGTTTCTGTCTCACTTTTACCGATATTGAGTTAAGTTTCATTATTCTGGCTATCCGGTTTTTACAGACTTTGATTCCTTCTGCTCTAAGTGCAGCTGTTATTCTCGGACTGCCGTATCTGCATTTACTCTTCAGATATATCGTTCTTATTTTCTCGAGCAGTGCTGCATTCTCTGAACTGCGTTTACTCCTGTGTTTCCCGGATATGTAACGGTAGTATGCGCTCCTGGATATATCCAACGTTCTGCAAATCAGTCCGACGCTGTATTCCCGGTTGTTTCTTCGGATAAAGTCATACGTTACTCCGCGTGTTTTGTGAATACAGCTATGGCTTTTTTTAATATATCTCTCTCCTGTGTAACACGGAAAAGTTGTTTTCTAAGTTTTGTCATTTCCGCCTCATCGGGTTTCTGATAGCCTTTTCCCGGGAATGAGTTCTCTTTGTCTTTGAGGTAGTCCCGTTTCCAGTTGCTGAGCGTGTTGCCGCTTATGCCGAGTTCTTCCGCTATTTTGTTCATTGAGCTTGTTCCTTCAAGAACAAGTTTTACGGCATTTACTTTGAAGTCTTTGTCAAAGGTCCGATAGACTCTCTTTGCTTCCATAATTTCGTATTCCTTTCTCTACAAAATTACGCTTTTCGATCTGTCCATCAAAGTGGGGGAAGTACAAAGTTTCCTTTTTCGGGATAATCCGTCAGGACGAAAGTCCTGACGGGCACATATCAATCTTCAATTATCAATCTACAATCTTTCCCGATAAATCGGGGCGCAAAGAACGAGCAATGTGCAATGTGGAATGGAAGAATAATAGTCTTCAATTATCGGTACACAATGTGCAATTTGCAACGAGGAATGGAAGAATGACAGTCTTTAATTTCTGTGAATGTCAGGGATTGTTTTGAGAATCTTGAAGATCACTACTTAAAGCAATAATCCGTCAGGACGTAAGTCATGAAGAGAGCAAAATCTATTAGCGGTTAGCAGTTAACAATTAGAGATTGAAGAGCCCCTTATCGGCTTATGCCGATAAGGTGTAATGTATTTGTTATTCTTTTTGCTACAAAAATGCCGCTCCTACGGAGCTAATTGTGTGTTACTGATTTTTTCGGTTTGATGCCGCCCCTACGGGGCTTTTCGTGTGTTACTGGTTTTTCTATTAGATGCCGCCCGCTACGCGGGCTTTCGTCTCGGCGACCCTTCGGCTCCTCCGAAGGGGGACAGGTGTTAGGATATTGTGTATCGCCCGCAATCTTTGACGGCACGCACACGAGGACGATGGCGGCAAATTTACAAACAGAAAACAAAAGCAGAAAACAAAAGCAGAAAACAATACCAGAAAATTTAAAATTTGAAGTATGAAGGATAAGACAATTTACAGAGACGCGCCCGACTATTGTCACAGTTTGTTTGACCTGATTGAGAGCGATAATTTATTGGACGAACTTGAAAAAAGCAGACAATATACGATGCAAGTATTTAAACAAATTACAGAGGACAAAGAGCATTACAGTTACGAAGCGGGTAAATGGACGACGAAGGAAGTAATAAGACATATTATTGACTGCGAAAGGATTTATACATACAGAGCACTCAGATTTTCCAGATTTGACGATACTGAACTTTCAGGTTTTGACGAGAATAAATATATCGAACGAATTAAAGGAATTGAACTAAACCTGACCGACTTAAAAAATGAATATGAAAATGTGAGAAAAGCGACGATTGATTTGTATAAAGTAATGACTGATGATATGCTGGACTTCAAAGGAATTGCGAACGAAGTTAGTTTCACAGCAAAGACAATTGGATTTATGACAGTCGGGCATAATTTGCACCATTGTGATTTTGTTAGGACGAAATATTTAGGGAAGCAATAGAGACAATTAACGATTAGCAGATAACAGTTAACAATTAGAGCGAGAGCATCAGCCGCTAATTGACGCTAATTTTCACGAATTAGAGCAAGAGCGGTTCACCACAGAGGACATCCCGATGCAAGATCGGGACAAAGCAGAGAAGAGCATTCCGACACAGATTG
>CALGII010000026.1 GCA_937915485.1 uncultured Ignavibacteriota bacterium | reverse complement strand
ATGAAATCCACGGTCCCTGCAAGATTTTCCGCAACATATTCCAGCGGAATGTTTTCCTCTTTGCAGGTTTCGAGTGTCTTTTCTCCGTAACCCGTTAAAACGAGTATCTTTTTCACGCCGGCGTTCTGAGCGCATTGCATATCAACGAGAGAATCGCCTATAAAGAAGGATTCGTTTAAATCTATGTTGTATTTTTTTACCGCGGCTTCAATCATTCCCGTTCCGGGTTTACGCGTATTGTGGTCTATGCTGTATTCTTCGACTATGCCGTTCGCGTAATAAGGCGAATAGAAAATATCGTCAATAAGATTTCTTCCGCCGGAATTGAGAATCCGCAGGAATTCATCGTGAATTGATTTGAGTTCGTTTTCTGTGAGTAATCCGCGGGCGACACCCGACTGGTTCGTTATTATGATGTTTAGAAATCCGAGTTCTTTGAATGATGTAAGAGCGTCGGCGGCGCCGGGAAGTATTTCGATGTCCTCTTTTCTTGAAAGGTATCCGACGTCGCTGTTTAAAGTGCCGTCCCTGTCAAGAAAAATTGCCTTCGCCATTTTAAACCTGAATCTATTTGGACGATATTAAAGACTTGTACATAGCCATGTACTTGACCGCTGATACTTTCCAGGAAAAATCAAGCGCCATTCCGTTCCTTATAAGTTGGTTCCATTTCTGCCTGTTCTTTTTATAGAGCGATATTGCCGTTTGAACGCTTGAAAGAAAATCTTTCGGGTCGAACTTATTGAAAAGGAAACCGTTTCCATCGGATTTCTTGTAGTCCGTAATCGTATCCGAAAGCCCGCCCGTGTTGCGCGATATCGGGACGGTGCCGTAAGTCAAACTGTACAGTTGCGTCAGACCGCATGGCTCGTACTTGGACGGAGTGAGTATCATATCGCAGCCCGCCTGTATGTGGTGCGCGAGTTCCTCGTTGAATTCAATAACGACCGCGAGTTTACTGCCGTATTTCTTTTTAGCCTGAAGAAGGAATTTCTGGTATTCTTCTTCTCCCGTGCCGAGGATTATGTATTGCGCGTCCTCTTTCATCAGGTCGGGAAGAATTTTCTTTATGAGTTCGAATCCTTTGGATTCGACTAATCTGGAAATGACGCCTATGAGCGGCACGCCTTCCTTCATTTCGAAGTTAAACTTCTTCAGGAGTTCGCGCTTGTTTTCCCATTTAAGCGGAATTTCCTGAGACGTGTATCTGTATGTTATTATTTTATCCGTGTTTGGATTCCAAACGTTCCTGTCGATACCGTTAACGATTCCTGTCAGGTCTTTTTTTCTCTTGTTGAGCACGTCTTCCATTCCAAAGGAATATTCCTTGCTCGTCCTGATTTCTTCCGCGTAACGCTCTGATACCGTCGTTATCTTATCCGCATAGTGAAGTCCCGCGCGGAGGTAATTGAATCTGCCTTTCGCGAAACCGATTTCGCTCAGAACTTTTTCGGGCATTCCCGTCTTCGCAAACGTCGAAACGGGGAAATCACCCTGATAGCCGAGGTTGTGGACAGTGAGCACTGTTTTAATACCCTTCGTGTGTGCGTTGTCTTTATAGACTGTCTTGAGAAGCGCGGGAATCAGCGCCGTCTGCCAGTCGTTGCAGTGAATGACGTCGGGTTTCCATTGCAGTACTTCAAGAATTTCTATTACTGTCTTGCAGAAGAAAAGGAACCTGTCGTCGTTATTTTCAAAATCCTTCTTTGTCCTGCTGTTTTCATAAATGCCTTTGTTCTTGAAAAAGTCGTTGTTCTCAAGAAGATACATCTGCGCTTTTGTATTCTTGCCGTGAATGAAAGAAGATTTGATGCTGAACTTGTAGTTTTTGCCGAGCAGGTTAACGTTCAGGTCCTTCAAACGCTTGATTTCGTGAATCTGAAGGCGTCTTTCATCGAGCGGTCCGTATTTCGGCGAAATTATTCTGACTTCATTGCCAAGCGAATTCAGCGCCTGCGGCAGAGAGTTTGAGATATCGGCAAGTCCGCCGGTTTTGGAGTAAGGAAAAACCTCACTGGTGACGAAAAGAACATTGTATCCTTTAGCCATCTAATAAATTAATTTTCCGGAAATTAACTTAAACGTAAAATATTTACAATGCAAATATAAATCAATCTTCA
>CALGII010000025.1 GCA_937915485.1 uncultured Ignavibacteriota bacterium | reverse complement strand
ATGAAGAAATTCGGCAAGAGCGGCATTATTGTTGTTTATTGCAACGGCGGCACCTGCGAAGTCAGCATCGACCTCGCATATGAAATAGCCAAACTGGGATATAATAACGTTAGCATTTATAAAGGCGGTATTACCGAATGGAAAACTCTGGGTCACCCGGTCGAAACCAATATGAAATGAAGAATCTTTTATACAACAAATGTTTTCAGTTCGCGCTCCGATTCATAATCGGCGCAACTTTTATCTACGCATCAGTCGCGAAATTATTCCACCCCGCTGAATTCGCAAAGGCGATTCTCAGGTATGATATGCTCCCTGTTTTCCTCGTGAATATACAGGCTGTCATAATGCCCTGGTTGGAATTTTTTATCGGTTTACTGCTTATTTTGGGCATTTTTAAGAAGGGTACGTCCTTGTTGGCTTCGATTTCGCTCGTCGTCTTTTTAATCGCCCTGACGTCCGCTTCCGTCAGGGGGCTTGATATAAGTTGCGGTTGTTTTTCACTTGAAGAAACGTCTTCAAAAGGCGATATTCTGTTCAGGATAATTCAGGATATTTTCATGCTGCTGGGTACGGTCATAATCTATCTGTTTTCCGGGAAACCGAAAACCGATGGAACTAATCCGCCGGCAGAACAAGTTTAATATTTAAAGGAGATATTTTTATGCAGAATTTTTTAAATTCAAAGACAGGTAAAACATCGTATTTCATAATCGGTTTTGCTGTCGTATTGACCATAGTATTTCTCGTGGTCAATAATTCGAAACTCACCGCTTCCTTGAAAGCGCCGAAAATCGTTTTTAAGGAAAACGTACACGACTTCGGTAAGGTGCCGAGAGGCCCGGAATTACAATATAACTTCAGGTTCACGAATAAGGGCAACTCAAACCTGAATATTGAAAGAGTCCAGACTTCTTGCGGGTGCACGGGCGCGACCGTCGGTGAAAAATCAGACTACGCGAAAAACGAGAGCGGCGAGATTAAGGTTAATTTCAGCACGCAGGGTAGAGAAGGACATCAGGAAAAAACCATAATTGTTTATTCGAACGATCCTCAAAATCCGCAGGTTGTTCTTACGGTTAAATGCGATATTGACCCTAACATGGATTATTAATTCAAATATGAATTCATAAAAAGCCGTCCTCGACGGCTTTTTTTATTTCAGCGCGAACTTTCTTTTTTTCCATCTTCCCCCTTTAAACCACACCAACATTATTAATCCCTTAATTATGACGGTAACACAGATTGCTATCCATATCCCGGTTAATCCCCATAATACGGAGAACAAAGCGGTCAGCGGAATCCTAAGGAAATTCAAGGGAAGTCCGACTATTGCAGGCGGCAATGAATCACCCGCTCCCGAAAATGCGCCCGATAAAATTACTTCCGCGGCCGAAAATATCTGCACGCAGGCGGCTATCTTGTTGTACACGGACGCTGTCGCTATTACCTTTTCGTCGTTAATGAAAAACCGCGCCACCTCTTCCGAAAAAACGAAAAGCAGCGCTCCGTAAACAAGCATCAATACAGACGCGTAACCAAGTATCTTCCACGCTAACTTCTCCGCTCTGTCAGGATTCCCCGCGCCAATATTCTGACCTACCAGCACTGAACTCGCGAGAGAAAATCCCACCGTTATCTGATACGCAAGCGATTCCGACCTGTGACCGATGCCCAGCGCCGCTATAGCGTCGGGTCCGTATTCAATTACAAACCGCGATACAAAAACATATATCAGCGAAAATCCTACACCGTTCAGCGCAATCGGCAGTCCGATTCTGAATGTCTCCTTTATTATGCCTTCGTCAAACTTGTAATTCGTGATTTTATCTATTAATCTTCTCCGCTTAAGAATATATAACCCCGTCAGAAACGCCGCAAGAAACGCGCTCAGCGTCGATAGAGCGGCTCCCGTAATTCCTAACGGAGGAATAATACTGAACCCGAAAATGAATACGGGCGCAAGTATGAAATTCAGCGATACGCCGAGCGAAAAAAGCATGAACGGTGTCTTCGTATCCCCGTATCCCCTGAAAATCGCTGCCGTCGTCGAAAGCAGCGTTATGCAAGGGAATCCCAGCAGAAGCATTACGAGATAACTGTTGCACAAACTTTCCTGTTCACCGGAAATGTTCATTAATGAATACAGTAACGGCAGAAGAGG
>CALGII010000024.1 GCA_937915485.1 uncultured Ignavibacteriota bacterium | reverse complement strand
TTGACAAAAAACCTAAAAATATTTCAGGCGTCGGCGGGCTCGGGCAAGACAAGGACTCTCGTGAAAGAGTATCTGTCGATTGTTCTCGCAAATCCGTCCGCATACAAAAGCACCCTAGCGATAACATTTACCAACAAGGCGACGGAAGAAATGAAGTCGCGCGTCGTTGATTACCTAATCGCTCTTTCGCGGGGAAACGAGAAACAACTGGCGGCTGAACTCACGGATGAACTCAACAAAAAAGGAAGAAAGGTAAACGAAAACGATATCGCGTGGCTTTCCGCCGAAGTATTGAAAAACATTCTTCACGATTATTCCAATTTTCACATAAGCACGATAGATTCTTTCTGCATAAAGGTTCTCCGTTCTTTCGCGAAGGAACTCGGTCTTCCCGTCGGTTTCGACATCGAACTTGATACGGATAAAGTTCTCGAAGACATCACGGCTAAACTGCTTGATAAATTAGGCACGGACGAAGAACTCGCGAAATATTTCGACGATTACATACTCTACCGCCTCGGCGAAAACAGTACCTGGAACGTTGCAGGAGATTTAAAGGAAATCGGCGCGGAGATATTCGGAGAAGAGTACTGGAGGAAGAAACTCGAATCAAAAGACGATGTTTACGGCGACAGGAACAAGACCGCGGCGCTCATAAAAGAAATAAACAAAATAAAATATTCGTTTGAGAATTACTTCGAATCGAACGCGAAGGAACTTGTATCGCGAATCGAAAGCGGCGGGCTTTCTCACAACGACTTCGCGGGAAAGTCGCGCGGCGCTTACGCCTACCTTCAGAGAATACTGAACAGGTTTGAATACGCCCCGTACGAAGGAATGCGGACTGTAATTTCGAAGGACGGCGATTTAATGAAAACAAAGAATCCGCTTTCGGCCTCGATTAATAAGACCGTAAGGGAAATGATGAATTACTACGATAAAAACCTCGCCGCTTATATTACCGCCTGCGCCGTAGTGAAAACTATTTATAACATCGGAATATTTTCCGACCTGCTTTCGCTTCTCGAAGAATACAGAAGAGAAAACCGCGTTATGATTTCAGCAGACGTGAACAATCTCCTTCGGACGCTTATATCGGACGATCTCTCGCCTTTCATATACGAGAAAATCGGCACGCGAATACGCAGCATAATGATTGACGAGTTTCAGGACACTTCGCGGTTCCAGTGGAATAACCTGAAACCGCTCGTCGTGAACGCGCTCAGCGAAAGAAATACCGGGCTCATAGTCGGAGACGTGAAGCAGTCGATTTACAGATGGCGGAACGGCGATATGCGCCTGCTTCTCGAGGGAGTCGAAAAGGACCTGAACGCGTTTAGTGAAATGCTCTCTAAAGAAACTCTTAAGACAAATTTCAGAAGCCATAAGAACATCGTCGATTTCAATAACAGGTTCTTCAAAAGTCTGATTGCGAATTTCTCGAATGACAATGACAACTATCTCAATGATTATTTACGCGATTCGTACAAAGAGCAATCGCTCTTGCAGAATGAGAACGGGAAGAAGAATAACGGATACGTAAAGATTAATGTGTTCCCGTTCGACAAAGAAAGCGAAACAGGCGGAAACTTGCAGTCGGAGCAGCGCGTAAAAGAAATACTGAAAGAATTGAAATCGGACGGATATAAACCGTCGGACATAATGGTTCTCGTGCGTACGGGCAGCGAAAGTATTTCGATTTCGAACCTGATTTCTTCGGAGGGTTATGATGTAGTTTCCGAAAGATCTCTGCTCGTTAAGAATTCTTCCGCAGTTCGCATGCTCGTTTATCTGTTGAAATATATTTCCGACAACAGGAATCACCTCGCGAAAACGGGGGCGCTGTATAATTACTGCCTGACAAATCCGGGTAAAGCGGATGCATTGAACTCTTTTAAAAGCGGGCGGGAGGAAACGGACAAAATGTTCGCCGATACGATGCCCGCCGGGTTTTTCCGCGACGGCGATAAGAAGCGCGTCAATTCAGTACTGAACGACCTCGCCGTTTACGATTTAACTGAGCATCTGATTAATATTTTCGGACTCGATAAAAACGCCGACCCGTATTTAATAAAATTCCTTGACGCGGTTTTCAGGTATTCAAAAGATAACGATTCCGACGTGACGTCGTTTCTCGAATACTGGGAATCGAATCAGAATAAACTCTCCATCGATATTCCTGAAAACGCGGGCGGGATACGGGTCATGACCATTCATAAGGCGAAGGGTCTTCAGAGCAAAGTCGTTATAATTCCTTATGCGAACTGGGAACTTGACGTCAACGGAAACCGTTCGAGGATGTGGGCTTCTTCGGATAAAACGCCGTTCAACAAAGCGTCGGGATTCTTCGTCAAGACACAGAAAGACCTTTCGGAATCCTATTTCGCTTCAGATTACATCACGGAGAGTTCTCTGACCCGCCTCGATAACGTGAATCTGCTCTACGTCGCGTTCACGCGCCCTTCCGAGCGGCTGTACGTGAACGTGCCTGTCAAAAGAAATACGGGAATAGCAAACAGAATCGCGGGAGCGCTGAACAGCACGCCGGAATTATCAAAGAACTTCAACGAAAATGTTTTTGAATACGGGGTTAAAAAGAGCGCTGATGAACTGCGGGAAAAATCCTCCGGTGAATATTCTGTCAATGTCACGGAACGGAATGAACTTGTTTCGGAATTGTGGTACAGAAAAACCATAATAAAGCCCGCTTACAGGAAGCTGAAAACCGAACAGCAGCACAGCGTGAAAATCAACAGGGGAGTGCTTATTCACGAACTCTTATCCGGGCTTCGCTCAGCCGATGACGTTGGCGAATGCATAAAGTCGGCGCATCTTAACGGATTGATTACGTCTTCTGAAACCGAAGAATATAAAAATCTTCTCCTTCAAATTGTAACGGACGGAAAGGCAAAGGATTGGTTCGACGGCTCGAAAACTGTTATGGCTGAATCCGAAATTCTTACAAAAGAGGGAAAAATTCTCAGACCAGATAGGGTTCTTGTAAATGACAGTGAGGTGGTTATAATTGACTATAAAACGGGCAGGGAAAGAAAAGAGCACGCAGAGCAGTTAAATGAATATGAATCCGTGCTCAGGCAGATGGGATACCGCGATGTTAAAAAATATATTATGTACATCGGCGATTACGAAGGAAGCATTACGAAAGTGAGGGAGGTATAATGCCGGATTTTATAAAACGCGCAGCGGAACTCGTGTACGAAAGACACAAAGAAAATCTTAAAAGCGTTGCAGTAATATTTCCATCGCGCCGCGCGGGATTGTATTTCAGAAAAGAACTTTCCGCATTGATTGAAAATCCCGTTTGGTCTCCCGCCGTGTTCAGCCTGAACGATTTCGTGTCGAAGCATTCTGAACTCGATACTGCGGATACCCTGACACTCGTCTTTGAATTGTATGAATCCTATTCGAAATATCTCGAAACGGAATCGTTTGACGAGTTTTATCCGTGGGGGGAAATGTTACTAAAGGATTTCGACGTAATTGACAAGTATATGGTTGATGCGGACTTGCTTTTCAAGAGCATCAAGGACGAAAAGGAAATCGAGCAGGCGTTTCCCATAGAAGCCGCCGAACAGGCGGAACTATTCTGGAAAAGCATCATCAAACTTCAGAAAAAATACGAATATAAGGATAAATTTATTGAAATATGGAGTCATCTGAACAGTGTTTACAGTCATTTCCGTGAAGCGCTTCTCGGGAAAAAAATCGCTTACGAAGGTCTGTCAATAAGGAAACTCGCAGAAAATATCGGCAGTATCGAACTGCCGTATGAAAAAATATATTTTGCCGGATTTAATTCGCTGAACAAGTGCGAAAAGGAAATCTTTCTGTCTCTGATAAACAGGAACGTTGCGGAAACACTATTCGATGCGGATAAGTATTTCATCGAAGATAAAAAGCAGGAAGCTGGATATTTCCTAAGAAGGAATTTGAGAGCGTTCAGAAACGGACTGAAGAATGAGACGTCCGGACTGACAGAAGGAAAGAAAAATATAAACATAATCGGTTCGTCGTTAAGTTCGGGAATGGTAAAATCATTCGGATACGAACTTAAGAAATTTATCGAAGAAAATCCCGGCGCCGAAAAAAATACAGCCGTCATACTTCCTGACGAAAACATTCTGCTTCCGGCTTTGTACTCGATTCCCGAAAACGCGAAAAACATAAACATCACGATGGGGCTGCCTTTCCGCTCGACCCCGCTCTTTGCGCTTATAAGAATTATACAGAAACTGCAGAACGGAAAGATTTTTGAAAAGGGAAAATTCAAATTTTATCACGGCGATGTAATACGTCTGCTTCTCCACCCTTACGTTAAGTTTCTTTTCCCCGAGCAGATATTCGGCGCGGTCAGGAAAATAAGGGAAACGAATCTTTCGTACATAGAGCCGCAATCATTCCTGCTGGACACGCTCGAAAAAGGAAACTCAAAGGATATTCTTGAACTTGCATTCAAGCCCGTTTCGGAGGTGAATGAGATTATTTCATACATCTCCGGTTTGTGCGATATGCTCACGCTGAAACTCGAAGAATACGAAGGAAATGAAAGCAATAAGATATTCCAACTTGAATATCTCTTTTTCCTGAGTTCAAACCTGAACAGGTTAAGGGATATTTTAGAAGAAAGAAACACGAACCTGAACAGGACAACATTCTGGAACCTTCTCATTCAACAGTTGAATTCCTCGAGAATCGTGTTCACCGGCGAGCCGATGAAAGGCATTCAGGTAATGGGACTACTCGAATCGCGAAACATAAAGTTTGAAAATGTCTTCATCCTTTCGATGAACGAAGGCGTGATGCCCGCGGGCGATACGTTCAACAGTTATATTCCTTACAGCCTGCGAAAAGCATTCGGGCTTCCTACATTCGAGGAAAACGATTCTATAAACGCTTATTACATATATTCGCTCATATCAAAAGCCGAAAATATATTTCTTTTCTACAATGCCGAGATAGGTTCTGACGTGAAGGAAAAGAGTAGATACATCCTTCAAATCGAGAACGAACTGAAGAGCGTAAACAGCAATCTAAACGTCCGCCATACTATAGCCTCATATTCGTTAAAGAAAAATTCTGATAACGGTATCGTAATCCGCAAAGACGAAAATATAATAAATGCGGTTAATGAGAACGTAAAAAGAATATCGCCGAGCGACCTTAACACTTACATTAACTGCACGCTGCAGTTCTATTTCAGGAACGTGCTGAAACTCAAACCCGAAGAGGAAGTCGAGGAGATACTCAGCGCCGCATCGTTCGGGACCGTGTTTCACGAAATCGCGAGGCAGTTATACAAGCCATACATCGGAAAGACTGTTGGCGAAAAGGATATCGATGAAATAGCGGGGACCGCGGAGATTGATTACGATAAACTTTTTGAGAACGTACTGAACAGGAAGGAAGAATTGAGACACCTGAACCTGACAGAAAAGGGGAGAAACGCGCTTTATAAATCGGTAATAAAAAAACTTCTGAACAGGTTCTTCGAATCCGAGAAAACACGGGCGCCTTATAAAGTGGTTGACCTTGAGAAATGGTGCGAGACAGGAATAAGCGTCAATCTTGACGGGACGGAGCACGGAATTAACCTCGCAGGCAAGGTTGACCGCATAGATGAAAAGGAAAACGTGTTCGAAATTATTGACTACAAGACGGGCGATTCGAAGTTAAGAGCGTTCAAAAACGACGATAAGTTTTACGAAAACCTTTTTCTTAATCCCGATTATAAAGCGAACCTGCAGACTCTGTTCTATGCTTATCTGCTTTCGCTGACGAAAAACTACGGGAAGGTGAACGCGGGCATTTACGCGTTGAAAGAGATTGCGACCGAAGGGCTGCAACTGATGGCTGAGAAATTCTTCAATCCTGAAGACATGAAACTTTTCGGTGAAGAACTAAAGAATAAAATCGCCGAAATATTCAATCCTGAAATACCGTTTGCGAAAACGGATGACGCGAAGAGATGCGAGTACTGCGATTACAAAAGTATCTGCGGAAGATAAAAGTTTATGCGGGAAGCGTGAATTCGAATACAGTTCCTTTGCCTTCGACACTGTCAGCCTTGATTTGCGAGTCGTGAAGTTCTATCAGGTGTTTTACAATCGAAAGACCGAGACCGCTGCCTCCAACGTCGCGCGAGCGGGTCTTGTCAACGCGGTAGAATCTCTCGAAAATTCTCGGAAGGTCACTCTTTGGAATTCCTGCGCCCGTGTCTTCAACCGTTATTCTCACCTGTTTGTCTTCCCTGACTGTTGTTACGGTAACCGTTCCGCCTTCGGGAGTGTATTTAATCGAATTGTCGATAAGGTTTATGAGCACCTGCTTTATCTTATCGCTGTCGGCGAATACTGTAGCGCCGTCCTTCAATTCCGTCTTCATAAGGAGCGAAATCTTTCCGCGGGAAGCGAGTCCCTGCAGTTCGTGAATCGTCTCTTGCACGAGTTGATTTATCGCGAAATATCTCTTGCTCAGTTTAACGCCCGTCTCGAATCTCGAAATGCTTATAAGGTCGTCAACGAGAGATTTCAGGCGGTTGCTCTGGTTTAAAGCCTTGTTGAGGAAATCCCGGTTGACCTTGTCGTCGTGAATCGCGCCGTCAGCAAGCGTTTCAAGCGATAGTTGTATAGCGAATATCGGGGTTCTCATCTCGTGTGCCACGTTTCCGAGAAACTCGTTCCTGTTTACCTTGAAAACTTTCGCCGCGTGAAGTTCCGCGAGCAGCCTCTCTATCAGTTTGTCGAACGCGTCCGCGATTTCGGTTATTTCTGCGCCCGCGGGTAGTCCGTTGCTCGCAAAGGAGAACTCCTCCTTTATCTTGCCTATCTCAATTATCTTTTCATCGTACTCCTCGAACTTTTCCGATTCGTTCTTTATTCTATCGGACGTTCTTTTCATTTCAAAGGAAAGACGTGATATGTAACGGAAGTACAGAATGAATGCCGCCGCGAGCAGTATTGTTGACGATGAAAGAAACACGATTAATGCTTTGCCGCTGACAGGGTATATGATAAACGAAGCTATAAGAATAACAGGAAGAGAAATAATCAATAAAGCAAGACCATATGATAATCTTTTCATATCGCCTTACTCCGCGTTAAACCTGTAGCCGAGGCCTTTTATCGTTTCTATGTATTCGGAATAATCGCCGAGTTTCTCCCTGACTTTTGCGACGTGAACGTCGATTGTCCTGTCAACAACGTAAATGTTCTCTCCCCAGATATGGTTCAGAAGCACATCGCGCGAAAGAACTTTGCCGCGGTTGGAAAGTAGAAAATGAAGCAACTGGAATTCTTTCTTCGGGAAAAAAACATCCTCATTGTCAATCTTCACGCTGTGGGCAACAGTATCGACCTCCAGATTCTTAAATTTTATATATTCGTCGGTCTTTATAGTTTTGTCTTTTTCGGAATACGCCCTGCGAATCACCGATTTCACGCGAGCAATGACCTTGCGCGGGGAAATCGGTTTCTGTATGTAATCGTCCGCCCCGAGTTCGAGACCGATTATTTCATCGATTTCGTTTTCCTTTGCGGTGAGAAAAATCACGGGAATCCCGTTTGCCGCGCCGGTCTTGAGTTTGCGGCATACGTCGAAGCCGTTCATTTCCGGCATCATAATGTCGAGAAGAATAAGATCGGGCTTTTCCTTGACGGCTTTTTCAAGCGCGTCCCGGCCGTTGAAAGCGGTTATTACCTCGAACTCTTTTTCCTTTTCAAGGTTATATTTGAGCAAATCGACAATGTCCTTTTCGTCGTCAACTACAAGAATCTTAAATTCCATCTTTCTTTTTTGCATAAACCTACATATTCTATGTTAAGAAATGTATAATTCTACGTTAAGAAATTATTTAAATATAATTTCCTTCTCCGCTATAGCCGATTTATAAGCCGCGTCGATTACTTCTATCACCGCGAGAGCCTCGCGACCCGTGGATATAAGTTCGTGCGTGCCTTTAATCGCGCCGATGAAATAATTAATCTCGTTCTCGAAACTGTTCTTGTATCCCGCCTGCGCCTGCTTTATGTTCTTAGGCGTTATGTCGAAGACCTGCTGGTTAATCATCTTGCTAATCCTCAGCGGGTTGATAGTCGCGCTTCCGTTCGTTCCGAAAACGTTGCAGTAAAAGAACTCGCCGCTGCGCAGAAAACTCCAACTGACCTCGATTGTAAGGCAGGAGCCGTTCTTAAACTTTACGAATGTGAAATTTGAATCTTCAACGGTCTTGGTGTTATGCCTGTAATTTACGGACGATACGCTTTTAACTTCAGGAAAGCCGAGCATCCACATTCCGAGGTCGAGCATAACGATTCCGTTGTCCATCACGACGCCGCCTCCCGCTTTTTCCATTTCCGTGAACCACTTCTGATCTGAACTCTGCTGTTTAAGCCATCCAGTCTTGACGTAAAAAATTTCTCCGAGTTCTTTTCCTTTTACGAAATTTCTCTGGAGTATCGAGTCGGTCCTGAACCTGTTGTTCATTCCAACCATCAGAAGTTTTTTGCTCTTATCTGCGGCAGCCACTATCTTCTTCGTTTCAGCCGCGTTTCTCGCAATAGGTTTTTCTACGAGGACGTGTTTCCCCGCTTCGAGACATTTAACGGCGGTTTCGACGTGCGCGTCGGTGCGTGTCGCGATTATAACGGCGTCGATATCTGCGTTTTCGGCGAGCATTGTATCGACATCCTTATAACCCTTTGCGAAATTTTTTCCTCTAAGGAGGTTTTTCACCTTGTTGTATTCTGTGTCGCATATCGCGGTGATTTCAGCGTCCCTGTGCTTCGAAAGTATCGGAAGGTGCATGATCTGAGTGATTCCGCCGAGTCCCGCAATCGCTATCTTGATTTTTCCCATATGCCTGTATGAAATTAAAATGTCAAGACACCCGAATCACATACTATCAACTTACGGCTGCTTCCTTCCGGACCTGACCGGGTTGGGCCGAATCGTATTGTTCGGGGCTTGACATAACAATATAGTTAAGAAGATTTAAACATTAAATACAAACCAAATAACCCGAGAATCACGTTCACCATCCACATTCCCACGAACGGACTCACCAAATCCCTGTCTGCGAGTTTTTCTCCCCCAATAAGCGAAGCCCAGTAAAGCAGGAAGAAGAAAAGCGAGAATCCTGCCGCTATACCGAAGCCGCCTCTCCTTACCCTGTATCCGAGCGGCGCGCCGATTAACGCGAAAACAAGACAGGCGAAGGGTATCGAATATTTCTTGTAAATCTCGACCTGATACGCGTCCATCTGCTTCTGCATCTGCGTGTTTAAAGTTGCCTGGCTTCTTACTGTTTCCCATCTCGATGAAAGCGTCCTCTTGATTTGCATCAGCGAATCGTAAGTCAGGGATTGCCTGTTTGATTCACCTTCACCTGAAGTTGACGGATAGTAAACCGTATCCTTGAAATTTATTTTAAAAACATTCTCGACGTCCATGCAAATGCTTGAAATGAATACATCATTATTCCTCGCTCTCGAAACGCGAAGGCTGTCAACTATAGCGTTCATCGCTTTCGCGGAGAGTTCCCTGTCGCCGCGTCCGAAAGCGTTGTCGGACGACTGCTGGAATCCAAATCCCGCCGCGTCGAGCGTTATTCTGTGATTCGTGAATTTTACTTTCCTGTACTTGTTGACGTAATCCTTAAGGTTCAACTGGTGAATCTCGCCGCTCTTCAGGTTCATTACTATGCTCTTAAAATCGCTCGTGAAACCTATGTCTCCGCTTTCAGCCGTTATTACGTTCCTGAATTCGGGACTCGAATAATCGTAAATGAACACGCCCTCGATGTTGTTGCTGTTCTCAAACGTCTTTCTCACGAGTATCCTCGCGCCGCCGATATCATCGGAAAATTTTCCCGCCTCGAGTATGAAGGTCGGCTTTGTTTTTGAAATATCCTGAAGAAGTATTCTCGCCTTGTGATTCGCCTCGGGAAGAACGTCGTTGTTGAAAAGCACCATCAGGTACGTAATTATTACCGCACATATCAGTACGGGAATCATGAGTTTCTTAAGGCTTATTCCGCCCGCCTTCATTATCGTGATCTCGTTCGCCGAGGAAAGCCCGCCGAATGCCATCAGGGTTGAGACGAGCACCGCCATCGGCACAGCGAGTGTAACCATCCACGCGAGATTGAGAGCGATTAACTGCGTTATTATCCAGAGGCTCAGACCCTTGCCGACAAGTTGGTCAATGGATTTTATTAGAAACTGAAAAAGAAACAGGAACATAAGAGTGCCGAGCGAGAACAAAAAAGGTCCCGCGTGCGATTTCAATATGTACCTGTAAATTATCAAATGACTTTATGTTTCTTCCCGACCTTTTCGAAAGCGCTCAAAGCCCTTTCGATATGCTGTTTGTCGTGCGCCGCGGATATCTGCACTCTTATTCTCGCCTGTCCTTTCGGCACGACTGGGTAAGAGAACCCGACGACGTAAATTCCTTCGTCGTACAAATCTTTCGACATCTGTGTAGCGAGTTGGGCGTCATTCTCGAATTTTCTGAACAGCACGGGAACAATCGGGTGCACGCTGTCTATAATGTCAAATCCGAGTTTCGTCAGATTCTTTCTGAACAACTCCGTGTTTTCGCTGAGTTTTTTCCTCAGGTCGTCGCTGCCGCGAATCAATTCAAACGCCTTTATCGCAGCCGCTACGATTGACGGAGCGAGCGAGTTCGAGAAAAGATAAGGGCGCGACCTTTGCCTGAGCATATCGATTATTTCCTTCTTGCCTGTCGTGAAACCGCCCGACGCGCCTCCCATCGCTTTTCCGAGAGTTGATGTTATGATGTCAACCTTGCCGAGAGTCCCGCAGTATTCTATGGAGCCTCTGCCGGTTTTTCCGAGAAAACCCGTAGCGTGCGAATCATCAACCATTACCATCGCGTCATACTGGTTCGCGAGGTCGATTATTTCCTGAATCTTCGCTATGTCTCCGTCCATCGAGAACACGCCGTCCGTGGCAATTATGATGTTCTGCGCCGCGCTCGGCATCGCTTCGAGACCCGTGCGGTCCCAGATGTCCGAGCCCTCGCGCGCGAGTTTAAGTTTCTGCTCGAGTGACTTCATATCGGAGTGGTCGTATATCAGCCTTCTCGCCTTGCACAGACGTATGCCGTCTATTATGCTCGCGTGATTCAGTCCGTCTGTAATAATAACGTCTTCGGTGCCGAGTATAGACTCGAACAGTCCGCCGTTAGCGTCGAAACACGAAGAATATAAAATCGTGTCCTCCGTTTCGTAAAACTCCGCAATCTTTTTTTCGAGTTCCTTGTGAATGTCCTGAGTTCCGCAAATGAACCTCACGGAAGCGAGACCGAAGCCGTGCGTATCGAGAGCGTCGTGCGCCGCCTTGAGTATCTCGGGATGGTTTGCCAGACCGAGATAATTGTTCGCGCAGAAGTTAAGAACTTCGCGCTCGTTCGAATCGGCGGGGTATCTCACGTCGATGTTCGCCTTCTGGTCCGAAAGAATGATTCTTTCGTCCTTGTACAAACCCGCTTCTTTTATCTTGGCGAGTTCTTTCGAAAGGTCAACCTTGGTTCTAATGTACATATTTTTTATATACTCCTATAATCTGTGTCCGTAAATTTTGAAAAAATACCAAAAATAAG
>CALGII010000023.1 GCA_937915485.1 uncultured Ignavibacteriota bacterium | reverse complement strand
AGCAAATGTTCTTTTGTATTATTTAAATAAAACGAATTTTAATTTCAATGATAAAGTGAAATTATTTCAGGGGCATTTTATTTTAAATTGATACATTTTTTGAACAATTCTGTTTCCGAATCCTGCCGGAGGCTTATTCTAACCCGTTTTTTATTGTTCTTAATCTAATCTATGATTAATTTTATGAAAGATAATCTTATACTAATTTATGGTCACGAAGGAAATCAAAGCCGCGGAGTCATTCAAATCAGGTATGAACTGCGCGCAATCGGTACTCACAGCGTTTTCGGATGAACTCCTGCTGAATGCAGGTGACGCTGAAAGAGTCGCGTCCGCTTTCGGCGGGGGAATGGGACGGCTGCAGGAGAAGTGCGGCGCTGTCACGGGCGCCTTTATTGCAATCGGCCTGCATTGCAGCAATAAGTTTTCTGACCCTAAAGAAAGAAAGGAAAAGATTCATTTGCTTGTGCAGGAATTAAACGCGAAGTTCAACGGAATTCACGGTTCTACAATTTGCCGCGAATTGATGGGATGCGACCTGAATACCGAAGAAGGCAAAAGGCATGCGGAGGAAAATAAACTACGCGAAAATGTCTGCCTGCCCTGCGTTACAACTTCCGTTAAATTGTTGAATGAAATGCTCGGACTATAATTCAAGACTATGAGAAAAGTTTTTTTGATTTTTATCTTCGCGCCGCTGTTTTTTTTCGTGAAAGATTCTTCCGCATCAGACACGACGAAGGTGCTTTTTCTCGGAAACAGTTACACGTACGCTAACAATCTGCCCGATTTGTTCGGTAACCTTGCGAAGTCCGCAGGCAAAATCGTTTTAACAGGTATCTCCGCTCCCGGCGGTTATATGCTCGAGAATCATAAAACGGACGAAACCTCACTCAGCCTGATTAGGCAGGGAGGCTGGGACTTCGTCGTTCTTCAGGAACAGAGCCAGGCGCCGACGATTGAGCATTTCCGTTACAACAGCATGTATCCCTCGGCGGAATTTCTCGACAGCCTGATTAAGTTGAATAATCTTCACACCTGTTTCTTCATGACCTGGGGAAGACAGAACGGTGGTCAACAGTGCATCGATACTTTTTGCAGCCCCGTCTTCACGAGTTTCTTTCACATGCAGGATTCTCTGAAATCAGCGTACTTGGAAATTTCGTCTATGCTGAACGCGGTACTTTGTCCCGTCGGGGAGGCGTGGCGGAAAGCAAGGCTTCTGCAGCCGGGTATTGACCTCTGGGAATCGGATGAAAGCCACCCTACAATTAAAGGCTCTTACCTCGCCGCCTGCGTCTTTTATGCGAAACTTTTTAACCTTAGTCCGGTCGGGCTTTCATATATCGGAACACTCTCTCAGGCGGACGCATTGTTTCTGCAGAACTGCGCGTACCAGACTGTCATATCGGTCGGCAATGAGGCATTGACTTTAACAGGTTTTGAATTGTTCCAGAATTTTCCAAATCCGTTCAACGGAAGAACAAGAATAAATTTCAGTTTGAAAATCGCGTCTTATCCGAAAATTTTAGTATCAGACATAACAGGAAGAATTGTGTCTCGCGAAATTATCGGATACAGGGTTCCGGGAAATTACAATTTAATATTGGACCTGAATGGTCTCCCGAGCGGCGTGTATTTTTACACTCTCATCGCCGGGAATGAGCGGATTACAAGAAAGATGCTGATGGTAAAGTAATTTATTCCGGCATTATTCCCGATTAATAACGTCTGAATACAGATATGCGTATTGTAAATTTTTAAAAATTGAGTTTCGATAGTTTTTCTCTCGCTGCATTAAAGTCCGTCATTATTTCATCAATAATCTCTTTGGCAGACTGAATTCTATCTATGTGCGCGGAAATCTGTCCTATCTCAAGTTCTCCGTTTTCCAAATCTCCTTCGAACATGCCTTTCTTCGCGCGTCCTTTACCGAGAATTGCGCGGAGTTCTTCGACAGTTGCGCAGGAGTTTTCCGCCTTCTCTATATCTTCGAAAAACTTATTCTTGAGAAGCCGCACGGGAACTACTTTTTTCATCATCAGTTTAGTGTCGCCTTCCTTTGCGTCTATGATTTTCCGCTTGAACGATTCGTGCGCCGATGATTCAAGCGAGGCCGCGAATCTCGTTCCGACCTGAACCCCGTCGGCTCCGAGCGCGAAGGCAGCAGCCATCGCTCCTCCCGTAGCGATTCCGCCTGCAGCAATTATTGGAAGGTCAACGGCTTTTCTTACTATCGGAATCAGAGTCATTGTTGTGGTTTCTTCCGCGCCGTTATGTCCGCCCGCTTCGAATCCTTCCGCGACTATCGCGTCAACTCCCGCGTCCCTGCATTTCAGGGCGAATTTCGAACTCGCGACAACGTGAACAACTTTTATGCCTTTGCTCTGAAGTGTACCTGTGTATTTTGACGGACTTCCCGCGGACGTGAATACTATCTTCACTCCCTCATCGATTATAATGTTCATTATCTTGTCCATTTCGGGATAGAGGAGAGGGACATTAACACCGAATGGATTGTCCGTTCCTTTCTTACACTTACGTACGTGTTCAAGGAAAGTATCGGGGTGCATGGAACCCGCGCCTATCAGACCGAGCCCTCCCGCGTTGCTCACTGCCGACGCCAGTTTCCAGCCGCTGCACCAGACCATTCCCGCTTGTATAATTGGGTATTTAATATTAAATAATTTCGTTATAATATTCATGCATTTTTTAATTTAGAAACAATAATTTCCGTGAAATTGAAAATAAATACTATGAAATTCTTTTCCCCATTCATTCTTTTGTTGTTATTGATTCCCTCGTTCGCGTTCCCTCAGATAAAAATGATGATCGACACTGAGAACGCCGAACTTGACAAGGTTAACGCGGTTAAAGACAACGGGATGAAGAAGATTACGATATACAGATACGATTACGATGAAGTGGATTTCCAGCAGGACTCTTCCGTGGCGGAAATAATGACTTACGACGCTGAAAAAATGCTTTTCACGGATATCAATTATGCTCCTGCATACTCGAAAAGCATAATATCGCTCAATTCGCAGAACAAAATTCTGTATCGCGAAATCTATGATGATAAAAATAACATTACCGGTAAAACAGAATTCTATTATCGTGAGGACGGTCTGACGGACAGGCGCGAAATTTTTCTCGGCGCTTCGAAGGCGTTCGACGAGGTGTATTCTTACGAGGGCGGCGCGCTGAATAAAATGAAGTACGTGACTGCTGACGGAGTATTATTCGGGTATTCTGAATTCGAATCCGATCAGTGGGGAAACATCATACAGGAAATCAAGTATAACAGCAACGATGAGGCCGACTATAAGTATCTATACACTTATGACGCGAATTCGCGCTGTCTCGAGGAAAAAATAATTCTCGGCAATAAGAAAACGACGTTGGTATCTTACATCTGGAAAAACGGCTTGCTCGAAGAAAAAACCGTGAAGGAGGAAAACGGCAAGACGCTTGGTTCTACTAAGTTCACTTACAATTCGAACGGCAAAGTTGTAGAAGAAATCAGTGATTCACCGCAGGGCAAGATAACGAAGTTATATGAATATGACGGAAATCGTGTCAGGCAGGTTAAGATATCGGACCTGTCGGACGTCAGCAGTTATATGCTGAGATACTTTTATGAATAAATCTTAGACAAGCCCTTCAGCCGCAATTTTAATGAATTCGTTGAATGCCCTATCGGTCTCCGCTTTTGTGTTTTCGCCGAGCGGGAAGGGACTGATGTGATCGTATTCAAACGGAAAATCTAATTCAGTTACCTTTATTCCCGGAACATTATTATCCCCTTCGAGTGTTTTTCTTACCGATTCCGGCGGCATCACAGTATCTTTCTTAAGGCAAACCGCGTGAATATTCCTGCTTAATCTTCCCAGCATATTATCGCGCTGAGTTCTGAATCTTTCTGTATTTAACATCGAACGGAAAGCAAGGGCTTCGTTCGGCGGAGCGTGAAAATAATTGTACAGAAACTTATCTTGCTTCAACGCATTCTCGAAATCCTTGATGTAAAACCTGCTCATTGATTTTTCTGTTTCCGTATCATATATATATTTCGAGGCGGGATACATCAGGTCCATAGCGGGACCGCCGCAGAAAAGAACGGCTTTGGATTTTTCGTAGAGGTCGAACCTGGACATCATCAGGACCTCGACAAGAAATGCTCCTATGGAGTAACCGAAAAAATTTATTCTCGTATTCTTTGCCGCGAAATCGAAATCACCGTGCGTAAGCATTTCTGTGAGGCGCAGAATATCAATGTAAGTCCGAAGCCCCGACCAGAAAAACAGTTCCGAAGCGAACTGAAGGCGCGTGCTTATTGCCGCGTTGACGAATGATGATTCCGCGAGGTCGTCGTAAAATGATTTTCGCTCTTTGGAAAGTGCGTTCATCTTCCGGGTTTCGGTCCAGTACTGTGGTCGCCTGTTTATGTGAAACGATATTGGGAACATTATTACCGGCTGCCCCGTGTTCTCGACAAGCGCTTTCGCCCAGGGATGATACTTGTCCCAACTGCTTTCGTTCAATCCGTGCAGCATAATAATCACGCCGTTCTGCTTCCCCTTATCCCGCTTGCAGTAAACCGGATAAACGAAGTCCGTGTTGCACTTAAAATCCGAAATCTGATTATCGTTGAATTCTGTCATGCTGCCAGGGCGCGTCTTTCCGTAATGCCTCTGAAAAAGGGAAGCCATGTAATCGTTGCCCGGGAAAAAATCAGGGGTTACTGAATTAAATTTATAATTGCGAATGATTATATTCGCGCCGGGTATAGTAATCGAATCCTTGCTTTCGTCATAAAGTTTTTTCAGCGTGTAATATTCCTCGAGATACCCCATAAGCCTTTAATTTTATTATCAAACTATTTAAACTTTAAAATTTAAAACATGCATTTTTTAAAGACCGAACAGACGCTTCCGATAAATATTCACGAAGCGTGGAACTTTTTTTCCTCGCCGGAAAATCTTAAGTCGATTACACCTCCAGGCATGGGTTTTCACATAACTTCCGGTTACAGGGAAGACAAAATGTACCCCGGAATGATAATTACTTACATCGTGAAACCGCTTCTCGGAATACCCGTCAAATGGGTAACTGAGATAACCCACGTTTCCGAGCCGTATTACTTCGTTGACGAGCAGAGGTTCGGCCCTTATTCCTTCTGGCATCACCAGCATAAGTTTTTCGAAACGGATGGCGGGGTCAGGATGGTTGATGTTCTTCATTACAAAATTAAGTTCGGTTTCATCGGGAGAATAGTGAACCGCCTGTTTGTCGAAAGGGAAGTGAAGAAGATATTTGAATACAGGCGCTTGAAACTTCAGGAATTATTCGGATGAAGATATGCAATCGTATTATCAGTTTTTATCAAATGTAAAATAGATAAATTTACACTATAAATCTTATTGAAATGATAAGTCCAAAAGCAAAAATCGGAAAAGATACGGTTATCGGAAACTACACCACGGTTGAGGATGACGTTGTTATCGGCAGCGGAGTGCAGATAGGCTCCAATGCTTACATTGGAAACGGTTCCAGGATTTCGGATAATGTTATTATCCTCCATTCCGCGGGAATTAGCGTCTGGCCGAATTCGACCTCATACGCGAACGAACCTACAACAGTTGAAATCGGCGAAGGCACAATCATAAAAGGACTGTCAACAGTATGCAGGGGAACGACGCATACTTACAAGACAGTAATAGGAAAGAACTGTTACATAATGAACCACGTACACGTTGCTCACGATAACAGAATCGGCGACAACGTGGTTCTTACGAACGGCGTAAATCTCGGCGGTCATGTTACGGTAGGCAAACAGACTAACATCGGGGGACTCGTCGGAGTTCATCAGTTCGCGCACATTGGCGAATATGTTATGATTGAATCAAGTACGAAGGTCACGAAGGACGTCCCGCCTTACTGTCTTGCAGGACGGACTCCGCTCAGATTCATGGGGCTTAATTTCATAGGACTCAAACGAAAAGGCTTCACACCGGAACAAATACAGAATATAAAAAACGCATACGGAATCATTTACGACTCCGGTTTAAATTTCAGGGACGCGCTGAAAAAATTGTGTGATGATATGGAAATGACGGAAGAAGTAAAGATAATAAGAGATTTCATCGAGACAAGCGAGCGCGGAATATTGCCAAAAATATAGGCCGTTTTCGGTTTCATTTCTCTTTTAAATAATCAAATAAAATATTATTTTTTTGTTGATTAAACGGATTTTCAAAGTTGCCGTTGTTGGCGACCGCTCATTTCACGGTAACGAAAAAATATTTTACAAACTTAAATCAAACATTATGGGCCTCTTAAAAGAATTCAAAGAATTCATCATGAAGGGCAACGTGCTTGACCTTGCTGTTGCTGTTATTATCGGCGGAGCGTTCGGCACTGTTATTACTTCGCTTGTCAACGACGTCATTATGCCCCCGATTGGACTTTTGCTGGGCAGTGTGGATTTTAAAGAACTAAAAATTGTTCTGCAAGGCGGCAAGGAAGCGGTTATGAACGGCGCGCAGATTATTACTCCGGCAGTTGCCGAAGTTTCAATAAACTACGGGATGTTCGTGCAGACTGTTTTTAACTTCGTGATAATAGGATTCTGTATTTTCATCGTGCTAAAGGCATACCAGAAAGTTGTTAGAAAGAAAGAAGAAGCGCCTGCGCCGCCCGAACCTACAAACGAAGAGAAACTTCTTGCTGAAATAAGAGATATTTTGAAAAATAAAAACTAACTAAACGGCTGAATGAAAGACAACATTTTTATTATCCTGCTGATATCATTATTCCTGATATCAGGCTGCTCGAAAAATAACGCTCCTTTGACCGAAAAGAAGGAAACAAAAGACTCTTCTTCGGTAACCGCCAACGTCAATAAGGAGAGCGCCGGAGCGGAAACAAAGGAAAATGCCGACGGAACTATTTCCGGTCTTAAATACGATGTGAAGGACATCGCCGGAAAACTTCTCTTTGACGGAAACATTGTCGCCGGAGCGCAGTGGAAGGACTCAAAAGGCCTTAACGCGATAATAATCTCGGAGACACGGGAGACGGAGAAAAAACGTCCGGGTGGCGAAAGGTCTCTGTCGAAAAAACTTTTCGGATATGGTTTCATAATCGGTGAAAACGGCAATTCAGAAGAAGTCTGGAAGATAAACGATCTCGTCGAGAATTGCGATTTCGACCTCACGCTCAGTTACGTCGAAAAATCACTTTCCGTGACGGACCTTGACAGGAACGGTATCGCAGAAACAACTTTTCTCTACAAATTGACTTGCAGAAGCGACGTGAGTCCCAGTGATTTGAAACTTATGATGCACGAGGGGAAGGAAAAATACGCGATCCGCGGAACGATGATTGTAAAACTTCCGAACGAAGGTCCCTACGGCGGGGAAATGAAAGTTGATAAGTCGTTCAACGATGCCCCGAAGGAGTTTCTTGATTACGCGAAACAACATTGGAAAAAATTTCAGGAAGAAAAATTTAACTAAAATATGAAAAATATTCTGATTCTATCTATAGTCGCCCTCCTGCTCCTGGGATGCGGAAAAAAGCAAACCGAAACAAGCGCGACATCGAATGTTCAAAGCACCGGTTCAGGAGAAATGAAATCAGCAGGGGAGAGCAATTCCGAATCTCCCGATTCGCTGAAATATGAAATCCGGAAATTCCATAAAACCTACAGAGGATGCAACGACAACGAAGAAAACTGCTCTTATATGAAGATTGAATATCCCGTCTTCACGTCAGGAAAATCCTATAAGCGAATAAATGAAGCGATATACGCTTATCTTACCGACAGCGTCTATATGGTTGAAGAAGGGATGTCGAACAAGACACTCGAAAAACTCGCGGAAAATTATTTCAAGGATTACGAAACGATGAAGAAAGATAATCCTGACTGGGGATTGTCTTACGCTTTTGAGTCGGCCGGAAGAGTGTTGTATAACAAGGGAAACGTCGTTACTGTCGAAATTAATACTTATGCGTTTACGGGCGGAGCGCATCCTAATTCTTATAACGTTTATTTCGTATTCGACATCGAAACGGGAAATCGTCTGCGGGTTCAGGATATTTTCGTGAAGGGTTTCGAGTCAGGACTGAATAAACTAATTGAAAAGAAATACAGGGAATTCAGAGGCATTTCAGACAAGGAAAGGCTTGACGGTGAAAACGGAATGCTGTTCGAAAACCACATCGAGTTTAACGATAATTTCGGACTGCTTAAAGACGGGGTAATTTTTTATTATAACAGTTATGAAATTGCGGCTTACGCGGTTGGACCGACGGAACTGAATTTCACCTATAAGGAACTCGGTGACCTGCTTAAACCTGAATATAAAAAGTAAAAGTTGTTGCAGAACGGGGATTTATATCCCCGTTCTCTTAAATATGTAATCGATATTTTTCCCCGATTTTCCGTAATCAAAAACCGCGTCGAGGTCCTTCTTCGTCAGGTACTTCATCAAATCCCTGCTGCCTTCAATAAGTATCCTGAAATCAATTTTCTTCTCCCAGCATTCCATCGCGGCTTTCTGAACCAACTTGTAAGCGTTTTCTCTTTTCATCCCCTTTGCGATGAGTTTAAGAAGGAGGGTTTGCGAAAAAATCAATCCTTTAGTTAGTTCGAGATTGCGTTTGATATTTTTTTCGTAAACGATTATGTTCTCAATCAGAGAATTAAACTTGTTGAGCATGTAATCAATAAGTATCGTTGAATCGGGCATAATGATTCTTTCGACCGATGAATGGGAAATATCCCTTTCGTGCCACAGGGGAATGTTTTCGAATGCAGCAAGAGCGTTACCGCGTATTACTCTCGCGAGTCCCGACAACTGCTCCGAGGTGATTGGGTTCTTCTTATGCGGCATTGCCGACGAACCCTTCTGTCCTTTTGTGAAACATTCTTCGAGTTCGAGAGCCTCTGTCTTCTGCAAATGCCTGATTTCAGTCGCGTACTTTTCGATGCATGATGCGATTATCGCAAGTGTCGACATGAATTGCGCGTGCCTGTCGCGCTGAATAATCTGAGTCGTTATATTCGCGGGAGCGAGTCCGAGTTTTCTGCATACGTACGCTTCTACTTTCGTAGAGATGTGCTCGTAAGTGCCTACGGCTCCCGAAATCTGCCCGACTGAAATCGTGTTAAGGGCTGATTTCAGTCTCTTTATGTTCCTGTTGGTTTCGTCGAACCAGAGAGCAAACTTTAGTCCGAGAGTAATCGGTTCGGCGTGTATTCCGTGCGTTCTACCTATCATCGTGAGCCTTTTGTACTTGAGCGCTTTTTTTCTAAGAACGTCCCGCGTTTTCAAAAGGTCCTTCAAAATAATCTCACCCGCCTGTTTCATCTGAACGGAGAGCGTCGTGTCCAGTACGTCCGAACTCGTCATTCCCATGTGTATGAATCTGGAATCGGGACCGACGTGTTCGGCGACGTTTGTAAGAAAAGCGATAACGTCGTGTTTCACCGTCTCTTCTATCTTCAGGACGCGCTTCGTATCGAACTTCGCGCGTCTTTTTATGACCTCAAGCGATTTTTTCGGGATTAGCCCGAGTCCGCACTGAGCCTCGCAGGCGAGCAATTCGACTTTAAGCCAGATATTAAACCTGTTTTCGTCTGACCATATTTGTGAAATCTCTTCTCTTGAATACCTTGGAATCATAATAATTTTTTTGTTGAACGGATTATATAAATATATTATTACTGTTTCTGTAAAAAAAGTTCTTTTTCTCTGCTGAAGTTTGTTGCGCGGGATTCATACGGCACATACCGTCTGATTATGTCGAAACGATAAAATGTTCATTCTTGTTATTAATTAAAGAAGTTCATAATTTGATAAATTGAATAAAACGGGAAGAATATTGTCAGGATTAATCGTTGTCCTGTCGTTCATTGTGATGATATCGGCGGAATACCACCACTACCATTCCGACAGCGGTTCACACAATGAATGTCCGGTTTGCGTACTAAATGCTAACGCGGATGTATCGGCTGTGATTAATTTGAAAGTGATGGAAATTCCGTTTTATGAGTTCTCTCATTTCATCTTACCCGGCTATCAATCCGATATAGAAAATGCCATCTTGGAAGAAATCTTTTTTGGCAGAGCTCCTCCGTCCTTATAACTGCAAAACTTTTTTTAAATTAAAAATCTAGAAAATGCATAGACTTATTATTGCAGTTATAATTGCATTATTGTTTTCGCAAAGTATATTCTCCGAAACACTTTCCGGTGAGTTGAAAGGGAGGGTGACCGATTCGGAAGGCAATCCGCTCAAAGACGCTAATGTTACACTGAACGAACCGGGAATTCAAGTCGGAACGGATTCAGGAGGCTATTATTCTGTATCAAACATACCCTACGGTCATTATCACATTACATATTCGAAGACGGGATACATAGCAAAAACCGTTGAGATTGAAATTCAATCGGAGCATATTGTTAAAGACATAGTACTCGAAAACAGCCTGATTCAGACCGCGACGATTGACGTTACGGGTTCATTTGAAGTTCAGGAAATATCGCAAAGCACATTTTCCTTATCGACACTCGGTCCGAGAGAACTCATACAGGAACGCTCGCATAACCTGAGTTCGACGATTGACAACATCCCGGGCGTGAATACTTTGTCAACGGGAACGGGTATCGGAAAACCCGTACTTAGGGGAATGACGTCAAACAGCGTGCTTATTATTCACGACGGAGTCAAGCAGGAATCGCAGCAATGGGGAGACGAGCATTCTCCGGAAGTTAGCACTTATGACATTGACAGAATCGAAATATTGAGAGGTCCTGCTAGTCTGCTATACGGCGCCGATGGAATCGGTGGAGTCGTGAACATCTTGTCAAAGCCTCTGCTATACTCAAGCGGCTTTAAAAAAATATTTTACGGTAATCTCGACCTTGACGGATTTTCAGTCAACAAAGAAGGCACAGGAAATCTTACCATCGGAACCGGTTTCAGGAACATGGGCTTGAAAGGTCATTTGGGATTCAGAAAATCAGGGAACGTCCGAACACCGGATGGGAATCTTCTTGTGAATACTCTTATCTCCGGAGTCAGTGATACGATACACGGCGGCATTCTCTCAAACAGCGGTACTGAAGAGGTCGAAGGCGGATTTTCATTCGGATACAGGAATAGTTTCGGATACATCGAGGCGGGATTTGAGACTTTTAACAGGGAAGTACGGATGCACGAACCGGAGCCGCAGTACACCGGTAGCCAGAAACTTAATACGAATCAGTTTGTACTGAACGGAAATATCAGACTAAGCAATAAATTCCATCTCGAACCTGTTTTTTCATTTCAGACTCAGAACAGGAAGGAGTTTGAAAACGATGAGGATAAGAATGCGGACAATCCCGGGTTGTTCTGGAAATTGAAAACTTTTCAGGGAGACGCAAGACTGCACAATCATTTAAGCGAATCCGTATCCGGTACGTTTGGATTGTCAGTGAATTATATGGATAATCAGAGCCTCGGAATCGAAAAATTAATTCCGGATTTCAATTCCGCATCGTACGGAATCTACGCTTTCGAGAAATATAATGCAGGGAAATTCACTTTTTCGATCGGCGGAAGATACGATACAAAAAATATGAATATCGGTTATACCGTGATGGAAAAGGACATCGAAGGTAATCCGGTGAAAGTAATTAATCCCGAAAAAATTAGCCTGAATTCTTTCTCCGGCTCAGCCGGAATAGTGTTCCGGCCGGCAGGCGGGATAGATATTTTCTCGAACATCGGCAGAGGCTGGCGTGCGCCGTCAGAGTTTGAATTGTACGTTGATGGAGTCCACGAAGGAACAGGAAGAGTCGAGCGCGGAATAAAGACACAGAATACAAACGCGGGTACGGTTCCCGAAACATCACTCAACATTGATTTTGGTATTAGAGCGCGGCTGAAAATTTTCAGCGCGGAAGTTTCCCTGTTTAACAACGTTTTAAATGATTTCATTTATCCTTCACCCGCGGGAACCATTGATTCATCATCCGGGCTGCCTGTTTTTTTAATCAGTCAGGACAGGGCGTTTTTCAGGGGATTTGAATACTCGTTCCAGTTCCAGCCGCTGGATTTTTTATTGCTTACATTGAGCGGAGATTATGTGTTCACGAAAAATAAATCTTCGGACGGCCCGCTCCCGTTCACCCCGCCGATGAAAAACATTATCGGGATTAAGATACAGAAATCAAGCATCGGTAATATTTACAATCCTTATCTTAGATTTTCGGTAAAATTTGTTTCACCACAGAATGACGTTGACCCGCTTGAAACAAAAACAGACGGATACGCGTTGATAAATATAGGTGCGGGATTGGATTTAGTTCTTTCGAATACGGCAGCATCGCTTGATTTAAGCGTTGAGAATCTCGGCGATATCAAATACATAGACCACCTGTCGAGATATAAATCGTTCGCGATGAATCCGGGCAGAAGTTTTAATTTGAAAATTTCAGTGCCGTTTCAATTTGGTAATTGATTTCTTATAATGCGCGGGTTTTGCTTTAAAATCAGTGATTCAGGATTTAGTAATTTAGTAAAGCAGTAAAATGAATTTTGTGGCTATTTTAAACTTTTATATGTTGATTAATCTTTAATATATTAATATTTTAATTTTGCCGCTACACAGTAATTATAAATTGATTTGTAATTACTGGAATAGCAGCGGATTAAAAAATTTAATTCAGGAGTTAAAAAATGGAAGAAAACAAAATGGCAAAAGGATTAATGCTGGGGTTCCTGACCGGCGGACTCGTTGGCGCGGTGATAGCGTTATTGTACGCGCCGAAATCAGGAAGGGAATTACGGAGCGATATAAAATTAAAAAAAGACGAATTTCTCGATGACACGTCCGAATACATGAAAATCGCGAAATCGAAAGCAAGCGATTTGATTAACGAAGGAAAAAAGAAATCGGAACAAATCATTAAAGACGCCAAGGAAAAAGCGAATACTCTTCTTGACGACGCTAACAGCATACTGAGCGACGCCAAGACGAAAGCATCCGAAAAATTCGGCTCGACAAAGGAAAAACTCAATGTTGAAGCCGACAGGATAAAAGACGCTTTCAAGGCGGGGCTTGACGCGTACAAGGAAGAAAAATCAAAAGGTTCCGAAATCTAAATAAAAAACATTGGCATTGGAAATTCTAAATATTGTTTCCGTAATCATTCAGATCGTATTGTTCGTCGCGCTGATATTCGTTATTGTCTCTCTGACGAAATATCTGAAACTGCTTATGGCAAAGGTCGATGTTCTCGAGGACGATTTCAATAAGTTCAAGACGAGGGTCGATCCGCTTATCGACGATTCGAGGGCTCTCATACAGAAGATAAACAAAATATCTGACAAAGTTGACGATAACTTCAAGTATGTAACTCTTACTATCGAAAAAATCAAGGATATGGTGGAGGACATCGTTGAACTGAAAGAAAGAATCGTAAGAAAAGCGGAGCCGCCGATTTTCGACACGATAAACGCGTTTGCCGCAATCGTAAAGGGAGTTAAGACTTTTTCCGATACAATAAAACGAAGCAGACCCGTTAAAAGGCATTATTCCGAAGAGGATGACAACCTGTTGTTCGACAATAACGGCGATTCGGAATTCGAACTCGAAAAGCAGTACGACGATATCAACAAGGAACTGAATGAAGTGAGGAAAAAACTAGAGGAGATGAAGAAGGTCTGATTCTTCTTTCATCATCAGAGATATTAAAAGGTTGATTGCCGCGAGGCGATTGACCTTTTCTATTTATAAAATCAATTCAAGGTATATCGGGCAGTGGTCGCTTCCCTGAACGTCCGGGAGTATGCCCGTACTTTTTACACGATTTACAAAATCATTCGATACCATGAAATAATCGATACGCCATCCGACATTCCTTTCCCTTGCCCGCGTCACCTGGTCCCAGTAAGTGTAATGCCCGGGACCGTCGTAAAATTTCCGGAAAACGTCCGTGTACCCGAGATTTATTATGTTGTCTATCCAGGCTCTTTCCTCGGGAAGGAATCCCGAGTTCATCACGTTCTCTTTCGGACGCGCGAGGTCAATTTCCTTGTGAGCGGTATTATAATCGCCCGTCACAATAATTCCTTTCCTGCTGTAGTACTTTTTCTGAAGGAAGAAAAAAAGTTCATCGTAAAAATCGAGTTTGTATTTTACCCTTTCCGGTCCGCGGCCTCCGTTCGGAAAATAACAGTTGACGAGAATGAAGTCCCTGAACTCGAGAAAAATCGCCCTGCCTTCGTCGTCGAATTCATCATTTCCGATTCCGTAAATAATTTTTTCCGGCTTTACTCTCGTATAAGCGGCGACTCCCGAATAGCCCTTTCTTTTCGCCGCGTGCAGGTGGAAATCGTAACCCTTAATATTGATTAGTTCCTCCGGCAGTTGCTCCGGAAGCGCTTTCACTTCCTGAAGAAAAAGCACGTCGGGTTTCGTACGGTTGACCCAGTCGAGAAAACCTTTCCTGTGAGCAGCCCTTAATCCGTTGACATTCCACGAATATATGTTTATTGATTTTTTCTGTGCCATGCTTCAAAATACAACAAAAACGAGTAATATTTTATTCCATTTCTTTTGCAAATCATAAGAATTATTTTTAAGAATTACCGAAATAATTCATATCCCGTAATGAGTGGCTTAAAGTTAGATAGTTTCTTCAACCCGCGAAGAATTGCATTAATAGGCGTTTCTATAAATCCGAACAGCGTTAGCGGCAAGGTGCTTACAAATCTCGTAGGAAGCGGTTTCAAAGGAGTTGTTTACCCGATTAATCCGTCGAGCGAGGCTGTGATGGGAATACCGTGTTATCCCGACCTGAAGTCATTGCCTAAAGTTCCCGATTTGGCAATCGTGTGCACGGCAGCGTCTCAGGTGCCTTCAACTATTGACGAATGCGGTAAGACAGGAATCAGAAATATAATAATCATATCAGCCGGTTTTAAAGAAGCAGGCGAAACAGGGAAGAAACTTGAAAACGAAATCAAAGCCTGCCTGAAAAAATATGACGGAATGAGAATCCTCGGACCGAACTGTCTCGGTATGATTGTTCCGGGAATAAATCTCAACGCGAGTTTTTCCGCCGGGATGCCGAAAACGGGAAACATCGCATTCATTTCCCAGTCAGGCGCGCTCTGCACGTCAGTCCTCGACTGGGCAATCGAAAAGAAAATCGGATTCTCGTATTTCGTCTCTATAGGAAACGCGATTGACATCGATTATTCAGATCGGAAGAGCACACGTCTGAACTCCAGTCACGGCTACACCTCGTATG
>CALGII010000022.1 GCA_937915485.1 uncultured Ignavibacteriota bacterium | reverse complement strand
CAGTCAACTGCTATCGTCAGCGCGCTCGCTTCTCTTCTCCTCTCGCAGGATAAAACGAGAACGCTTGATGAAATAAAAACAATCATCAAAGAAACTGCGCGTGACAGAACCGGCGACCTATCGGAAGATAAACCCGGCTGGGATATGTATTATGGTTACGGAAGAGTCGATTGCTATCTCGCTCTGACGTATAATAACGAGAACATCCGCACGACCAAAAATAAGGACTCGGATAAAAAACCCGTGCATAGAATAACCGATGAACAGCAGGATGAACGTGACGACGATTCAGGCGCGAAAGCCGTGAAAGACAAGAAAAGCAAGGAATACGAATCGAATAATTCAAAAGATAAACCCGCCAAAAAGAAGTGATTGATTTTGTAAAATTAAGCGGCAGCGGTATTAATAAAGTTTATTATCTGGACTCCGTCGACTCAACAAACAAATTCGCGAAACTGGAAACAAGCGATGACGATATTCTAATTGTCGCGGATTATCAGTCAAAAGGCAGGGGTAGGTTCGAACGCGCCTGGCAGTCCGACAAAGGAAAAAACATTACTGTCACGCTTGTCAAGAAACTCGATATATCAAAAGTCCATCTCGTGAATTTTTACACTTCATACGTTATACTACGCGCTCTGAAAGAAGTTACCGAAAGTTCGGCGTCGGGCTCCGAAGGTCTCTTCAGGCTTAAATGGCCTAACGACGTGCTTCTTAACTCGAAAAAAATCGCGGGAGTCCTTACTGAACTCGTCAGTATAAACGACGTGCCGAAGAAATTCATTATCGGTATCGGCGTCAATGTAAACCAGAATTTTTTTACGGATGATTTAAAGGAGAAAGCGACTTCACTTAGCAAGTTCTTCGGTAAGGAATTCCAAATTAACCTCGTCATCAACGCGATTATCAGAATCTTTTACGAAAACTTGATGCTGCTCTCGCAGGAAAGCATTCTTATGGAACTCTGGCGCCTCAATACAGACATCTTCGGCAGGCAGGTCGGGTTCAGATTGACGGAAAACGGAGAAGAATTATGCGGTGAAGTCGTCGAGGTTTCTGATGACGGCGGAATTAAGATAAAAATATCCGATAATAACAACTCAAAAAACATTTCCACATTTTATACCGGAGAAATCAGTTTCATTTATTAGTATTTTTCTTTAGATTTGCTATTATTTAGTAATCATAAAAGAATAATACCTCATGTTATCAAATTTTGGGCAAGTGCTGATTTTTATGATTATCTCGATAGCCTTCATCGGCGTCGCTATCATAACAGCAAGGATTCTGGCCCCAAGGTTTCCATCCAAAGGAAAATATTCCACATACGAATGCGGCGAAGAAACGGTTGGTGATACCTGGATAAAGTTCAATTTCAGGTACTATGTTGTTGCGCTGATTTTCATAATTTTCGATGTCGAAATAGTGTTCTTGTTCCCTTGGGCAGTGGTCTTTAAAAGCCTGGGCGCGTTGGCATTCGTCGAAATGGCGGTTTTTCTGTTCATTCTGATTGTCGGGTTTATTTATGCCTACGCCAAAGGCGACTTGTACTGGGATAAACCGCAGCCCATCATTCCAAAATTAGAAAGACAAATATTCAAAAGCGAAGAATAACTCTATGGGAATTTTAAACAAGCTTGACAATTCGGTTGAGCAGTTCGAAAGTGGTAACATCATTATCACTTCTATGGATAAACTTTTAAACTGGAGCCGCCTGTCTTCTATGTGGCAGATGTTCTTCGGTCTCGCGTGCTGCGCCATCGAGATGATGGCTACCTCCGCTTCTCATTACGACCTCGACAGGTTCGGCATTATTCCAAGACCGTCACCGAGGCACGTTGATATAATTCTCATTTCGGGCACCGTTACGCTGAAAATGGCAACGAGAATAAAGAGACTTTATGATGAAATGCCCGCTCCGAAGTATATACTCTCGATGGGAAGTTGCGCGAACTGCGGAGGCCCTTACTGGGAGCACGGATACCACGTACTGAAAGGTATCGATAGGATTATTCCCGTCGACGTCTACGTCCCCGGCTGTCCTCCGAGACCCGAAGCGCTTCTCGAGGGTCTTATCAAATTACAGGAAAGAATTAGAAACCAATCATTAGCAAAACACACTGCATAATATGGAAATTAACGAGATTTACATTAAACTGAAATCCGTGTTCGGCGATGGGATAGGGGAGTTGAAAACTGACCTGCCCGTTAGACCGTTCCTTTTCGTGGATGCATCGAAGATTGACGCCGTCGCGTTGTTCCTCAGGGATGAGGAGTCGCTTCAGTTCGATAATCTTTCCTGCCTCAGCGGAGTTGATTACGACAAGGACAATCTTGCCGTTGTTTATCACCTTTGCTCCTATTCCCTCGGTCACCAACTCGTCGTCAAATGCCTCGTTCCGAAGCAGGACCCGAAGATTAAAAGCGTGGCTGACGTATGGGCGGCGGCGGAGTGGCACGAGCGCGAAGCATTCGACCTCGTAGGAATGATATTCGAAGGCAATCCCGACCTGAGAAGAATTCTCCTGCCCGAAGACTGGGAAGGTCATCCGCTCAGAAAAGATTATAAAGTCCCCGAATTTTACAACGGGATGAAAATTCCATATTGACATAAATATTTACCATAACAAAAATGGCAGAATTAAGAACTGAAGAAATGATTTTGAACATGGGTCCGCAGCACCCTTCGACACACGGTGTGCTTAGACTCGTTCTTACCTTGAACGGTGAAATTGTGGAAGAAGTCAAACCCGTGCTGGGCTATCTTCACAGGTGCTTTGAAAAACACGCCGAAGCAATGACCTATCCGCAGGTGATTCCGTACACCGATAGAATGGACTATCTGAACGCGATGAGCAATGAACTCGCGTACGTGCTTGCCGTCGAGAAACTGCTCGGAATAGAAGTTCCCGAGAGAGTTGAATATATAAGGGTGATTATGTCGGAACTTCAGAGAATCGCTTCCCACCTCGTCGCAATCGGTACTTACGGGAACGATTCGGGCGCCATGACGCCGTTCCTGTACTGCTTCATGGACAGGGAAAAAGTTCTTGAATTGTTTGAAATTGTTTGCGGAGCAAGAATGCTCTATAATTATATCTGGGTCGGAGGACTCTCTCACGATATTACTCCTGAGTTCATAACCAAGACGAAGGAACTTATAAAGTACCTCAGACCGAGAATGAAAATGATTAATAACCTTCTTTCTTACAATAAAATTTTTATCGAAAGAACGGCAAAAATCGGAATACTTCCGCCCGAAGTCGCGATTAATGCGGGCGTTTCGGGTCCCACGCTTAGAGGCTCGGGTGTGAAATACGACCTCAGAAAATCAGACCCGTATTCGATTTACAATAAATTCGATTTCGATATCTGCGTCGGTACCGGCGAGCGCGGCGTCGTCGGCGATTGCTGGAACAGATATATCGTGCGCGCTTATGAAATTGAGCAGTCACTCAGAATAATAGAACAGGCTATCGATTCAATTCCCGAGGGCGACGTTCAATCGGCCGTGCCGAAACGCGTGAAACCCGTCGCGGGTGAATCTTACGTGAGAACTGAATCGCCCAAAGGCGAACTCGGATATTATATTATAAGCGACGGAAGCCTCAACCCTTACAGGGTGAAGGCAAGATCGCCGTCGTTCTGCAACATCAGCGTAATTAATCAGATTTCCAGAGGCCACATGATTGCCGACGTCGTGATGATTCTCGGCAGTTTCGATATCGTGCTCGGCTGCATTGACAGATAATAATAAATTTTAACTTATATAAATTGGGAAACATATTTACACAATGGTTCGGGGATAACTTGCTGACTTATATACTCATACCTGTCCCTATACTCATATATGTTCTCGTTTTTGCTTTGTATGCAGTTCTTGGGGAAAGAAAAGTTTCCGCCTGGATACAAAACCGCATAGGCCCTAACAGAACGGACAGGTTCGGTCTGCTTCAGACTATTCTCGACACACTAAAACTGATTCAAAAGGAGATTATAATTCCGAACCGCACGGATAAGTTGTTTTTCAGAATGGCGCCTTACATCGTGTTTACTTCCGTATTCCTCGGCTACGCCGTTCTGCCGTTCAGTTCCGTTTACATCGGAGTCGATATGAACCTTGGTCTTTTCTATTTCTTCGCGATTACGTCTCTCGGAGTGATAGGAGTGCTTATGGCAGGGTGGTCTTCGAATAACAAGTATTCGCTGTTCGGCGGAATGAGAACAGTCGCCCAGATTGTTAGTTACGAAATACCTACGGCGCTCTCCGCGATAGTTGTCGTTATGCTCGCGGGTACGCTCAGTATGCAGAAGTTGGCTGTATTGCAGGCGGGCGGTGTTTTTAACTGGTTCATATTCGGCGGTCCGGGTTCGGCGGTTAAAATATTCCTGATTCCCATTATGGTCGTTTCGACCGTGATACTGTTTATGTCAACTCTCGCTGAAACGAATAGGACTCCTTTCGACCTCACCGAAGCGGATTCGGAACTCGTTGCGGGAGTGCACGTCGATTATTCGGGTATGATGTTCGCGATGTTCTTCCTCGCGGAATACGCGCAAATGTTCGCCGTTTCTGGCGTCGTCACGACTCTGTTCCTCGGCGGCTGGCAGTCGCCCTTCGGGAATCTGATTCCGTTCCTGAACACTCCTGTATTTCAGGTGTTCTGGTTCCTCGCGAAGGGACTCTTCCTCGTCTTCGTGCAAATGTGGCTGAGATGGACTCTTCCAAGAGTGAGAATTGACCAGTTGATGACTATGTGCTGGAAATATTTGATTCCTATTACGCTCGTGAATTTGTTCCTTGTCGGACTTTATATTATTCTAACATAAAAGTTTAAAACTATTTTTTAATGAAAGCATATTTTTCACATATCTATCAGGCGGTATCAACAATACTGATAGGGATGTCTATTACGGTCAGGCAGATATTCCGCAAAAGCGTTACTATTCAGTATCCTGAGCAAAGACTGCAGTTGCCCGAACGCGAACGGAACCGTCTGTTCGTCAATATGGAAGACTGCATCGGCTGCGACCAGTGCGCGAAAGCGTGTCCCGTTAGTTGCATAAATATCGAAACGGTAAAGGTCGTCCCGGGTGACGTTGTCGGGAAAACAGGAGTTACCTCGCAGGGAAAGAAAAAAGCGCTTCACGTGACTAACTTCACGATTGATTTCGCCAAGTGCTGCTTCTGCCAGTTGTGCGTGTTCCCTTGCCCGACGGAATGCATTTATATGACTGATGTATTCGAGTATTCGACTTATTCGAGAGCGGAATTGCTGTATCAGTTCTCTGACCTGACTCCCGAAGAAACGGAGAAAAAGAAAAAGATGCTTGCCGATTTCAACGCGGATCAGGAAAAGAAAAAAGCCCTCGCGGCGCAGGAAGCGGCGAAGAAAGCCGCTGAGACTAAGCCCCCTGACGGCGAAACTAACAAAGAATCTGATAATACTAAAGAGTCTTAATATGCCATATACAACTATACTTTTTTACGTCTTAGCATTAATAATTGTCGTGTCCGCGGCTATGGTCGTGTTCAATAAAAATGTCGTCCATTCCGCGTTCTCGCTGTTCTTCACGCTGTTCGCGATTTCGGGGATTTATGTTCTCCTCAAAGCCGATTTTATAGCGCTGACGCAAATAATGGTCTATGTCGGCGGTATCCTGATTCTGCTGATTTTCGGCGTTATGATGACGACAAAAGTTACTAACGTCGAACTCAAGACTAAAAACCTTAATACGATTCCATCACTCGTCTTTTCCATCGGTATAGTTACTATACTTATCTTCGTTATTTTTTCGACGAAATGGAATATTAGATTGGGCTTGGATAGCGAAGAAACAGTAACTCAGATAGGAATTATGCTCTTGTCGAAATACCTGCTGCCGTTTGAGATTGCCTCGATCGTGCTGCTCGTGGCTCTTATCGGCTCGGCTATGTTTGCTAGAAGAATAAAAGATTAAAAGTTTAATTATAATAAAATGGAAATTGGTTTAACTCATTATTTGGTTCTCGGCGCCATTCTCTTCGGACTCGGATTGTTCGCGATGATATCCAGAAGAAACGCGATTCTCGTACTGATGGGAATAGAACTCATTCTCAACGCCGCTAATATTAACCTCGTGGCGTTCTCGAGATACAACGGACTCGGAGTTGACGGACAGGTCGTCTCGATATTTGTGATAATCCTTGCCGTAGCGGAAGCGGCTATCGCGCTCGGCATTGTATTAAACCTTTACAATAACTTCGCGACTGTCGATATCGACGAAGCGAACACTATGAAAGATTAAAATTATTATATAATGGAATTTGCATTACAAAAATTACCGGTCATAGTTCTTCTGATACCGATGCTCAGTTTTCTCGTGCTCGCGTTCTTCGGGAATAAAATTCCCCGCGGAGGAGACTGGCTCGCGACGACATTGCTGTTCTTAAACCTCGCGTTCTCGGGCTTCATACTTTTCGCTTTCGGGACCGCGGGTCGGTACGAAATGAATGTCGATTGGATTGACCTCGGAGGCGCGATCCCCGGTGCCGCTAAGTTCCTCGCGGGCTTTCAGATTGACGCCCTTACCGCCGTCATGCTCGTTGTTGTGAACGCTATCAGCGCATTCGTGCACCTTTACTCCGTAAAGTATATGGAAGGCGACGCGAAGTATAAAAAGTATTTTTCGTACCTCGGACTGTTCACGTTCTCTATGCTCGGACTCGTGCTTACCAACAGCATTCTGCTTATGTATGTGTTCTGGGAACTCGTCGGTCTTTCTTCATACCTGCTTATAGGTTTCTGGTATGAGAAAAAAGCACCGCAGGAAGCCGCGAAAAAGGCTTTCATAGTGAACAGAATCGGTGACGCGGGATTCCTTCTCGGCATTCTCATTATATTTCTCACTATAGGCGCGTTCACTTTTACGGATATTTTCGCGGGAGTGGAAGCCGGAAAACTCGCGGGCGGCGCTCTTACCGCTGCGGGAATTCTTCTCTTCTGCGGTGCGGTCGGTAAATCGGCGCAGTTTCCTCTTCACGTGTGGCTGCCCGACGCTATGGAAGGCCCGACTCCCGTATCGGCGTTAATACACGCCGCCACGATGGTAGCCGCGGGCGTTTACCTCGTAGCGAGAATATTTGTCATGCTCTCCGCCGACGCCCTCACCGTCGTTACTTTCATCGGCGTTATTACCGCTTTCATATCCGCGACTATTGCGCTTACTCAAAACGATATTAAAAAAGTCCTCGCTTACTCCACTATTAGCCAGTTAGGTTATATGATAATGGCTATCGGCGTGGGCGCTTATTCATACGGTTTCTTTCACCTTGTTACACACGCGTTCTTTAAAGCCTGCCTCTTCCTTACGGCAGGCTCGGTTATTGTCGGAATGCATCATATTCAGGATATTAGGGAAATGGGCGGTCTTAGAAAAAAAATGCCGGTTACCTTTTACACTTTCCTCATGGCGACGCTCGCTATTTCAGGCGTGCCGCTGACTTCGGGTTTCCTGAGCAAGGATGCCATTCTTGCTTCCACCCTCGCTTTCGCGGGAGTTAACGGAGGTATTACTATCATTGTTCCGATTCTCGCCTTCGGCGTGGCGGGACTTACCGCGTTTTATATGTTCAGGCTTTTAATAATCACGTTCCTCGGCGAACCGAAAAATCAGGAAAAGTTCGACCATTGCCACGAATCGCCCGCGCAGATGACAATACCGCTCATCATTCTCGCCGTGCTGTCATTCTTCGCTTTCTTCTCGCTTAATCCGTTCAGCGCGGATTCGGGGTGGTTCCTGAATATGGTCAGTATGCCTGAATCCATTCTCGCGGGCACGAAAGGTGCGATTTATCACATTCTTCCTCTCGATGAATTCAAGGAACATCTGCACCACGCTCATAATACCGCGATGATATTGTCTCTTGCTATCTCAGGCATCGGTATCCTGACAGCGTTTGTTTTCTACTACTGGAAGAAAGTCAATGTAGATAAACTCGCTGAGTCAATTAAACCGTTGTATAATTTCTCCCTGAATAAATGGTACTTCGATGAACTGTATGACAAGACCGCTGTCGCTTTCACGATGGGCATTTCAAAATTAAGCGCCTGGATTGACAATAAAATTGTCGACGGAATCGTAAATGGCGCGGCTACCGTAACGAGAGGATTCTCAAAATATACGGGTCTGTTCGATAATGTTTTCGTTGACGGACTCGTGAACCTTACGGGCGGTATCGTAGGCGCTTTCGGCCTCTTATTCAGAAAATTCCAGACGGGAAAAATTCAGACTTATATCGCGTTTCTCGTGTTCGGAATTTTGATTCTGTACTTTGTCTTTAGAGTGTTCTGAAAAATTTAAAGTTCTTTGATAATTAGCCGAAATGGCGGAACTGGTAGACGCACTGGACTCAAAATCCAGCGGGACTCAAATCCCGTGAGGGTTCGACTCCCTCTTTCGGCACGAATTACTATAGTAATTAATAAATAAACTTATTTGAGATGATTGAATTTAAACTTCTTGGTATCGGGGTACTGTCCTGGATGGTATTTTTACCCGTATTAGGCATGATAGTTTTGCTTTTAATGCCCAAGAGTGCTGAGAAATACTTGAAGTACATAACCGTCGGCTTCACTTCCGTGATGGTCGTGCTCGCGATTGTTATGATGACGATTTATGACCCGTCGAAAGCAGGCATAAATTCGCTCGCGGGTTTTCAGTTCGTCGAAAAACTGAACTGGATTGACATTCCCGCTTACCTTTGGGACGGCAGGATTAAGATTGAGTATTTCCTCGGCGTTGACGGTATTTCCTTTCCAATGGTTCTGTTAACGGCATTGATTTCTTTAATTGGAGCAATCGCTTCCTTCAGCGTTAAGAGGAATGAAAAAGGATACTATACAATGTACCTCTTCCTCGTTTCGGGAATGATGGGCGTGTTCGTCGCGCTGGATTTCTTCCTGTTCTTCGTGTTCTGGGAAATTATGCTTCTGCCGATGTACTTCTTGATAGGTATCTGGGGCGGAGAAAGAAGGGAATACGCGGCTATCAAGTTCTTCCTGTACACGTTCTTCGGAAGCGCGTTCATACTCGTTGTTATGATTGGTCTGTATTTCAGTTCTAAGGACCCTGAAACAGGATTGCACACGTTCAATATGCTTACGCTTATGGACCCGAGAACGCTTCCCGCGGATTCGTTGTTCGGTATGCTCAATGAAACCTGGAGGCTGCTCGCTTTCGTCTCGCTTTTCATCGGATTCGCCATCAAGGTTCCGGCATTCCCGTTCCATACGTGGCTGCCCGACGCTCACGTCGAAGCGCCAACCGCGATTTCCGTTATTCTCGCTGGCGTTCTGCTGAAAATGGGTACTTACGGAATGCTCAGAATTTCCTGGTCGATATTCCCCGACGGAGCGAAATATTTTATGGTGCCGATAGCAATCATCGCGGCTATAAACATAATATACGGAGCCCTCTGTGCTATGGCTCAGAAAGACTTTAAAAAACTTATCGCGTATTCGTCGATTTCTCATATGGGCTACGTGATGCTCGGAATGGCCTCACTTACCGCTATCGGTATAAGCGGCGCGGTGTTCCAGATGTTCAACCACGGTACAATCACCGCTGTTCTCTTCCTTTCAGTGGGCGTAATTTATGACAGGGCCCACACGAGAGGTCTGAACGATTTCGGCGGTCTTGCCAATAAGATGCCGAAGTACTTCGCGGTATTGATTGTCGCTTTCTTCGCGTCTATCGGCCTGCCTGGCCTTAGCGCGTTCATCAGCGAAACGTTCATTTTCATCGGCGGCTTTACGAATCACTTCATCAGAGTTGTAGCAATCATCTCAATGCTTGGTATAATATTAAATGCCGCATACGTGCTCTGGACGATTCAAAGGCTGTTCTTCGGAACTCTGCCCGAAAAATGGAACGGACTCACGGACATTAGCGCGAGGGAATTGATAAGCACGGTTCCTCTGCTGGTTATTGTCGTCGTGCTCGGTATTTTCCCGTCCTATATGCTCGACCTGATGAAGTCATCGGTCAATTTGCTGGTTAACTTTATTTGGGGTATAAATTAAAAATTAAATTATACTTAAGTGTTAGAACAAACATTAAATAGTTTAAGCGGCTTTCTTCCTGAAACTGTTCTCATAGTTTCAATGGTTGTATGTATTATTCTCGACCTGATATTGAGAAAGAAATCCGCTGTCGTTTCCGTTGCGGGAATTATTGGAATCGCCGTAAGCGGTTATTTCGCCTGGCTTCAACTCGGCGCGAAGAGCATTCTCTTCTCGGGAATGGTCGTCGTTGACCCTTACTCCGTTTTCTTTAAATTGCTCATAGGCCTCTCGACAATATTCGTTATAATATTCGCGATGTTCTCCAAGGAAATGAAGGAATCTACTCACAAGAACGAATACGTGTACCTTATGACGGCTATGACGCTCGGCGCTTATCTGATGGCGTCTTCGGTCAATATGCTTATGATGTATCTCTCGCTTGAAACCGTGAGTTTGTCTTCATACGTTCTCGCGGGTTATACGAAAAAGATAAAACGCTCTTCCGAGTCCGCGATGAAATATATTATTTACGGTGCCGCGTCCTCGGGTATTATGATTTACGGCATCAGTTTGCTTTACGGATTTACGGGAACGCTTAACATTTACGAAACAAGCATATTTTTGTCTCGGTTGAATCCCGCGTCTGAACCCGTTCTCATTATCAGCCTGATAATGATTCTCGCGGGCTTCGGCTATAAGATTTCTTCGGTTCCGTTCCACTTCTGGACTCCCGATGTTTACGAAGGCGCTCCGATTCCCGTCACGGGGTTTCTTGCAGTTACGTCTTCGGCGGCGGGCTTCTCCGTCCTGATTAGATTCATTACGAATTCTTTCCTCGCGGGAAACCTCGTCCAGAACGGACAGTACGTTGTAATCCCCGGTGTTAACTGGAAAGAAATAATGATTGTCCTTTCAGTCGCCTCGATGATACTCGGTAACTTCACTGCCGTATGGCAGTCGAGCGTAAAGAGAATGCTCGCGTATTCTTCTATCGCTCAGGGCGGTTATATAATGCTCGGTCTTACAGTCGCGAACCAGCAGGGCGTCGCGGCTATGCTGATTTATCTTATGGCTTATCTCTTTATGAATCTCGGCGCTTTCTTCGTGCTGATATTAATAGCAAACAAACTCGATACGGACGAACTTATCGGCATGAAAGGTCTGGGCTATAAAGCTCCCGTTATCTGCGTCGGTATGGGCGTGTTTATGTTCGCTCTCTCGGGCGTCCCGACTACGGCGGGTTTCATCGGAAAGTTCTATCTGTTCACGGCGCTTATTGAATCCAAACTCGTCTGGCTCGCGCTTGTCGGTCTTATGAACGCAGTCGTGTCGCTTTTCTTCTACATCAAGGTGCTGAAGTATATGTTCCTTATGAAGCCCGAAGAGGGAAATACACAGAAACTGAAATTCGGCGCGGGCGCTTACATCGTTATGTTCGCTCTCGTTATCCCGACAATGGTCTTTGGTATTTATTTCACTCCGCTCGTTAGACTTGCGGAATATTCAATCTCAATGTTCGGCTTCAGATAAAATATAGTCTCTTAAATGATTGTCATCCCGGCGAAGGCCGGTCTCTAAATAAGTTTGTCATCCCGGCGAAAGCCGGGATCCATTATGTGACCGTCGGGAGTTTCCTCCCGACGGTTTTTTTAAACTGGTTACCAAGCCCCTTTTAACTGGTTACCAAGCCCCTGCTTGGTAACCCAATTAAAATTGCATTTCTAATTATTCAATTTTCTCTAAATTTAAAATTTAAAATTTACAATTTAAAATTTGTTTTAACTGGTTCCCAAGTCGCAGACACGCCGTGGTGTGCCCTTGCTTGGTAACCCGATTGCCGTAAACCCTAATCTGCATTACAAAAAATTGCATTTCAAATCTTGCATTTTTCCCTAAATTTAATATTTAAGATTTACAATTTAAAATTTGAAAGAACATGCCCGAAAAATGTTTCTACGATATTTCAAACGTGAAGAAACAGGACATTGATGAATATCCCGAATTCTTCGCGCGTTTCTATGATGTGATTTATAAAGAAATTAGGGAAGGCACGGACACCGAATTCTACCTGAAGAAAATTCTCGCGTGCAAGGGAAGAATACTCGAAGTCGGCACGGGAACCGGACGGTTCTTCATAGAAGCGCTCGAAAAGGGAGCCGACATTTACGGCATCGACGTCAGCAAGTCTATGATTGACGTGCTCCGAACGAAAATCCCCGAAGAGCATCATAACAGGGTCTTCGTGAAGGACATACGTGATATGAATCTCGGAATGAAATTCGACCTCATCGTTGCTCCTTTCCGCGTGTTCCAGCACATTGCCGATACTGATGACCAGATTGCCGCGCTCAACAATATCCGCAGCCATCTTAACAATGACTGTGAGTTCATCTTCGACGTTTTTGTCCCGAACCTGAATATTCTGCTGAATGAAACACTGCGCGCTCCCGTCTTCGATGGCGAATATGAAAAAGGCAGGAAAATCAAAGTGTTCGTTTCCTCGAAAGCCGATATAATAAATCAGTTGATAAACGTAATCTGGACTCTCGAATGGGATGAAAACGGAACAAAAGTCGTAAAGGAATGGAACACTAACCCGCGATACTTCTTCAGGTACGAACTTGAAAATCTCGTGAGGCTGTCGAAACTCCGCCTCGTTAAAATGCACGGTGATTTTAATGAAGGACCCTTGAACAACGACTCTCAGGACTTCGTCCTTATATGCAAAAACGACCCCCTGAAAACTTAAAATCGTAAAATTGAAAGTGCATATTTACATTTGAAAATTCAACATTACATCTAAAAATGGAATCACATCTGAAAATTTAACCGTAAAAGAGAGTCTCTGATTTTTCGAAGAAAAATCAGGACTCTGCTCTTATTGTTTGTTCATACTTCTACCATCCGTTGTCCACCTCGGCGTTTCTGATTTCTGAACTGAATCTGACCTTTATTCATTCCGGTTTTTCCTGCCTGCAACTCTCCATTTTACATTGTAATTTTGCACCTTCAACTTTCAACTTTGAACTGTTTCCCATCTCTTTCCCGGGTCGAAGATGCGCCGTGGCGTACTCCAGCTTGGGAAGGCACCCGGTTTTTCCTGCCTGCAACTCTCCATTTTACATTGTAATTTTGCACTTTCAATTTTAAATTTTACACTAAATTGCAACTTTTATACACGAAATTGCGTAATCCCTATAAAGGGTTCTTAATTAAATTTCACGGCTATGAAACATTTAGATAAAATGAAATCTTCGCTCATAATAGCCCTCGTCGCCGGGTTCATTTATTACGCGTTTTCCGACTTCGACACGATAAAGAAAATTCCTTATCTGGCGTATGAAACGTTCAAATCCGCTATCGAGACGGGCGAAACTACGGAAGAATCAAGTCCAACCGTTACCGAAAAGAAGAATACCGACTTCGTGTTGAAAGAAGTATCTGAAAATACCGAGGCGCCGGCGGTTCCCGAGGAATCCTCCCTGCGCGACGTTATTTTCTCGTACCTCCCTGATTTTTCAAAGTACATTCAGGTGCCGGATTTCGGCGGCTCGACCGCTTACGCTTACAGCCACAGAATCCCTAAAGAACGTATGAGCGATTTCGGCTTCAACTCCGACTTCGGTCCTTCGATGGTTAGGGTGTCCGATTACGGCGAATACTATCCCTTCGACTCCAACGAAGTTATAGTAAAACTTAAAATCAAAAGCCTCGATTCGCTGAACATTTACCTCGACGAATCGATGTTGAAACTCAACGAAGCGCTTTCTAAACTCAACGAGCAGTTGATGAGCGATGAGTTTCTCAAAGCCCTCCCGCATTTCGACAGCAATCAGTTCAAGGTTCAAGTTGACATAGACGGCGACGAACTCCGCAGGGAAATCGAAGAATCGATGAACGATTACCGCGAGGGAATGAAAGACTACAAAGACGAAATGAAAAACTTCAAGTTCGAATTCAGGAACCAGATGGATGAACTCAAAGACCTGAAACTCGATACTGTCAGGTTCAAATTCGATATGGAAGAGTTCAAGGACTCGATGCAGGAATTCGAGGAAAACATGAAAGAATACAAGGAGAATATGAAGGAATACCAGGAAAATATGCAGGAGTTCAAGGAAAATATGAAAGAACTCAAGGAGAAAATGAAAGACATCGAGAAATCCAAGATGAAAAAAATCGAAAAGCAGATAGAAGTTTACGAAAGTTAGCAACAATAGGGAACCCTAAGGAGAGCAGGTAATTAGCAGTGGGTTACCAAAACCGTAAAGGCGGACATTAGAAAAACAACGACTAGGTACCTTTTCCATAGCATGGAAGCCCCGCATGGGGCTTCTTCTTTTATAAAAAAATCAAAATGCGTTTTCTGAAAAACAAAAGTTGAAAAATAAAAATAATTCGCAAAAAACTCAACATGGACTTGTCAGAATATTTCCCGAACCACGAAAAAATTATCTCTCCGACTTATTGATAGAACTGAAATTAAGGCTTGTCATCATAATTGTTGACTTACAAAATAATTATCTCTCCGACTTAGCCCACGGCTTTAGCCGTGGGTAAAATGCGAACGAAGAAAAAACCGTTTCAACGGTTTATAATTCTTATTTCATTTTATCCCTCGCAGCGGGCGGCATCTTGGTAGAAAAAGAATACAGGCTTGTTCAGCCCGCGTAGCGGGCGGCATCTTGGTAGAAAAAGAATACAGGCTTGTTCAGCCCGCGTAGCGGGCGGCATCTTGGTAGAAAAAGAATACAGGCTTGTTCAGCCCGTGTAGCGGGCGGCATCTAATAGATTTCGAAATAATAGAAATAATTAGCAAAACTCAACATGGACTTGTCAGAATATTTCCCGAACCACGAAAAAATTATCTCTCCGACTTATTGATAGAACTGAAATTAAGGCTTGTCATCATAATTGTTGACTTACAAAATAATTATCTCTCCGACTTAGCCCACGGCTTTAGCCGTGGGTAAAATGCGAACGAAGAAAAAACCGTTTCAACGGTTTATAATTCTTATTTCATTTTATCCCTCGCAGCGGGCGGCATCTTGGTAGAACAGAGAATTCTGGTTCCTATCAGCCCGCGCAGCGGGCGGTACCTTGGTTGAATCATTCCCGCATCATCAAAGCAAATACAAGTATTGACGATTTTTTGTAGAATATACTCCTCAATATCCCGAAAAATCGAATTCAAGAATGCAAACACCCTTATGAATTCCATAGAAAAATTTATTTATGCGCGTTTTTCGTCAAAA
>CALGII010000021.1 GCA_937915485.1 uncultured Ignavibacteriota bacterium | reverse complement strand
CTAATTGTTAATTGCTCTAAATAAGTCCTTTGTTCTTCAAACTGCAATACGAATATTTAGTAATTATAATATGGTCAATCAGTTCAATGCCGAGTATCCTGCCCGATTCCGACAGACGCTTCGAAATCTTGATATCGTCTTCCGAGGGATTCGCGTCACCCGACGGGTGATTATGAGCAACCATAATTGATGCCGCGTGTTTGCGAATCGCGCTCTCGAATGTTTCCCTCGGATGAACCAAACTCGAAGTCAGCGTTCCCTTCGAAATAACGTCTATGTCAATAATTCTGTTCCGCACGTCAAGATTCAAAACAAGAAAATGCTCTTTTGAGTAATCGGATATTTCCGCCCTTATGAAATTCACAGCCAGCGACGGTTCCGTTATTGCTTCTCTCGACAGCCTCAGATTTTCATTCTTCAGGAGTTCGTCCTTGTACCTTCTTCCCAGTGTAATGCAGGAAATAAGTTCCGAGGCTTTAGCGAGTCCGATTCCTTTCACGGTCATTAGGTCCTGCATCGACGATTCAAAGAAATTCTCAATCGTGCCGAACTTCATCATCAGATTCCTCGACAGATCGAGAACAGGTTCTTCCTTTGTTCCGGTCCTCAGCAAAATCGCGAGCAGTTCAAAGTTTTCCATTTTTCCCGTGCCGAACCGAAGAAGTTTCTCGCGCGGTCTTTCTTCTTTCGGCATATCCTTAACGGAATACTTTTTATTCTCCTTTTCCGTGTACACGTTGCCTTTCATTTTCAATAAATTAAATTATTAAAAATGACCCCTTACCCCGTACCCCGGAAAAAATTATTTAAGCCACTTGCCGAGCCAGTCGAAAAATGTTCTTTGCCACAGGACCCCGTTTTGCGGAGATAGCACCCAGTGATTTTCCTCGGGAAGCAGGAGCAATTCAGCCGGAACGCCTCTGAGAACGGCGGCGTTGAACGCCTGCATTGCCTGCGTGTAAGCAATTCTGTAATCTTTTTCACCGTGAATTACCAGAATCGGCGTATCCCAGTTCTGCACGTATTTATGCGGAGAAATTGAATAACTCCTCTGCGCTATTTTGTTGTTCGGGTCCCAGAACGGACCTCCCAAATCCCAGTCAACGAACCACATTTCTTCGGTTTCGAGATACTGGCTTTCGAGGTTGAACATTCCGTCGTGAGCGATGAACGCTTTGAACCTTTTATTGTGGTTACCCGCGAGCCAGAAGACGGAGAAACCGCCGTAACTTGCGCCTACAGCGCCGAGTTTATCCGCGTCAACATACGGCTCTTTCGCGATGTCGTCAATCGCGCTCAGATAATCAAGCATATTCTGCCCGCCGTAGTCGCCGCTTATCTGCTCAAGCCATTCCATACCGAATGACGGTACGCCGCGCCTGTTGGGCGCGATTATAATGTAACCGTTCGCCGCCATAATCTGAAAATTCCATCTGTAACTCCAGAACTGGCTGACGATACTTTGAGGTCCGCCTTCGCAGAATAGAAGCGTCGGATACTTTTTACTCGGATCGAAGTCAGGCGGATAAACAACCCAGGCAAGCATTTCCTTGTTGTCGGTTGTACGCACCATTCTTTTCTTCACTTCACCGATTTTCAAGCGGTCGAGAATTCCCTTGTTGACGAAACTTATCTCCGATGCCTCTCCGTTAGAGGGATTAACTGAATACAATTCTGTCGGTTTCGACATTGACTGTCTTGTCGCTATCACACCGTTTCCGGCGACACGCGCTTCGAGATAGTTATGGACTCCGTCGGTAATCCTCGTGATTTTTCCCGACAGGTCATACCTGTAAATCTCTTCCGTGCCGCGAACGCCGCTTATGAAATAAATCGATTTCGAATCTTTCGTCCATTCGAGATTATCGGCGCTCTGTTCGAAATCTTTCGTACAATAAACCCTTTCCTTTGAATCCACATAATAGATGAAAAGCCGCGTCTTATCGGATTCATATCCGTCGCGCTCCATGCTCGACCAGGCAATCATCTTTCCGTCGGGCGAAAACACGGGAGCGAACTCGAAACCTTTCATACCGTCCGAAATATTTTCGGTTTTTTCCGAGGCGATATCGTAAAGGTAAACTTCCGAATTCGTTGAGACCGCGTATTCTTTGCCTCTCATTTTCTTAGTAGCGTACACAATTTTCTTTGAGTCAGGGCTCCAGTTAATCTGTTCGATTCCGCCGAACGGCTTCATAGGCGTATCCCAGCCCTCTCCTTCATTAATGTCCTTTCCGTCTTTAATGAGAGCGTTACCGTAATCCGAAACGAATATGTGGCTGTAGTTTCCGTCTTCCCATTCATCCCAGTGCCTGTACATAAGGTCGTTTATTATCCTCGCGTTGGATTTCGGCAAATCGGGATAAAAATCCTTCGAGGTTTTATCAATCTTGACGTCGGCGAGATAAAGGACCTTCGACAAATCGGGCGAATACTTGAAATCATTTAATCCGTCGGGAACATCGGAAATCTGTTTCGCGCCTGAGCCGTCGGGATTCATTTCCCAGATCTGAGCCGAGCCGCTTCTAACCGAGATGAAACCTATTTTCTTTCCGTCGGGTCTCCACTTCAAACCGAACTTTGAATCGGAAGATTCAGTCAGTCTCTTCTTATCGGAGCCGTCTGTTTTCATTACATAAAAATCGGTCTGCCCTTTATTCAACTGCAGGTTGAAATACCTGACCGCGTAAGCGACCGTTGTTCCGTCAGGCGAAACCGAATATTCAGTGATTCTTCCAAATGACCAGAGTACTTCGGGCGTCATCAGAGGCGAAGAAACGACAGGCGGTTCATTGGAAATAATCGAAGGGAACTTATCCTGTGAATGAGTCACGCTCACTGCAAGGATTAAACAAAACAATACCGGAAATAATTTTTTCATTTTTTCGTTGGGATTTTTCTCAAATTATGCAAAATAAAATTTCATTAAAACTGAAATAATTTTGAAGACCGTGGTATAATTTCGGTCAATCTTTAAATGCATTTTAGTATTGATTTAATTGCTTTAAATCGTGATTATTGAAAAAAACAAAGGGGAGTAAGAAATAGAAAACTTGTACTATTTGTACAAATTTTAAAAAATTATGATGAAACAAATCAAAATTTCACTCGCGGTATTTGCACTCCTTGTATTATTCAACAATTCCGGATTTGCGCAGGGAAACGGCAGTAAATACGCGGGAGAATTTCTGGCGATAGGTGTCGGCGGCAGGGCTCTCGGAATGGGAAGCGCTTATGTTGCGCTTGTGAACGACATCACGGCCGGGTACTGGAATCCGGCACTGCTTTCAAAAATTAATTACCCTCAACTCTCCTTGATGCACGACGCGAGATTCGGCAACCTGCTTAATTATAATTACGGCGCGATTGCTATCCCGCTCGGCAAGAACCAGTCAATAGGTTTGAGCGTTATCGTGAACGGAATTGACGACATACCTGACACGCGTCAGGCGGCGATTTATTACGGAAACGAATTGAGAATCGACCCTGACAAGGTGACTTATTTCAACGCTAACGATTACGCTTTTCTGCTGACTTATTCGAAAAAGCAAAACGATAAGTTCTCATACGGCGCGAACTTTAAAGTTATAAGAAGAACTCTCGGCGACGCGGGAGATGCCTGGGGTCTGGGTTTCGACCTCGGAGTGTTTTACAATCCTTACAAGAATCTGTTGCTCGGCGCGAACGTGCAGGACATAACTACTACTTACGTCGCGTGGAGCACGGGGAAAAAGGAAAACATCTCTCCTACATTGAAGTTAGGTTCGGCTTATATACTCGACGTTCCGTCGATTAAAGGCACGATAACTCCTGCCGTTGATTTTGACGTCAGGTTTGAAAACAGAAGAACAGCGTCAAATTTTAATCTCGGCCCGGTTTCTTTCGATTTTCACGGAGGTCTTGAATACACTTACGACCGGCTTGTCAGTATCAGAGGCGGTTATAATGAGATTGGGGACCTTACAATCGGCGCAGGGATTAAACTGCCGAAAATAGATATAGATTATTCCTTCACAGGCGGTTTCAAAGATGACCCGGAAAAACTCGGTAACACTCACCGGATTTCTCTCATTTTTACGCTTGAAGAAGAAAAGTTCAGGCGTAAATAAACCGGCATTTTTTATCGAGTCCGTGGAATATTGAAATTGCTGTCTCCATGTTGATTTTTAAATGCTTAATGCAGGATTATAAGAATTTTTGATTATTCAAATTCTTATAATACTGTTTTATTATAATATTTATTTTTTTATTAATTTAATATAGAGCAATATGAAAAAATTGTTGTTACAGGTAATAGCAGTATGCGCTGCTGTTATATTTAGCTATAATGTAAACGCTCAAACGAACGATGTTCACGTTCAATTGGGCTCTTACGCTCCTATCGCTACGGAAAATGATTATCCGAATGCGATTTTCGACCTCTTAAGAAATCACAACGTTGATTCCTTGCTTGGTACTGCAGTATGTTACGGTGTTTGCTGGACAGGTGATTATTATGTCACGAGCCGCTTCAGCACAGCGAACAGGTTTAACAGAATGAATTCAAGCTGGGTCAAAGTTGACTCGTTCGCAGCTTCAGGCGCGGGAACAGGTTTCTTCAGAGACCTTGCTTATGCAAACGGAAAGATTTGGGGTTCACCTTTATCAAACACGATTTACGGCATCAACCCGAATACGGGCGTGATGGAAAAAACAATCGTGACATCCGGCGCTTCGATTAGAGCGCTGACGTGGGATCCGGTAAGAAAAGGTTTCTGGTGCGGCACGAACAATTTCACCGGACCTTTAGTATGTTACGACACTAACGGAGTCGCCATCGCCGGCGCAAGCATAACAATGCCGGCATCGGGTTGTTACGGAGTCGCTTATGACGACGATCCCGCGGGACCGTTCTTATGGGTCTCGACCGACCAGACACCGACTTCCACAACAGGATCCGCGGTCTTGAAATTCAACGCGACGACACTGACGCAAATCGGTACTCCGATAAACTTCACGGTTCCTTTAACTTCTGGCGCGCCTCTTTCTTCCGGCGGCTGCGAAGTTACAACCACTCTGATTCCCGGTAAAAGAACATTAGTCGGATTGGTGCAGGGCTCGCCTGACAGAGTCTATGCTCTCGAATTAGGCAATGCAGGAGCGGTAGTTCCTACAGGCACGTGGACCGAACAGGTATCAGGTCTTACGAGCGTTCTTTATTCAGTTTCAGCGGTAAATGACGACGTAGCGTGGGTTTGCGGCGCGAGCGGAAAAGTCCTCAGAACGACCAACAAAGGTCAGAACTGGACGAACGTAAGCGGAACGATTCCGACGACACTGGCGCTTTACAATATATTCGCGTGGGATGCGAACATCGCAGTCGTAACAGGTGTTTCCGGCGCGAACACTTCAATATATCAGACATCAAACGGCGGCACGACCTGGACGCTTGCGAATACACACGCGGGATTCGGCGACGACCTTTACATGTCATCGGCAACGGATGCATACTTTATCGGCGACCCGATAGCGGGAAACTGGGATTTATTAAAGAGCACAAACGGAGGTTTGAACTGGGCAAGCTGGACCACACTTCCGACAACGAACACGAGCGGTACATATAATAATGCAGCGTTCTTCCAGGGAACTCAGGTATGGTTTGAATCAGTAGGATTAAGCACAATTCACTATTCTTCCAACATGGGCGCGAACTGGACATCGCAGACAATTCCATTATCTGAAATTACCGCAATACAATTCACGAGTCCTACGAGAGGATTGGCAGGCGGTTCGTCAACATCACCCGGACTTCTTTCGACAACTAACGCGGGAACAAACTGGTCAACTCTTACCAGCCCGTATCCGACGAACTCAATTTCAGGAATAGTCGGAGCAGGCACGACCTGGTGGGTATCCCAGCAGGGATTGGGAATCAGCATTTCGACGAATGACGGCACGAGTTTCTCGACTGCATACACGGCTCCTGCGGGTAACTTCTACCACATGACCAAATCTCGCGCAGGCGCGACAATCTGGGCGGTGAGAAGCAACGGCGGCATTTCAAGATACGGTCAGCCGATTTTAGGTATCAATCCGATATCGAATACGGCGCCCGATAACTATATGTTGTCGCAGAACTATCCGAATCCGTTTAACCCCGTGACAAAGATTAATTTCGCGATACCGAAATCAGGTCTCGTTACGATTAAAATTTATGACTTACTGGGTAAAGAAGTACAGACTCTCGTCAACGAAGTAAAGAATGCAGGCAGTTATTCTGTTGATTTCAACGGTTCTGAACTATCGAGCGGTATTTACTTCTACAAGATTAATGTGAACGGCTTCTCAGATATTAAGAAAATGACTTTGATTAAATAGCGCAACATTTCAAGATAACAAGCCGCCGTTTCAAAACGGCGGCTTTTTTTATTCCTTAAAGTTTGCCAGACGGTCAACACTAATTATTCACGCTTTCATTCAAACGTCCGGAGCAGAGTCATTATTTTATATTCTGCCCGGCGATGGTACCTGTAAAAGAAGATTAAAAAAATTCAAATTTATAAATTTTTTGATTGCATTGAGTTTAAAAATTAATTAATATTCATATTGAAGTTATAATCTTTTTAATAATATAATCTCAATTATTGAGAAAGGGGATATAATGAAAAGAACTATACTTATTTCCGCATTACTTTTCCTCGCATTTGCAATTAACGGTTTCTCACAAACCTGGACAGCGCAAACATCAGGCGTGACCACGTCATTGAACTGTGTCAGCGCTGTTGACGCGAATATCGGATGGATAGGCGGCAATGGCGGCGTTATTCTTAAAACCGTGAACGGCGGCGCGAACTGGACGAACGTCGCGAACGGCACAGTCGGAACGGCAGACATCTATGCTATTTGCGCGCTCAGCGCTTCGGTTTGCCTCGTTTCCACGTCACCGGCGAATACATTCGTTTACAGAACATCCGACGGCGGAACGACCTGGACACAGGTGTTTACGCAGGTCGGCGGTTTTATTGACGACATAAGATTCAAAGACGCCAACAACGGAATAATGTACGGCGACCCCGTATCCGCGAGATGGTCAATCTGGAGAACGACAAACGCGGGTGTTACCTGGGATTCAGCAGGATGCTACCTTCCGCAGGCAGCAAGTGAAGCGGGATGGAACAACGCGATGTTCCTGAACGGCAACACGGTTTATTTCGGAACGAACGCGACGAAAGTTTACAAATCAACAAACTTCGGAGCGACAGGCTCCTGGACATCAGGCCCCACCACGGGTACAGCGAATTCTTACAGCGTTGCTTTTAACGGCAACGTGGGTTTCTCCGGACAAACAGTAGCGGTAAAGTCAACTGACGGCGGTTCGACATACGCTTCGGTGACACTGCCCGGCTCGGGTACCTGTTATTCATTCAACACAATTCCCGGAACGAACAGGTTCTGGTACAACAGAGCGGCAATTATTTATTATTCTTCCGACAACGGCGCGAACTTCGCATCTCAGTTCACCGGAACAGGCACGTATCAGGCAATGAGCCTGGTATTAAGCGGTTCGGTTATCAGAGGCTGGTCGGTAACGAACACGGGATTAATCGCGATGTATAATGAACCGTACGTTCAGGTTCCTACAGGCACGTGGACCGAACAGGTATCAGGTCTTACGAGCGTTCTTTATTCAGTTTCAGCGGTAAATGACGACGTAGCGTGGGTTTGCGGCGCGAGCGGAAAAGTCCTCAGAACGACCAACAAAGGTCAGAACTGGACGAACGTAAGCGGAACGATTCCGACGACACTGGCGCTTTACAATATATTCGCGTGGGATGCGAACATCGCAGTCGTAACAGGTGTTTCCGGCGCGAACACTTCAATATATCAGACATCAAACGGCGGCACGACCTGGACGCTTGCGAATACACACGCGGGATTCGGCGACGACCTTTACATGTCATCGGCAACGGATGCATACTTTATCGGCGACCCGATAGCGGGAAACTGGGATTTATTAAAGAGCACAAACGGAGGTTTGAACTGGGCAAGCTGGACCACACTTCCGACAACGAACACGAGCGGTACATATAATAATGCAGCGTTCTTCCAGGGAACTCAGGTATGGTTTGAATCAGTAGGATTAAGCACAATTCACTATTCTTCCAACATGGGCGCGAACTGGACATCGCAGACAATTCCATTATCTGAAATTACCGCAATACAATTCACGAGTCCTACGAGAGGATTGGCAGGCGGTTCGTCAACATCACCCGGACTTCTTTCGACAACTAACGCGGGAACAAACTGGTCAACTCTTACCAGCCCGTATCCGACGAACTCAATTTCAGGAATAGTCGGAGCAGGCACGACCTGGTGGGTATCCCAGCAGGGATTGGGAATCAGCATTTCGACGAATGACGGCACGAGTTTCTCGACTGCATACACGGCTCCTGCGGGTAACTTCTACCACATGACCAAATCTCGCGCAGGCGCGACAATCTGGGCGGTGAGAAGCAACGGCGGTATTTCAAGATATGGAGCGCCCATAATCGGAATCAATCCGGTGACAGGAACTACACCCGTTGATTACGTTATGTCACAGAACTATCCGAACCCGTTCAATCCGGTGACAAAGATTAACTTTGCACTGCCGAAATCAGGACTGGTTTCGATGAAGATTTACGATATTCTTGGACAGGAAGTCGCGACACTCGTAAACGAAACAAAGAACGCCGGAAATTATTCCGTCGATTTCGATGCTTCGAAACTTTCGAGCGGTATTTACTTCTACAAAATTTCAGTAAACGGATTCACGGATGTTAAGAAAATGACATTAATCAAGTAATATTGGTTTATTTTATAAAAGCCGTCCTCAAAAAGGACGGCTTTTTTTTTGCCAAAAAATTGACCCCCCAAATCAACTTTTATACTTGATTTTAATCTGAAACATCATTAGAATTGTATCAAATAGGTAACATACTATTTATGATTCAAAATGCATTTTGAATTAATATTTTATTATTTTTTTTAAAAAATATCTGAAAGGAGAATCAAGTGAAGTACAGTAAACCGATTATCTTTCTATCTGTCCTCGTTGTTACTTTCGTTCTGGGATTCATTATCGAAGACCCGCACGGAAGCAGGACACCCGTTACGGATACAAAGAGCAATTACATGAGCGAAGTATATACACCGTACGACGCCACAGTAATCTACGCGGATTCGATGGACGGAGTAAACGACACAACCGCTTTAAAAGCAAGAGGCTACAAACCGTACTACAGAGGCACAGGAC
>CALGII010000020.1 GCA_937915485.1 uncultured Ignavibacteriota bacterium | reverse complement strand
CCCGTTTCTTTTTGAAAAATTAAAATAACGGCAGATGATACAATAAAAATCGTTACAGTAAGGATAACAAAATTCCTGAAATAAAAATCCCTATTTTCCATCTTTTTCTTTATTTTTTCTGTCGAGTTCTTTTGTCACGGCGATAAGTTTCAAAATCACGCCTGCGAAACCGAGAAGCGTAAAAACGAGGGTAAAGATGAATTTGGAGCCGAACTTTCCGTCGAGCCAGATACCGACGAAGAGAAAAACGATAATCGTCGCGGCGAGTTGGATTCCCAGGCCCGAATACTGAATGAATGACGGATTTATGTTCACGACGGGCTTGAAGAAAAAGTCTTTAAGTTTGCTTCGTTTATTATTTTGCTTATCCGTTTCCATTTTCGCAGAACAATTTACACAATTCATACCGGCTATTCAATTCAAAGGAAACGCGGATTCACGTATATAAGTATTTAAACGAATCTTTCCATATACTTGCAAAATCCCATTTTTAAAATAATTATACCGTTTTCTATTCTATGGCAATTCTTGTCATAAACACGGCAGTCGTTGTCATAAAGACGGCAACTTTTGACATAATGTTGGTAACTTTTGACATAATGTTGGTAACTTTTGACATAATGATGGTAACTTTTACCATAATGATGGTAACTTTTGACATAATGACGGCAGTCGTTGCCATAAAGATGGTAATCTTTGCCATAAAGACGGTAGCCGTTGCCATAAAGATGGAAATCGTTGCCATAAAGATGTTCAATGCTCTCACTCCTAAATTAAGAAAATACAGTAAAATCGAAAGAATTTATGTTTTGACGTGTCTAGTATTCTAAATAATAAAATGGGCTATTACATAAAAAAAACTCATTTTCACTATCTTTTCACAATAATCCAACAGCAATACAGATTAAATATAACTTGATTTAATTAATTTTAGTAAATAAATTATGAACGAAACGACAAAACTCATTTAATAAGGAGGTTCAATTTGAACTACATTCCTGATTCAGACCCGCAGTTTGACGATTGGGTCAAACAGTTTGTCGATTACGTTACTGTAAATTTTGCCGCTATCGGACTTACGTCAACAGATGTCACAGAATTGACATCGGCATCCGCCGATTGGACGACCGATTATACTGCACACAAGAACGCTCAAGCCGCAGCAATGGCTGCATCTCAGAAGAAAAAAGTCTCACACGAGAATTTTGAGAAAATCATCCGCGCTCTTGTGGTTAGAATTCAGGCTAACGCTACTGTAACAAAAGACCAGAAAGCCGCTCTGGGAATTACAATTCCGAAAGAGAGCAAAACTCCGACACCCGTTCCTTCAACACGTCCGATGGCAGATGTCGATAACAAGAACAGGCTTCAGCACATTATTAATTTCTTTGACGAAGGCAATCAAAAAAGTAAAGCGAAACCGGCAGGCGTCCGCGGGTGCGAAATATGGTGCAAGATTGGAGGAACTCCGCCCGCCGATGCTTCGGAATTAAAATATCTTGCGACGGACACCAGCACTCCATACATCGCCCACTTCGAAGGCGCCGACGCGGGCAAAACCGTGCACTATATGCTCCGCTGGGTAAACACACGCGGCGAAACCGGACCATGGAGCGAAACAATCAGCGTTACTATCAGCGCGTAAAATTATTAAATAAACCTTGTTGCTACGCTAAAGCGTAGTAACAAGGTTTTAAAAAGTTTCTTTCATTTAAAACGAATTATTCAGTTGATTTTTACTGTTTGAAGGATGATTAAAGGGAACTAATATTTTTAACAACTAAAAATATTTAATATTATGGATAAAGAAACAATTGTATCAAATTGCAACAATGCATTGGTAAAAGTTAAAGCAGCAATTAAAAAACACCATATAAATATTAAAGGTGAATTACCGTCAGACGAACAGATAATAGATAAAATATCCAAAACCGCATTTGTAAAAACGGAAGGCATGACTGTTGATAAATTATTTAATGATTCTGCTGTTGATTTTATTATTGAAAGTATAAGCATTGATAAAAATAATGGAAAAATTATTAGAGATGAATGTTACCTTATAAATTAAAATATTTTTAATTCAATACTACTTAATATTGCAGTAATTATAATTATTAAAATTCTATCATATGTTATTAAATAAAGAAAACATTCAAGAAGTTTTAAATGTACTTTCTGAAAAAGAATTATTCTTTTTATCAGAAGAAGATTTTAAATTTCGCTTTGCAATTGCGTTCAAACAAATGTTTGAAGGAAGCGAATTTATTTTTGATTATCAGATTAATATTCAAGAGAAAACGCTAAAGGGGAAAGATAAATTATCATATATTGACGCTGTTATTAGTTATCAAGGGAACCTATATCCATTAGAATTTAAATATAAAACAGATAAAGTTGATATTACAGAAATTTTAAAAAATAATTCTTTTAATATTTCGAACGATATATATTATTTAAAAAAGCATTCAGCTCACGACTGGGGTCATTATGGGGCTATGAAAGATATTTGGCGTTTAGAGAAAGTAATAACAAATTGTTGCAATGATATATTAATTAAGGGGTTTTTTGTATTCCTTACAAATGAATCGCTATATTATAAGAATATTGAGGATATTGAGAAACGCAATAATTCGTTTAAAGAATTAGCCGTTGGCGAAGGAAAAATAATTAAAAAAAACGATGAACTTGATTGGCAGAAACAAGATAAGAATTCCAAACAACCACCTGCAAAGTTTAAATTTGCCTTTACATATGACGAATTCAAATGGCATAGATTTTATAAAAATCGCGAGGAAGCACCTTATAATAAATTCAAATATTTAATAGTAGAAGTTAATAAATAAGTCTGTAGTCCAGATTTTCCTATAATTTATGTATTTTGCATTTGTAACGATTAAATAAATAATTATTTTAGGTTTTCATTAAACAAAAATAACAATAATGAAGAAATTGTTTACTCTACTTATGATGCTCATAGCCATAAACTCTTTTGCTCAAAGTGGTTGGGTTATCCAGAACTCAAATACTTCAAATTCATTGTGGGGACTTAATTTTAGCAATTCCTTGACTGGTTATTCGGTAGGTAGTTATAGTACTTTAGTAAAGACTACAAATGGAGGAAATAATTGGTTTACTTTATCACCAGGCTTTGCATTTAGTGGATATGATATAACATTTCCTAACGAACTAACTGGATATATAAGTTGCGGGGGAGGGATTGTTTTGAAAACAACAAATAGTGGAAATAACTGGACTCAATATACTCTTAATATAAACAGTGATCTTTGGGGGCTGTGTTTTCTCGACGTAAATACTGGATTTGTATCCGGGTCACCACCTTCGCTATATTATACTACAGATGGTGGAATTAACTGGACAAATCGAACACCTAATACACCATATGCAATTTTATCGTTTGATTTTATAAATGCTAGTACTGGTTTTGCAGTTGGGCATATCGGACAATTATTTATAACAACAAATGGTGGTACAAATTGGGAGCAAAATGCATTAGGATCAACGAAGAATTTTTATTCCGTCAAATTCATTAATTCTCTTACAGGATTTATTTCTGGTGATTCTGGTACTGTTTTACGATCTACTAATGGCGGCATAAATTGGAATACTATTGCAACATATGTTACTTCAAATTTATTTTCAATCTCATTTAAATCAAGTAACATAGGATATATTTGTGGAGCAAGTGGTCAAATATTGAAAACGACTAACGGTGGATTAAATTGGTTTTCACAAATTTCCGGGACAACTGTTCAATTGTCAAAAGTGTTTTTCCTTGATGATTTAACAGGGTATATAACTGGAGAAAACGGAATTATCTTAAAAACTACTACGGGTGGCACGGTTGGAATTAAATTAATCTCAAATATCATACCGTCATCATATGCATTATCACAGAACTACCCGAACCCGTTTAATCCTACGACTAAAATTAGATTCAGTGTTCCGGAAACCGGAAAATCGAAAACGGGAAACAGTGTTTTAGTTCTTAAAGTATATGATGTTCTCGGGAAGGAAGTTGCAACACTGGTAAACGAGAAACTTAGTCCGGGGACATACGAAGCAACTTTTGATGCGTCTAAATATACAAGCGGTATTTATTTTTACCGACTGACAGCGAACGGATTCAGCGAGACAAGGAAGATGATCCTTCTAAAATAATTTTAATAAATACTTTCCCAAGATGGACATTGGGAAGGAGGGAGTGTAAAATAAAAACGGGAGAATGTTATAACCGTATCCCGTTTTTCAATTACTAATTATTAATTACTAATTACAAATTAAAGCGGTATGTTTCCGTGTTTGCGTCTCGGATTAAAGTCCACCTTGTTCTCAATGAGTTCGAAGTAAGTGATTAACTTCTTGCGCGTGTCCTTGGGTTCGATTATATCGTCGATGAATCCCCTTTCCGCCGCAATGTAAGGATTGAGGAATTTGCTGTTGAATTCACCTATCTTTTCGTCGAGCATTTTCTGTTTGTCTTCCGCCGCGTCCAATTGCTTTCTGAAAATTATTTCAGCCGCGCCCTTCGCGCCCATAACGGCTATTTCAGCCGAAGGCCATGCAAGATTCACGTCGCCCCTGATGTGCTTGGAGTTCATAACGTCGTACGCGCCGCCGTATGCTTTCCTGACGATGACGGTTATTCTCGGGACAGTGGCTTCGCAGAATGCGTAAAGAAGTTTCGCGCCGTGGCGTATGACTCCGCGCCATTCCTGGTCGGTGCCCGGCAGGAATCCCGGAACGTCTTCGAATACAAGAAGCGGAACGTTGAACGCGTCGCAGAACCTTACGAACCTTGCGCCCTTAATCGATGAATTCAGACAGAGAACGCCTGCGAGTACCAGCGGCTGGTTCGCGATTATGCCGACTGTTCTGCCTTTAAGTTTTCCGAAGCCGCATATAATGTTTTCGGCATAATCCTTATGAACCTCGAAGAAAGAATCCTTGTCGATAACCTTCGCGATGAGTTCTTTCATATCGTATGGCTTGTTGGGATTATCGGGTACAAATTCGTTGAGTTCTTCGAGTTCTTTTTCTTCCTCTTCGTATATTTCATCGGGAGGAAGTTCCATATTATTGGATGGAAGGTATGAAACGAGTTGTCTGATTTTCTGGAAGCAGTCAATCTCGTTTTCGCAGGTAAAGTGGCTGACGCCGCTCTTCATGCCGTGTGTATTCGCGCCGCCGAGTTCATCGAAAGTAACGTCCTCGTTAGTAACGGCTTTGATTACGTTCGGACCTGTGATGAACATGTGCGATATCTTATCGACCATGAAAATAAAATCAGTGATGGCGGGAGAATAAACCGCGCCGCCCGCGCAGGGACCGACAATCGCGGAAATCTGCGGTACAACTCCGCTTGCGAGAGTGTTGCGGAGGAATATATCCGCGTAACCCGCGAGTGAAAGCACGCCTTCCTGAATACGCGCGCCGCCGCTGTCGTTGATTCCGATAACGGGCATACCAACCCTCATCGCGAGGTCCATTATTTTTACAATCTTCTTGGCGTAGAATTCGGCGAGCGAGCCGCCGAGAATCGTGAAGTCCTGAGAAAAGACCGCTACGTTTCTGCCGTTGATTTTTCCGACGCCTGTAATGACCCCGTCTGTATAGAACCTTGTATTCTCAACGCCGAAATCGCGGCACTGATGTCTGACGAAAATATCCATTTCCTCGAATGTGCCTTTATCGAGGAGCAGGTCTATTCTTTCGCGGGCAGTGAACTTTCCCCTCTTGTGCTGGGCGTCGATGCTTTTCTGGCCGCCGCCGAGCATCGCTTCACTTCTTTTTTTACGCAGTTCTTCAATTTTCTCTTTGTTCGTCATAAGGAATATTGATTTGGTTGGTTTTAAACTCTGTAAATTTCAGCCCCTAAGCCTTTGAGTTTCTCATCAATATTTTCATAACCGCGGTCGATATAATTTATTCCGTTTACAATCGTTTCGCCTTCAGCAATCAAACCCGCGATTAAATAGGACATGCCCGCTCTGAGGTCGGGCACAATAATTTCTTCTCCGCGTAGAGGTGTCGGACCCTTTACGACGGCGCTGTGAAAATATTCCCTGTTAGCGAACCTGCAGTTCGAACTGCCGAGACAGGTATTGAACAGTTCAATATCGGCGCCCATTTTTTTCAATTCGGTCACGTAACCGAATCTTTTTTCATAAACCGTTTCGTGAATTATCGAGACTCCTTCAGCCTGTGTGAGAAGAATTACGAGCGGCTGCTGCCAGTCGGTCATAAATCCCGGATGAACGTTTGTTTCAACCGCAATCGGTTTGAACTTACCGTCATAGAAAAATCTGATTCCGTTTCCTTTGACCTCAAACCTACCTCCGACTCTTCTGACGGTGTTGAGAAAAGTAATGAGGTCGTCCTGATTCGCGTTCTCGACGAACACGTCGCCTTTCGATGCCAGGCCCGCGACGGCGAACGAGACCGCCTGATTTCTATCCGAGATTATGTTATGCGAAGCGCCTTCGAGTCTGTCGACGCCTTCGATAGTAATTTTCCTGTCAGTGCTGATTTCGATAATCGCTCCCATTTTCTGAAGGAACTTGACGAGGTCCATAATTTCGGGTTCAATCGCGGCGTTCGTAATAATAGTTCTGCCCTGCGCGAGCGTGCTCGCGATGATTATGTTTTCCGTAGCGCCCACGCTCGGGTAATCGAGGTGAATGTTATTTCCTTTAAGGCGATCGCATTTCAGGAGATAGAAATTGTCTTTAATTTCGACGCTGCAACCGAGTTTTTTCAGACCTTCGATATGGAAATTCACCGGACGCGAGCCGATTTTGCATCCCCCCGGCACGGGTATTTTCGCTTCACCGCACCTGTTCAGCAGGGGTCCCGCGAAGAGAATTGAAATGCGGTTGACGTTTCCGAATTCAAACGGTATCTGAGTCGTCTTAATTTTTTCGGTTGTAATGTTAAAATTATCGTTGCTGATTTCCGTATTGCTTCCAAGCAGATTACACAGTTCGGAAGTAACTTCCATTTCGCTTAGTTTATTCGGAGAGTTAGTGAATTCGCATCTGCCTGAAGTGAGCATAGAAGCGACGATAAGTTTCGTCGCGGAATTTTTCGCGCCTGAAATCCTGACGGAGCCCGATAACGGGCGTCCGCCATTGATTATAAATTTTGTGCACTTTTTATCGGTCATTTTACTCTTTCCAGAAACCCATTTTTTCGAACTTTTTTATGCGGTTTTCGAGCAGTTTATCCTTTTTAATCTTTGACACCAGTTCAAGTTCTTCGAGCAACGCCGCTTTGAGAATAGCCGCTGCTTCCTGATGGTTTCTGTGCGCGCCTCCTGAGGGTTCATCGATTATTCTGTCGATGATACCGAGTTTAAGAAGGTCGGTCGCTGTAAGTTTAAGCGCTTCCGCCGCCTGTTCCTTGAAGTCCCAACTTCTCCAGAGAATTGACGAGCAGGATTCGGGAGATATTACCGAATACCAGCAATACTTCAGCATAAGGATTCTATCGCCGATGCCGATTCCGAGCGCGCCGCCCGAGGCTCCTTCGCCGATTATCGCGACAATCATCGGTACTTTCAGACCCGACATCTTTATAAGGTTGCTCGCAATAGCTTCAGCCTGACCGCGCTCTTCAGCCTCGATACCGGGATAAGCGCCCGGCGTATCGAGAAGGGTAATAACGGGTTTATCAAACTTCTCGGCGAGTTTCATTAGTCTTGCAGCTTTCCTGTAACCGTCCGGGCTCATCATTCCGAAATTTCTGTAAAGATTCGATTTCGTGTCCCTTCCTTTTTGCTGGCCAATAATCATTACGGTCTGGTCGCCGAGTTTCGCGAATCCACCGACGACAGCTTTATCGTCGCGGAAATTCCTGTCCCCGTGAAATTCAACAAAATTTTCCGTCATCAAGTAAATATAATCGAGAGTGTAAGGTCTGTTTGGATGCCTTGCCAACTGGACAATCTGCCAGGGAGTCAGGTTTTCGAAAACATTCTTTCTAAGTTCGTTTACTTTTTGTTCGAGCCTGTTGATTTCATCTGAGATGTCAAGGCTGTCTGACATTTTGCGCATTTCATCTATCTTCTGTTCTAAATCGAGAATCGGTTTTTCAAATTCGAGTGCCATAATATTATTTTTTATAATTTTTTATTAATGATTTCAAAAGTATTTCAACATCAAACTGAAGCGACTGATTTTTCGCGTAATACAGCAGGTATTTATTTTCTTCGTCCTTTGTCCAGTTCCCATCGATATGCAATTGAAGCAGTCCCGTGACTCCCCTTTTACCGAGATATTCCGCATCATACTCCTCATACCAGACTGGCACTCCGACGAAGGAGTACCTGCCGATCCAGACGTAAGGAATCAACGATATCTTCCTGATGAGTCTGCTTTCGTTTTTCCCGAACAGGACCCCGAATAACATCAGCACGGGATAAGCAGTCACGAGAAGCACCGTTGAGAGCAAAAAATCGAATAACCTCTTAGAAAATATATTTAATTTATTATTAATATTATATTCAATTTCAATTAATGAAGGATTTTCCAAATCCCCTCTCAATTTTGAAAGGATTAATTCGTTACCGGATGGAACAATCTTGAATTTAATGTTCTTCTGCCTGAACGTCCACATCAGTTTCAGTACATCCTTATTCGACAAAACATCGCCCGAAAAGACCACCTCGTTAATATTCCTGATAATAATCGTTTCCTTGATTTCCTCGTAATTGTACTCCGTTCGCGTGAAATAAATAATATTGTACTTGGACAGAAATTTTTCTTCGAGTTCCTCGTTTAGTTTTTTGCTGCCTACAATCAGCAGATTGATTTTTCTGAGAAGAATGTTCTTGCCGACGATGAACCTGTATATATTTACGACGGAACGCCATCCCAGAAGCAGTATAACGGCGCTAATAGTGGACCTCAGGATAACCTCGCGCGAATAGGCGTATTCGTTGAAGAAATATGTTATCGAGGAATTGACGAAGAGTCCGATGAAGATCGCATTGAACGTTTTCATTAACGAGAATCTGTACCTGTTAGTATAAATTCCGTATAGCGTGAATGAGATCAGCCAGATTATTACGTAGACCGTGATAATGAATCTGTAAGAACTGTTCGGGAAAATATGGAACCGCGTATAGACAGAAAGAAAAAATGAAAGGAACAGGAATACCGTGTCTAAGAAAACAGGCAGAAGAATTTTTGACGCTCTTTTAAGGTATGAAAGCAAAGACCTGTAATAGATACCCGCCTGAAGCAGGAATAGCAGGAGTTTTGACGAATGCTCAAAATTTTTTTTAACGAAAATTCTCATCGCTCCGTAAAAATTATTCACGTACGAAAATCTTGTTTTTCTTGTGCTTTCACCTTTAAGGTGTATCGTGGTTACGGAAGGATAGTAAAATATTTTATATTCCTTTTTCTTTATCCTGTAGCACAGGTCAAGGTCCTCGCCGTACATGAAATAATCCTCGTCAAAATATCCCGTCTCGTCAAGCACTTTTTTTGGTATGAACATAAACGCACCGCAAATCGCATCGACTTCGGCTGTTTCGTTTTCGTCGAGATAAGTAAGGTTGTACTTACCGAAGAGCCTGCTCTTCGGAAATAATTTCGAGAGTCCGAGAATTCTCGGAAGCGAGACGGAGAGTTTCGGAAAACTCCTCTTGCAGGCGAGATCGAGTTTGCCGCTGCCGAGAATAAGTTTCGAAGTAACGGCTCCAATATTTCCGTGTGATTCGGCGAAATCAATCAGTTTGCCGAAGGTACCTTCTTCGAGCACCGTATCAGGGTTCAGTATAAGAATGTACTTGCCCGATGCCTTCCTGATTGCAATGTTGTTTGCTTTAGAAAATCCGAGATTCTTATTATTCCTGATTACCTTAACATCGGGGTATGCGATTTCAATGTGTTCAGCGCTTCCGTCGACGGAATTATTGTCGACAAGAAATATTTCAATATTGTGGGATGCGTTATTGGATTTATATATAGATGCAATACAGTTGTCGACAAGGTCTCTGACGTTGTAATTTACAATAATTATTGAAACATCAGTCATCTTATACTAAAGTTTACCGAAAATAGATTTTAATTTCAATTTCCAAACGACATAGAACGCTTCATAAACGACTTTCTTAGACATCTTCGACCTGCCTGCGCGCCTGTCTATAAAGAGAATCGGTATTTCGCATATTCTCAATTTCTTCGCATAGTATTTGAATTTCATTTCAATCTGGAAAGAGTATCCGTTCGACCTTACATTGTCAAGATTAATTCCTTGAAGAACGTTAACGTCGTAGCACATAAACCCCGCGGTAGTGTCCTTGACTTTCAAGCCTGTAATAACGCGAGTGTAAATGTTAGCGAAATAACTAAGGAAGAGCCTGCTAATCGGCCAGTTAACAACGGATATGCCGTTAATGTATCGGGAACCGACGACAAGGTCATATCCCTCATTAATTTTTTCCAGAAACTGAGGAAGATATTTCGGATCGTGTGAAAAATCCGCATCCATTTCGAAGACGTAATCGAAGCCGTTCTTTATAGCAAACTTGAATCCAACTATATAGGCAGTCCCCAGTCCCGACTTTTTTTCCCTTCTAATAATAAAAACGTTCGGGCTGCCGAGGCTTTCGGCCATATCAGCCGTGCCGTCGGGCGAATTATCGTCGACTACAAGGACATTAAACTGATATTGTTCAGTAGTCTTGCTCAATACGTCGGGAATTATGTTCAGGATATTTTCCGATTCGTTGTAAGTCGGTATTACGATTAAGACTCTTTTCATATTCTAGCCTTTAAAACTCCAGATAATTAATAGTGTATTCAATATTATTTTGAAATCGAGCATTAGGTTCATATTCTCGATATAATAGAAATCATACTGAAGGACTTTTCTGATATCCATTTCCTCCCTGCCGATTTTCTGTTTAATCTTAGCCCAGCCTGTGATTCCCGGTTTAACTCTCAGTCTTCTGTTGTAATAAGGAATTTCTTTTACAAGAACGTTTACATTTTCTTTAATTTCCGGTTCGGGACCAACGAGGCTCATTTCGTTAAAGAGCACATTCACCGCCTGCGGTAAATCGTCTATCCACAATCTCCGCATAAGCCTTCCGAAAGCATTATCAGGAATATTGAATCTGAAGTTTTCAAACTCTTTCCCTCCGCGTCCGATTTTTTCTTCAACGATAAAAACGTTTCTGCGTGATATTTTCATAACGAGCGAATACAGCAGAGAGAACGGGACAAGGACTATAAGTATCAAGACAGAGACTGCGATATCGATAATCCGCTTCATTAGTTTTGAAGTAAACGGTAGCAATTCCGTTTTAACCTCAACGAGCGGGATACCGTGGACCTGTTCGGTCTTAACCATACCGCTAACTATTTCATATACTTCCGGAACAATCTTCACGCTAACGTCGAGATTAGAGCAAAGGTTCAGTGTTTTAATAATAAGTTCCTGATACTTTTCGTCCGTAGCGATAACGATATTTTTGACATCGTGATTTTTTATTATATCAGGCAGTTCGTTAAGCGAGCCGAGGTCTTCCGTTTTTTTGGATTCATCTTCGATGCTTATGAAACCAGAGAATTTATATCCGAGTTTCGGAATCGCGAAAATCATATCTTTTACTTCTTTGGCTTTAGAGCCGGTTCCGACAATCACTGTATTTCTAAGTCCGTATCCTTTTTTCAGCAGGCTCATCTGGAAGCCTCTGATTGCAACTCTTCCGAGTGACACAAAGAATATAGTGACTATCCAGTACAGGAGTATTAGGAATCTCGATACCACTTTTGCGTCCTTGTAATAATCGTCGAGGAAAATCGCGAAAAAGAGGATGAAGCAGCCGAAACTTACGGCGCGGAAAATTGTAACGAATTCCTCGAATCTCGAGCGGACGAACCAGTGTCTGTAGAGACCGAAGAAATAAAACACGACGACCCAGTAAAGGAAAATAAAAATCATCGGCATAAGGAATGACGGCGGGTTAGTGAACAGAATCCAGCCGCTTTCAATGCGGATAATATAATAAATCGACCATGCAAGGTTGACGAAAATAATATCCGAAAGCACTAAAAGAAAAAATTCCTTCTTTGACGACAAAATAGAGATTTATTTTATAAAATTTTATATCCCGCAGATGACGCGTCGTTGTAGAACATTTTAACAGTATCGAGCGAAAGTTCTTTAAGATTTTTGCCGAGCATACCGAGTTTTTTCAGCAAATCGTTAGTTACCGTAATTATTTCGCATCCGCATTCTTCAGCCTGAATAATGTTGAGCACTTCTCTTGAACTTGCCCAGAGGAGTTGGAGTTTAGTGCCTTTCAACAATTCCTTCGCTTTCTTCATATATGGTATAGGGTCGACGCCCGTGTCGGCAATCCTACCGGCGAACACTGAAATTATAGATTCGTTGTCCGCGGGAAATATTTTCGACAGGAGTTCAATCTGTTCCAAAGTAAGGATGGCGGTAACATTCAGTTTAACGTTTTCGGAAGCCAGATTTTTTATAAGACTGCCGGATGATTCGCCTTTAGTGTTCGTAACAGGAATCTTGACAAAAACATTATTACCCCAGGAAGATATTTTCAGGGCTTCCCTGTGCATGCTATCAAAATCATCGGAAAATACTTCAAAAGAAATCGGCAATCCTTTCACTCGTTTCAAAGCCTCCTTCGCGAATTCTTCGTAGTTAGTCACGCCGCTTTTTCTCATCAGCGTCGGATTTGTTGTAAAGCCCTTTATTATTCCCAAGCCCGCGGCTTTTTCCATTTCCGAAACATCCGCTCCGTCAGCGAAAATCTTAATTTTAAGGTTGTCAATTTTCATTCTCTTGATTTTTATTTATTAGTAGATTCCCACTTCATTTCGTTCTGTTTCAGGTCAGGATGCGTTACGATAAGGTGCAGGACCACGGACTGAAACGATTCGGAATGCGGAGTAATCGAACATTCGTTAACGACGGGGATTATCACGCAAGCGGAAGAGTTTTTCGCCGTATAACCGCCGTCCTTGCCGACTACACCTAATATTCTGGATTTCCTCTCTTTTGCCAAATCAATGGCGTTAATCAGATTTACGCTAATATTCTTCCCGGCATTCCCGCCGCCTACAGACAGAATCAGAATTCCATCTTTCTCATTGAGCCTGCTTGTAATCAGCCATTTCACGAACACGGTTTCCCAGCCGTCGTCGTTCACTCTCGCGGTTAGTTCGGAGACATTATCCGTCGGAGCATAGCATTCCATTCCGCATATTTTCCTGAAATCATTAACCGTGTGCGAAGCATTTGCGGCGCTGCCGCCGACGCCGAGTATGAACAGCCGTCCGCCGTTCCTTTTAATCCAGACGAGTTCTTCGATAATCTTTCCGACAGCATCCCTGTCGATTTTATTCACGACTTCTGTAACTTCGTTGAAATATTTTTCTATATATTTTTCAGACATTGTTTTTATTTTTTAAAGACAAAATATATTTTTCCGTTTCTTCGATTCCCGAAAACGAACCGATTTCGTAAAACCTTTCGAACACTTCGAATCCGAGCAGATCTCCTGATTTTACAAGGTTTTGAAAGACTTCCGCAATATCGAAGCCAAATCCTTTACTGTATCCTTTTAATGTTTTTTTCCTGAGCATGCTTACGCCGTAGTCTATAAAACTGAATTTTCCTTCTACAGTTTTTTCGTATCTGATAATTTTGCCGTCCTTAAAATCTATATTGCTTTTGTCCCATTTATCCTCGTTGCGCAGAACAGTCATCAGGCCTGATTCGTGCCGATTATTAAAATATTCAATAATATCAATGAAATCAATATTCAAAAAAGAATCACCGTACATAAGCATAAAAGGATCTGACAGCAAATCAAGAGCATTCACCACGGCTCCACCCGTACCCGCAGGTTTTTCGCCGTCGAAGGAATATTTTACATTCAGCCCGAACTTTTTCCCGTCACCGACGTAATCCGTTATTTCCTGATGGAGATTCCCGAGACAAAGAACGACATTTTTAATACCTTTCGAACTCAAGAGTTCAAGTTGGTGTCCGATAAAAGGTTTTCCCGCTACTTCAATCATAGACTTGGCAATCGTCAATGTTTTCGGATAAAGTCTGGTTGCCAGACCGCCGGCGAGTATAGCAAGCGTTATATCCATCAACTATAGAATACTTTTTTAGCACCTTCAAATTCGAATGTAAACCACATAGGTTTCATTCCGATTTTTTTCATGGCTTCGACAAGTTTGGATTTTTTTCCCGGACAGTATAGCATAAGGAATCCGCCTCCGCCGGCTCCGACAACTTTTCCGCCCGTCGCTCCGTTTTTCAAAGCCAGTTCATATGCTTCGTCAATGAAGGGGTCGGATATTTTATCCGACAGGCCTTTTTTCGTAAGCCAGTGATTGTGCATAATTTCACCGAACTCATCAATCTTTCCTTGTTCAAGTATTTTCTTCGTATAGAAACCAATATCTTTAATTTTGTGGAGTCTTTCGATTGTGTCTTTATCTTTAATCTTGCTTTTTTCGTTCTGCTCCGTAAGCACGCTGCTCGCAGACCTTGATTTATTCAGGCAAAAAAGGAACAGGTTGTTCTGGAGTTCCATCAGTAGTTCTTCTCTGATGTCGAGCGGTTCAACGTTCACAGATCCGTCTTTGTCGAAGTAATAAGCGTTGAATCCGCCGAAAGATGAGGCATATTGATCCTGCTTGCCGATAGGCTCCTTCAAAATATCTATTTCTATCTCGCACGCCGCTTCAGCAAGTCTTTCAATAGAGATATACTGTCTCTTGTATCCAAAGAGAGCGTTCAACAGGGCTACAGTAAATGATGACGAAGTTCCGAGTCCGCTGTTTGAAGGTATGTCGGCTATTGAGGCAATTTCGATCTGTCTGTATATCCCGGTGTAAAGCAGCGCTTCCCTGAAAATCCTGTGTTCAATTTTCGATACATCATCGACTATTTCTGTTTTCGAATAGGATAATCTGATATCCTCTTCGAATCTCTTATTGAGAAGAATGTGTATATACTTATTAATGCTCGTAGCGAGCAGAAACCCTCCGTGTTCCCTGTAATACGAAGGCAGGTCGGTTCCGCCTCCGCCCATAGATATTCTTGCAGGCGCTCTGGATACAATCATAATTTTTTCCCCTTGATATTTTCTATCATAGATAAAACAGATTTTTCAATCGCTTCTCCCGAACTGAATTGTCTTCTCCAGCCGAGTTTTTTAATCTTTTCCGAATTCAATCGAACCACCGGAACATCGCCTTTCCAACCCCTGTCAGATTTGCCGAAGTTCAGTCTCACGTTATCAAGTTTCATAAGTTTAACAACGATATCCGCGATTTCCTTTACTGTAATGTAATCATCAGTTCCGACGTTAAAATAAGAGAAGCCATTCAGGAACTTTGTCTCTACGAGCCTTATAGCGTTCAGAACATCATAAACATATATGTAAGACTTGCTCTGTGTACCGTTGCCAAGTATGTCGAGTTCAGACGGATTTGCGATAAGTTTATTAATGAAGTCATATCCTACGCCGTGAGTCTGATTAGGACCGACTACATTAGCGAACCTGAAGGCAGCCGCATTGATATCGAACATAAAGCAATAGGAACTAATCAACGCTTCGCCCGCGAGTTTGCTTGCCCCGTAAGTAGAGATAGGAACCATCGGGCGGTAATCTTCCGCCGCCTCATTAAATCCCGTATCGCCGTAAATGCCGCTTCCGGACGCGTAGATTAATTTCTTTATCCCGTTCTTCCGGATTGCTTCTACGATGTTATTAGTAAGAAAGGTACCTTCCCAGAAGTCTATGTCTGGCTGTGTAACAGCCTTAGAGATATCGGGATTCGAAGCGAAGTGATAGACGCAATCGCATCCTTTCATCGAATTAACGAGTAATTCGACATCTTTAATGTCGCCTTCGATAATTTTGAGGTTTGTGGAATCAACGATATCTTCAAGATGCCACATCCTGCCGGAAGAAAAGTTGTCGTAAATCACGACTTTAGAATTTTTTTCTTCATTAATAAATTTTCTTGCGAGGTGGCTGCCGATAAATCCCGCGCCTCCGGCTATAAAATAATTCGGCATAAATTAAAAATATTTTCTTTTTATATATTTAAGGAATGTTGTTGTTCCTTTTCTGAAAAACGACGGAGTAAAAGAGTGAATATACTGAAGGCAGTTCACGGCGTACCCTTTTGAGAAATTCGGATAATGGTTCTTATGCGTCTTTAGAATTTCGAATATCATTTTCGCCGCGCCGCGCTGGTTTCTCAAAGAAATGTTCTGCCCGGCCATCAGGTAGAGAGCAAAGTATTCAGGGAAGTTATACATTTTCCCTTCTCTTCCCATTCTAAGCCAGAAGTCCCAGTCTTCTGCGAACGCCCAACTCTGATAACCGCCGATTTTTTCGGCGATATCTTTTTTGAAAATTACAGTCGGATGTGTCATAGGATTAGACAAAAGCGCTTTTTTACGTATTTCTTCATCCGTTTCATTTTCGAGATATCTGAAAATTTCCTCTTCCTTTTCGTTAATAGCAATAACGCCGCCGCCAACGAGGACATAATCGCTTTTTTCTTCAAGAAATTTAATTTGTTTTTCAAGTTTTCTGGAGTCGCACCATCTGTCATCGTCATCGAGTCTGGCTATATATTTCCCCTTGCCGGTTTTGATTCCGTAATTAAGAAATTTGGAAATACCGGGTTCTTTAGTTACAGGCAGCCTGTGATATTGAATCCTACTATCCTGCCTGCAAAGTTCTTCCATCTTTTCTCTCGTACCGTCATTAGAAATATCGTCAATAACCAGCAGTTCCCAAGTATCATAAGACTGTTCCTGAACGCTGCGTATAGATTTCAGCAGCCAGTTCAATCTATTATAAGTCGGCAAAACGATGCTTACGAGGGGTTTACTGTCATAGGAATTAGACATTAATTATTATTAACCTTTATTTTCCGTTAAAATACAATCTTATTATAAAACCTTTAATTTAATCAAAAATTAGAATTTTTTCAACAATATTCACAATATGTCATTCCAAAAAGAATTGGTTAATTTGAGTAATGTAATATTAATCAAAGGAAGGTGAGATTTTAAAGAGTCTAGCTTCAGCGGGACCAAATATACCCAAATTAATGAAACTCTGAGCAGAAAAGTCGAAAGTACCGATTACTTTTTTCGTTATCTCATCGGTTATAATCCAATTCTTGATATATTTGAAGTAATCTGGTAAAAATTTAATTTGTAGAGATCTAAAGTCGTCCGATTTATAATCAAAAACTGGCGTACATCTTTTATTCAAAGCAATGAAATACTTACATAACGTATCTCCTGACAGCGGATTTGGATTAAAAAAACCGAATTCCCAGAATTTCTGGTTATCAGTATCACAATTGCTGCATGCCGTATCGCTGAGTATATAAGAACTGTAATCGGTATAAATACTATTAATTTTATCGATATAGAAGAAAGGGAAACCTGTTTGAACAAAGTCGTTTCCTTCACGATTATTCTTCTTCAGATTCACAGTGCGAGAATCCACATATAATAGATGGTTAATTGTATCACCTGGAGGATAGAGAATATTTCCAATGCAATGCAGTTTTTCGGTTATGTCCTTGATACCCTCCCACTTTTTCTGACCGAAATAATTTAATTCCCGCTGTTTTCTAGCCTCACTATCATCGATAAGTCCGAAGTTATGATAGTTTTTTTTATTAAGAGGGCTTTCAACCACGTCTGTGTTGTAACAAAAATAATTTATACTTTTCGCTCCATAAATTATAGCAAGGTTACCTTGCAGAAGGATTTCCTCGTTAGTCGGCTCTCGAAGTATATATGTATTTCTGCCCCATTGCGCGGCATGAGATTCCCAGGAATGCACTTGTATGAAATACATTGGGAGAATATAACGTCCTTGAATGCGGCTTTGCTTCACAAATTCACCGAGAATCCTATAAGAGTTCATCGCTTGAGCATTTGCCCTGTAGTTGTTCTCGAGGGTGTTGTTTTCAAGGTCGAAATTATATTCCGACGGATTAGATGCCCTGAAATAATCGATGAACTCGTTTCGCGGCTGAACAATATTCAGATTGGACGGATACAGACTGCTGTCCTTGAAAGGATATGACGTATAAAGGAACACATCCGTTAGGAAATCCGGGAGCGACAGAAGATATTTCACGTATTGTTCGCGGTCCGGGATGAACCTGATTTTTCCATAGTCGTGCATCGCGGTCTCTTCCATCAGAATCGCAAATATACCCGTATTGGAATTTCCGCTTCTTTTCTTGATGAGCCTGTTGACTTCCGCGATACAGGGAAAAGAATTAATCGGGCATTCGTCCATGTAGAAATACCGTATCTTCGACTGCGAAGCGAAAGCGTCTACTTCCTCATTTATTTTATTTATGAAATCGAATTTCTTATCCCTGTCGAGATCGGGATTGAAAAGGTAATGAGCCCATTCGTCTTCAACGCGCACGTAATCCAAGTAAACGCCGACTTCCCCGTTCCAGTAAATTCTGAAATCCACTTTTGAACTATCAAGCGGCTTTGTATTTCTGCCCTTGCACAGATAATCTGCTTTCACTGCGAATTCAATCACATCATTGCCGTCGAAGAATCTATCCGTGTAGCTGCCGTCGTACGCAGACGATCCTTTTTTGAAATCGGAGACCTTAACCGGAATCGAATAGCCTGACTGAAGAGGATTGCTACCTTCGAAGTTAACAACTTCTATTGTGACCACGGTTTTCCCTGCGTTCTTTTTATCGTTGGCGATATTTTTGTCTATGCGCATTCTCGGGCATACGAACCACTTCCATCCGGGTCTTTTATTATCGGAGACGAAGTATTCCACGTCGCCTGTCTGCTTTGAAGTATCCGTGTGCTGCACCTGCTCGCAGTTTTCAATCAGGTCTTTAACCATGTAGCCGCTGCCGTATCCTCTGTTCTTTTCGCATTTCCAGCCCGAAACATTTTCTCCTTTGAAATTCTCGTCGAAAAATTCTCCGGTTTCGTGAGTGGAGTAATAATAGCGCGGGAAAGCGTTATCCGGCATGGGTTCGGCGTGATAGGTGCTTCTCTGGCCGTAGGCGGGTCTTACAATTTTCGCCCTTTCGAAAATTCTGGTGAGCCCTGAAGGAAGCCCCGAACCGAGGGCATAGTCAACCTCTTTCCTGTATTTCGCAATATCGTCAAGGAAGCCGCCGAAGAACTCGTTAGAATTATCGTTTCTTTTCGAATAACTTATAAGGGCGTCGACGCCGAGGAAATTGATCCATTCGGTATGATGTTTGTTATGCGTGTAAAGAGGATCAATAAACCAACCGACGAGTCCGGCAGTAAATCTGTCCTTAATATCGGCTGTCTGGGAACTGGACGATTCCGGTCCCGAAAGCGACAGCGCGAAAAGCAATATGAGCAGAAGTGTTCTCTTCATTGAAAAATCATTTCACAAGTATCATTCTTTTCACATCGGAAAACAATACATTTTTTCTTTCATCAGAAGCCGTGATGCGGCAGAAATAAACGCCGCTTGAGAGGCCGGCGCCGTCGAACACTGCTTCGTACGTTCCGGCTGCCATGCGTTTATCAACGAGAGTGGCTACAAGCCGTCCCGTCAGGTCATAGACCGAGATATTAACGGCAGAGAATTCCGGCACCTGATATTTTATTTTCGATACAGGATTGAAGGGGTTGGGGAAATTCTGGGAAAGAGAAAACCTAGTCGGTGTATTCTTATTATTTCCGGGAATCCATACGCTTCCGCCATTAGTAGTTTTAAGTATAGTTCCTCCATTCCCGGCGACCCATACCACATTTTCATCGGTAAAAGCGAGCGAGTAAAGATTTTGACCTGTAGGACATAATTGTACCTGCCAGTTAAGTCCACTGTTTTTCGTATACAGAATCGTTCCTGAATCACCAACAGCCCATCCTTTTTGTAAATTTTTAAATTTAATGCAATTTATTGTCGATAAAGTACCGGAACTTACAGGGATCCAATTTACTCCTCCATTAAATGTTTTTCCAATATATCCTCCGCTCCCTGCGGCGAAACCAGTATCAGGGCTACAGAAAAACAAAGTATTCATTATCTTATTGTTGCCTGAAGTATTAAATAAATATTTCTTCCAATACAAACCTCCATCTGTTGATTTGTAGATATATTTCTCGTCACTGTAACTACTTGTAAGCCAACCGGTGTTTTCATTTACAAAGAAAATATCACTGTGACCTCCTGTCGAACCTGTAAGATAAACATTCCAATCCAAAGCACCATTGGTGGTTTTAAGCACTCTTCCGCTGGGACCAAGCATCCAGCCAGTATTGCCGTTTATGAAGAACAATCTTTTCAAATAGCTGGCACTTGTTGCATACGGTATCCAGGTTCCGCCTCCGGTTGATGTTTTATAAACGAAATTACTACCCACTGCATAACCAGTGCTTGCCGAGGGGAAGAAGACGTGAGACAATTCCGAAATATTTCTATTTGGAAACCAGAGATTTCCTCCGTCGTATGAGATATAAATAGTTGAGCCCGTAGCAGCAAAATGCCGTGAATTACCTGCATAAAGTATTGTCGAAATATTATCTGTAAAGCCTGAAATATAGTTATAATAATTCTGTCCTGCGTTCGTAGTCCGGTAAATTCCAACGGTTTCCGAAATTATAAATCCAGAAAAAGGAGAGACAAAAGTGAGCGTTCGAGGAGAAGTACATTGGGCCCCTGCATCGACGAATGAATGACCGCCATCGCTAGTCCTGGAAATCCAGTAACCGCTTCCATGAAGGTAAGAATAAGAAATAATAAACCATCCTGTATATTGGTTTATAAATGTAAAATCATAGCAATAGAAGGTTGAACCTGACAATGCATACTGATAGAACTCCCAAGTAGTGCCCCCATCAGTAGTTCTGAATATCTTGTCTCTGGCAGCGAAGTAACCTTTGTATGAATCAACGAAATAAACTTTAGAAATATCATAAATCATTGTGTTAATCGAAACTGTATCCCAGTTTGCTCCACCGTTAGTTGTTTTAAAAAGTCTGTTCAGCGATCCCCCCGCCCATCCCGTGTTGCTATCGTAGAAAAATATTGACTTCGCATTTAAACCTTGCGCAATGCGAAATCTGCTCCAGTTAAGCCCGCCATTCGTGGTTTTCTGAACATACCCGGAATCACCGGATACCCACCCGGAAAGGTTATTGATGAAATGAATAACTTTTATCTTAAGTGTGGTATCGGCTTTCATTATTGTCCAATTTGTTCCGCCGTTAGAGGATTTTAATATTTTTCCATATCCGGCAGCTATGAAAATATTCTGGCTGTTTAAAACCGAAATTCCGTAGAGATCATCTGTAGTGACCAACGGCAATAAATTCCAGTTTTCTCCTTTATTCGTTGTTTTAAGCACGGTTCCGTGCATACCGGTTATCCATCCGGTTAAAGAATCGGCAAACTTCACCGAATTAATATAATTAGATTGAGGCAGCGGATTTTGCCAGAACCACTGACTGGAGATATCTTCGGTTGACAAAATAAAAATAGAGAAAAAGATGAACAAAGCGATTAAGAATCTGTTCATATTATGATATTATTTAATAAGAACCATTTTAATAGATTTACTCTCTTTACCGTAGATCAGCCTGCAAAAATAGATGCCGCTTGAATAATTCCCGGCGTACCATTTTATCTCATGCCTGCCTGCTTCATAATATTTCTCATCAAGTTTTTCAATCAGTCTACCGTCGATATCAAATACTTCTATCCTAATCAGTTGATACCGGTCATTAATAAACCTGATTGAAGTAACAGGATTGAAAGGGTTGGGATAGTTTCCAACAAATGTAAACTCTTTTGGAATTTCCTGGGTTAGATTTTCTGAAAACGAGGATCCACCTGTCGTGGTTTTTAGAATTCCCCCGCCTTGGGTAACAAACCACCCTGTCAAATCATCCACAAAATATAGCCCTGTAAGATAACCTGATGTCGGAATAAGTTGTTTTGACCAGTTTACTCCTCCATCAGTGGATTTAATAAAGATTCCGTAACAGCCTATCGCATATCCAGTTTGTTGATTTATAAAACGAATCTCTTCGAATTCGGAATACAACTGATAGATACTATTAATCCAGTATAATCCGCCGTTGGTTGTTCGTATAATATTTCTTCCCTGACCAACTGCCCACCCGTAATTAGAATTATAAAAATATACCGAATTAATGTTAGAGACTATTCCGGAATTGAGGCTATCCCAGGTACTGCCCCCGTTTGTAGTTTTGGCCAGTCTGCCCCCGGAGCCACCTACCCATCCGGTATTTTCGTTATAGAAATAAACGGTATTGACTGAACCGGAAATTCCTGTCTGTTGGAAAGTCCAGTTATTGCCGTTATTTGTAGTTTTAAACAAAGAACTTCTAGTTCCTGCCACCCAACCTGTATTCTGGTTCAGCAAGAAACAACCTTTAAGATGATTTTCACCGGTATCTAGATTATACTGCTGCCAGTTAACTCCGCTGTTGGTTGATCTCAGAAAAAGACCGTTTGCTCCGGTAGCCCAAACCACATTACCTGATGTTCTTACGGAATAAAGATAACCGTTGCTACTACCGGTCGTAAGTTTAAACCACGTGTCTCCACCGTCCCCGGTTCTGAGAATTGTTCCATAATTACCGGCTACAAAACCTGTATTGGAGTTATTAAAGTGAACGGACCTGAATGATATCATATAACCTGTCGTTGAATTTGCATAATTTACTCCCCCATTGGTGGTCCTGAATATCTGGCTTAATGAGCCGACCATATAACCGTCATTGAGATCAGAGAATGAAATTGATCGCATATCATTTCCCGTTGTTCCTGAATTAATCAATACCCAATTATAACCTGCATTGGTGGTTTTTATCAAAGTTGCAGGGTATCCGCTCACCCATCCTGTTTGGTTATTCAGAAAGCAATAAGGTCCAAGGCTACCAGAACCGTTTGGTACATTTACTGTCCCCCAGACGTTTCCACCGTCAGACGTCCTTGCAATAGTAGCTCCCGAACCTATCGATATTGCATTATGCACGTCAAAAGCCTTTACAGAAATTATATTTGTATAATTGCTTCCCCACTGTGTCCAGTTTGCGCCCCCGGTTAATGTTTTCATTATTGGTCCCATGCTGCCAACAATCCATCCGGTTAAATCATTAATAAAACTGATTCCGCAATATGTAGTAGACTGAGTATTCTGACAAAATTGCCAGGTCATTCCGGAATCGGTAGATTTGAAAATAATCCCCGTTGTCCCGGCAACAAAACCAGTATTCTCGTCAATGAAGTCAATGCAATAAAGTTGCATGTTGTAAGGTATTCCGTATTTTACCCAATTATATCCGGAATTTGATGTTCTGTAAACACGACCGGAGTCATTAACCACCCATCCGGTATTATAATTCAGGAAGTCTGCAGTATAAAAATTCGGATATCCTTCAGCATAGTTAACGAACCAGGTAAGGCCTCCGTCAAAGCTTCTAACAACACAACCATAATCTCCAATTATAAGCACAGTATCAGCCGAGAACTATTTGACATAGACATACGGACATCCCGTTGGTAAAGGGTTTTGATAGAACCAGCCTGATTGGCCCTGACAATCATTGTAAATAAGAATACAACTAAATGTCAGGAAAAGCATTACGCATTTAATGCATATCCTATTGAACAAATTCGGAATAATATCTGAATTATCACATTCATTCTTCATATGCTTCAAATTTTAATTGAAGGGGAATGGCGACAGCAAACCCGTGATAAATCTATCAACAATGTTAGTTAAATGCAACGAAATTTCCCTTATTGTTTCCCCAAGGGGAAAAGAGACAATATAACAAATAATCAATATTCACAAAAATGATTTTCAAATGAAAATCACTTTAAAAGTATCATTTTTTTCACATCGGAAAACAATACATTTTTTCTTTCATCAGAAGCCGTTATGCGGCAGAAGTAAACGCCGCTTGAGAAGCCGGCGCCGTCGAACACTGCTTCGTACGTACCGGCTGCCAGGCGTTTGTCAACGAGAGTGGCAATCAGACGTCCCGTCAGGTCATAGACCGAAATATTAACGGAAGAGAATTCCGGCACCTGATATTTTATTTTCGATACGGGATTGAAGGGATTGGGAAAAATGCATAGTGAAAATCCATCGGGAAATGACAAAGATGATTCATAAGAATAAGTCAAATCAAATAAACTCCTTCGCCATATCGATTCACCATCGACCGTTGAATAAACAAAATTACCTTCAATAAGGATGCCATTGGTGTACGGATTGAATGGGAAACCCTGATTTTTGATTGACCAAGTCGAACCTGAATTAGAGGAAAAATAAAATCCCCGATCACAGCCGACACATATATAATTATTGAATGCCGCCAACGCAGTGATATTAAGGTTTGTTAATCCACTAGTACCCAACAAATTCCATGATACGCCTTCATTCGTAGTTCTGTATATGCCATATCCTGGATTTGCTCTATAAATGATACCGTTACTTCTTGCAAATTCGTATCCGCCAATATTATCGCTAATTATCCAATTAATTCCGTTATCTGTGGATTTAAATGTTCCGTCTGAAGAGCCAACAAATACAATATTACCATAAGCCAATACAGAACCCACTTTAGTTGTTACAGGGAAAGAAGAAGCAAACCAATTAATTCCATTATTTCTCGAAATATATAATCCTCTAGGAATTCCGGCGTAAACATTATTTCCGCTGCAGGCGATACAATAGATATTTGAATCCAATAATCCGTTTTTGGACAATACCCAATTATCGCCGTTATTCGATGAACGGTAAACATTTTTATGAGTTGCAATATACAAAAACGAATCGTTCTTGCAGAAACCGCTAATATAAAAGAAAGTAAGTCCTGAATTTATTGATTGCCAGTTGATTCCATTGTCCGAAGACCGAAAAGCACCATTCCCATAGGTCATTAAACCATTGAAAGCATGAAAAGATCCTGAGAACATATAGCTTCCGGCTTTAAATATTGCGGTAACATTTGTATTATTAAAATTTGAGTTTTGCATGGACCACGACTGCCCTGCATTCGAAGAATATGCAATACCGCTTACGTATGACCCTGCATAGAGGTCATTATTATAAGACACAACAGAATGGATATAAAGATCTGTGCATATCCCACTATTATTCAAAGTGGACCAGTTAGTACCGTTATTGGAAGACACATATAGACCGCCTCCGTCTGACCCGGAATATAAATTTCCGTTGTATTTTTTTAGAACCTGGATATTGTTTATTTCCAGAACACGGGAATAAGAAAGACCGTTGTCAGATGATCTATAAATACCGTTATTCGTACCGGCATAGATATATACATCATCACTAATCAAACATTTAATATTTTGCCCTGAAAATCCTGACCCGAATTCACTCCAATTCTGTCCGTAGTTCGTAGATCTAAAAATTTTGCCGGTCTGAGTCCCTACAAAATAATTATTTTGCTTAACTGTAAGCGAAAGTACGTTTTCATTTCCAAGTCCGCTGTAAATATCTGTCCAGTTATTTCCATAATTGGTAGATACTCTTACCTGTGGTATTAGTACAGAAGTTAAGAATAATTTCTGTCCATAAGTAACAATAGTAGATTTTTGATAAGCAGAAGTTTTAAAAACCCAGTTTTCGCCATTATCCGAGGACACATAAATACCATTTTGATTAGTGGCAAACAGAAGACCTCCAAGCGTGGACATAGACTCAACATCAAGCCCAAAAAAACCATTACTGCAGTTCAACCAGGTACTCCCGTTTACATGCTTACGATAAATGCCCATATAATGTGTTCCGGCATAAATATTTGTATCATTGATTATCATACAATTTACCGAGACAGCACACGGACCATTCATTTTTATCCATTGAGCTAATGCAATATCAGAAAAAAAGATGATTGCAGCCAAAATCATAAATGAAATTCTTTTCATACGATATAAATTATTTGGTTATAATCATTCTTACTGTTTGAGCAAAACTCCCGGCAACCAATCTGCAGAAGTAAACGCCGCTTGAGAGGCCGGCGCCGTCGAACACTGCTTCGTACGTACCGGCTGCCAGGCGTTTATCAACGAGAGTGGCAATCAGACGTCCCGTCAGGTCATAGACCGAAATATTAACGGCAGATAATTCCGGCACCTGATATTTTATTTTTGATACGGGATTGAAGGGGTTGGGAAAATTCTGTAGGAGTAAATACCTGCGTGGCTCTGTCGTTGCTTCGTTATTAATAAAAATGCTGTTGAATTGTTTTGTAGTTTTCATAATGCCAAATTCTCCTACAAAAAATGCTTTGCCATTAAAGCTAGCAATCCCCCATAACCAATCATCTGTAGTTAATCCTGTATAGTCCAGAAACCAGTTCAGCCCGGTATTTGTCGTTTTATAAAGTGTAAGTCTATTATTTCCGACGATATATCCCGTCGTACTGTTAATAAATGCTAAGCCGCTGAACTCGTAATATTCGGGAAAACCCGAATAGTTTGACCAATTCATACCACCGTCAGTAGTTCTACAGATCTCACCTTCCGATCCCACAGTGACGCCGGTATTTTCATTAATAAATTTGACGTCTTTACCCCATATCGGTCCATAATATCCCGTCCAATTCTGACCCCTGTTTGTAGTTTTGAACACAGAGGGAGCAGGTACCCCGGAAGCATTCCATCCGAGCAAAAATCCTGTCTGATTGTTTATAAAAGTTATTTTTGTAAAGTTACTTATTTGCCAGGGAAGAACATCGATATTAAAACTTTCCCAATTTGAGCCTCCATTTGTCGTCTTCATTAAAAGAAGATTCCTTCCGCAAGCGAATCCTGTATTGTTATCAAAATAAAAAACTGACTCAATATACTTTGTTGAGGTATACTGCATGTTCCAGTTACTTCCACCGTTTGTCGTTCTTAGAATATAAAACGGCGAAGTAGCAGTACCTGTAAGACTGTCGCTAAAAAACATTGATGTGATGAAATTTTGTATTCCTGACTGCTGATGATTCCAGTTTCTGCCCCCGTTCGTCGACTTAATAATTTTCCCGTTCGTACCGCCTGCGTATACGGTATTCTCAGTTACCGGAAAGACACACGTAAGCCGGTCAGTAATAAAAGATGATTTTTTACTGCTCCAGTTCAATCCTGAATTTGTCGATTTGATTATTTGTCCCGAACCTCCAACCGCAAGAATTGTGTTAGTATCAAGAAACTGATAATTGTTCACCGAATAAGGCTGCTGACTGTTATACCAGTACTGACCTCCAGTAGTGGTTCGGTATATATAAGTTGTGGTGTTGTCCGCACCAATCACATATCCTGTCGAAACATTAAAGAATTTTAATTTACTGAAATTGCAGGTACCAAAGTAATGAGAAAATGACCAGGTTGTCCCGCCGTTCGAGGTAGTAGCCAGATAAGCACCGCTTCCTGTCACGAATCCAGTATCATTATTGATAAAGCAGATACTTCCCACATCATGGTTAGAACTTGCATTGATAATCATTTTAAAGATCCATGTATTTCCATTATCGAATGAATTCACAGTGAATCCGTAATAATAGGTATAAGGACCTGTCAAAGAATAATTACCAGCGCAAAAAACACCACCTTCCCGTGTGAAACACACATCTTTAAAGCTGGCCGTTATTTGCTGAACGTTATATACAAAACTCCAGGAGATACCGCCGTTTGTTGTCTTATATATCACGCTCGTGTCACCCACGAGAATTCCAAAATTGCTGTCATTGAAAAAGACTTTACTGTTTGTAACGGATAATTTCGTAACTGAATCCCAAATAACGCCTGAATTTGTCGTTTTATACAGTATATTTTGCGTAGTAAGAATAAATCCCGTATTTGCATTCACGAAATTCACACTTTTCAGATCATATACGCAATTGATGTCAGCTAACATCCAATTATCCCCGCCATTTGTGGTTTTCATAAATGCTCCTCCTGAACCGACGGCGTAACCCGTGTATGCATTTACAAACGAGGATGAGTTCAGCTTATTGCCTTGGGGAAGCGGATTAATCCAGTACCAGTTCTGCTGGCATACGGCATCAGCACTTAAGAGAGAAATATACGATATCAGAAGAATCTTCAGAATATTTTTGGTAATAAGAGAAACGAAGTTGTAAAAATCAGTTATTGAGATTTTGGACGATGAAGACACGATTTTCCACCGGTTCATAATATCCAAAGTTAAGTTATAATTGATTACATATTTAATGGAACAACTTAAAAAAAAGTAAATAGAAATAGAATAAAAAGCAATATAACAATATTTAACAATATTGTTTTAACTGATTTTTTTGACGGAATCCTATTTCAAAAATTCTGAAAGATATGGGGAAACCTTTTCGGTTCAGGGAAGAAAAGAAACGACATTTTTTACGACAACAATTTGATGAAAGTTGTTTAGAAAAATAAAACTAAATATGTGTATCGCCTAAATAAATCTTCTGGCGATTATGTTATAGGTTGTATCTTTTTTCATTATGTCGTCTATGCTGAGTTTCGAGAGATACTTATCCCAGGAGCCACCTTCCCAGAGATGATGGCAGTAGGCATCGGGATAGTCTTTGCATTTTTCGAATATTTTCTTGAGACTCGTTGAATAATATACGGGGTAATGGAAACTTGTATACGGTTCTATATGAAGGAGTGATGGATACTTTTTCGCAAGTACAGAAGGAAGTTTTACTGAATGCTCCGCCCAGTGCTTGTCTTTGCCTTTCGACCTGAATGACTTGTAGTTCGAATACCAGAGTTTGAGGAATTCCGAATTTTTTTCAGCGAGCATTACGGCGTTGCAGAGCCCCATATTTCGCCATCTCCCCTGTCTGCCGATTACGAATTTATTATTGAGCAGCGGAGAAAAACTTTTTTTGGTAATGGTATCGAGGTCGAGATAAATGCCACCGTTTTCAATGAGCACGTTCAGACGGACGATATCAGCCTTATGCGCGACGTGGCATAGTTTGTTGCCGAAAATTTCGTCAGGCGGTTCGACGCTGATCTTTTCAATCATCCCCACGCATTTATCCCACCATTCACCCCGTGGCTCGTACTTGTAGTAAAAAAATATTTTGTCAGGTTTATTGGTCTCATAAACGGATTTAACCGCCAAATAATGCACGAGCGAAAAAGGTTTGCCGCCGAAATCCTCGGCGAATCCGTAACAGAAATGAAATATGTTAGGTATCATGAATTTTCTATTAATGAGTAAATTTTTTCGAGACTACTTATCGTACTATCAATTGACCAATTTCTAATAAAATCATTGTAAGCATTATCGCCTAGATAATGAGCAAATTTATCATCGTTTGCCACTTTCATAACTGCCTCTTTTAATTTCTGAGGATTCTCCTTCGGGACGAGAATTCCGTTATAATCCTTTTTTATCACTTCATTTACCCCACCAATATCTGTTGCAACAATCGGAATTCCTGCACTCATTGCCTCAAGAATAACATATGGTATTCCCTCGTATCTCGAAGGCAGAAGGAAGATATCGAATTTACAGTAAAGTTCTTCCCGGTTGTAAGCATAGCCATTTAGAGTCACCTCATCTTCAAGATGATATTTACTAATTAATGAATTGAGCCTTGAATATTCTTCACCCTCACCCCAAATTTCAAAGACAATTTTCTTATCCTTTTTCTCCTGTGAAATTAAATATGCCATTTCGATAAAATACTCCTGCGCTTTTTGGTAAGCGAGTCTTCCAATTGTGCCGATAATGAATCGGTCCCTCTTTTCAATCCAATTTTTCCGGATAATATAGTTTTTTTCTATCCCATTATAAAGAGTTATAACGCTTTCGGGTTTATACGCTAATGTATTAATAAGATACTGCCTGTCGGATTCGCTTCCTGTAAGCGTATAATCAACAAAATATTTTTTGCTTTTTTCATAATATTTTCTAAAAAAACCTAGATTATTCCTCTTTTCAAGCGAGAAATCAAGACCATGTTTATGCTCAATTATTAATTTGACATTAAAAATTTTTGCAATAATGCACGGAACTATACCCGCTTGAGCATGAACAATATCGAAATTACTATTATACAAATAAAAAAAGAGTTTAATAATTCCGGTAAAAGAATAAGGTTTATTCCCAAATTTGTTGAAAACAAAATATTTTATCCCTAAACTATCGAAGTCTACACATAATGGTCCCTGGAAAGGAATTCCGACCATAGTAATATACTTTTTATCAATGTGTCTGCATAAAAGTTGCACAAATCGTTCAATTCCACTTAATCGATTATTATTTAGCGAAAGAAATACTTTATATTTCGAATTAGATTTCTTCAAATCAAGTATTTAGTAACAGTTTAATATTTTTCAAATAATTAACTTTAAAAAGGAAAGCTATGACATTAAATAAGCCAAAAATAAATAGCGAAAAAATAAGTGTGTTTGCAATATCAGAGATAAGTAAACCGCCAAAGGAGAATCTGAAGTGTAAAACATCTTTAATCACATAGGTGGTGCAAAATACAAACAACCCGATTAATAGTAATTTTAAAATACTTATCACCAATACATTAATTTTTCCCATATATTTCCTTGATAATAACATAAATAGTAATGCATATATTAAAGTTATTATATAATTCGAGATCGAGATACCATAGTAACCGTAGATTTTCGAAAATAAAAAATTTGTAAAGATTCCAGCAAGAAACAAAGGAATTCCAACGTATGAAATAACCTTATACCTTTTATTCGCTAAATATAATGTCGTAAATATTATGTAAACCAAGTAATTTAAAAGTGATAATGATTCCCAGAAAAAAGGTACCAGTGTTTTTTGAACATCATTAGTACTGAAATTCCCGCGCAAGTAAATTATTCTTACTATTTCTTCGTTAAAAGAAATGAATAAAACTATCACTGGTATGACTACGGAAATTAAAGTGAGCAGTGTCAAATTAAAAAATTTCTTCGTATCACTTTTTTTATCAACTTCAAATGAATTTGACAGATGATTAAGAATCAGATTAAAAGATGACATGAAGATAATAATCGATATTATACCGGAAATAAAACCTGCATAGTATAGGCTCGAAATTGCCCCTTCGCCAAGATATGAAGCAAAGAAATTTTTTGAAAGTATAAATAACTGTTGAAATATCACAGGTAGAAATGTGACCCCACATCCTTTAAGAATATTTCTTGTCGTAGTGTCGAATTTCATGAAAGTGAAATTGATTTTACTTAAAGGTTTAAAAAGATAAAAAAAGAGAATAAAAGCTGTAAGAATACTACCGATAAGGTTACTATAGGAAAGGTTGTATATCAACTGATTATTATAATAAGGTAAAAATGCAGATACCAAAACAAGTATAGGTAAAAGAAGCTGAATAATAGCGGGGAACGTGAATATTTTATAGGAATTCAATACGGTCGAAAAAAAGACCGAAAAAGACTTGAAGAAGAAAATTGGTAGAAGAACAGCGGAAAAAGTCGTTGCAATCATAAACTTTGTGCTAGTGAATCCAGGTAATATAATACTAGCAATTTCTTGATTAAACATAAGAACGATTCCCAATATTATAGTTCCAATCAGAAAAAGGAAACTTAACAAGTTAGAGAATGAATCGTTAATGCTTGCAAAATCCTTCTTCGCATACAACGATGAGTATTGACTATTTACTACACCGTTTAGTGTACTGAATCCGGTCATAACAATAATGTAATCAGGGATAGTTATGAGGGCCCAATATATATCAGCAGCATCTGAAATACCGAACTTATACGAAATTACGAGTCGTTGCACCGCTTCAACAATCTTTACGATTATTATAATAACGAAAAGTTTGAACAACTGTTTTGAAAATGGTTTCATTAAACGTTTATTTTAAAGGGAATCATAAGTAATCAGAAATAGGCCTCTTTAATACATATGCTAAGGGAAATAAATGTCCATACTATAATCGCAGCATTACTATAAAGGCTGAAAAACGGTTCAAACATAAAAACGACAAACAGACCAATAAATGTGAGCTGTAAACCATCAATATATTTTGTAAGAAACGCATATTCTTTACCAGCCTTCATTTTGAAACTAACTACCGCCGCTTTGAAAAATAAGAAGAAATAAATAATGACACCTATCAATCCCATTTCCAACAATCCACGGAGGAATGTATTATGGGAATGAGGAAGAAACAATAAATATCCGGAATAAACTGTATCTTTGTAATAAAGGAATGCATCAAACCCATATCCAGTTAAGAAATTTTCAGTGAGCAACAAATAGGTTGCATACCAAGCCTGAAACCTCCCCAACGTCGAAACGTCAGAAGAGAAGTTCACAAAGGTTATGTATCGCGTTAGTATTGCATCCTTAAAAAGTATTAGGAAAAGAGCTATAACGAGGAATGCCGGAATAATAATTTTAGGTCTTTTCACGAAGAATATCACAATCGAGATAACAATAGCCAGCCACGCTGCTCTCGTCTGTGTAAGGAACACACCAAGTCCAATTATTACTATCGATGTATATCTTAAAATATTATGCTCCTTCTTTCCACCACCGACAATAAATGCAAGGTTGAAAAAGAATAATATCATTAGATACGTAGCGTATATATTTAGATCCGGCCACACGCTATAAATTCTAAGCGTCGTATTAAAACCTGAGACTATGAATTGCATGGCTGATAAGAGGCTTAGTATAACACCGGTAATTGTAAAAATATTGAAGAGATTATAAAGAAAAATCTCATCCAGGTCAATATTTTTAAAAAACGTCATAATAATAAACGGAATTATTATCAGTCCTATATAATAGGCTATTCCGTCATAAAAAGGATGTTGACCCACATAGAAAATAAAGCCATTCCATACTTTTGGACTTTTCAATAGAATGTAGAGACCCCAAATGAAAGTAAATCCCCAAGCAGTAGTATTGGAAAGTTTGACTTCAAGTTTTTCAAAAGTAAGTTTTTCCAGAATTAAAAAAATAAAAAGGACAACAAGGAAAAAACCCGTCAGATACCATCGCCCAAGTAATAATATTACAGGAAAAAAGTAAAATAGATTCCTTACAGATATCGTTGTGTAATCAACGGTGGTCGCCTGTAAGACGTTGCTTGATGTTTCTGATTTTATCATTAAGTAATGTATATATAAAGAAGTATATATAAAAAAGAACAAAGGCCAAAAATACCGATATAGCTACGATAAGCAACCTTTTGGGTTTTGTTTTTTTATCGGGGACATTTGGTTGATCAATAATAAGCAGAGATGGTGTATCTTTCTTTTCTTGAATTCTAGCCTGTTCGTACAAAGGGATTATTGTTGTCAGAATCTTGTTCTGTATCTCAACATTTCTTTGCAATCTCAGGAATCCCATAATTACATCCGGCGCCCCGTTAAGGTAAAGATCGTTTTCAAGAGCAGATTCATTTTTAATATTATCAACTTTTTCTCTCAGCAAAAGAATCTTATTTTCCTGTTCTTTTACCTCAGGTTGATCCTTAGAAAGCATTTTTTTCAGTAAATCCAATTTTACTTCTTCCGATATTAAAGTCGCTTCTAATTGTACCTGCGTTTGAATAGCTGCTTTGACTTTTACATCAGGAAGAACACCGTATTTATCCTGATAATTTTTAAGACTATCTTCAGCCCGAGTAAGGTCTATTCTGGTTTCTGCATACCTTTTTTCAAGAAATTCTCTGTTGTTCTTTGCATTTAGAACATTTAGATTAGTGTAAGTCTTATCAAGTTCCGAAATAAGGAATTCGAGCATTTCCTTTGCCTTTTGGGGATTTTTATCGAACATACCTACAGAAAGCGTACCCGACATTTTATTCCTCGTCACGTCAACAATCTCCTCTTTAACATATTTCACCGCGTCATACATATATTTATAGTTGTATTCATTCAAAAGATCGAATCTTGTTATTAGAGATTCTATTGAAGTACGAGAAGAGATTATTTGTTCAAACAAGGCTAGTTCATTTCCTCCAGCACCGGTTCCTGCAAGTTCTCCGAAATCACCCACATCAAGCAACCCTCCTCCGGAAAGCAGTTTCTCAAGACCGGACGACTTTTCAGATGCTTTAACAATTGCATTAGATTGATAAATCGGATCCAGAATTACAAAGGAAATAAATGATGAAGATATAAGAGCTATTAATGAAAAAATCAGCAATAATTTCTTATATTTGTATAGAATCAGCAGGAAATCATAAAGAGTGAAATAATTTCTTTTTTCAAACTTTTCGCCAATATTAAAGTCTTTGTGATTTGTGTCCAATTTTTACTGTTTTAGTTTATTAATGTATATATAACCAATTCCGAAAATATCATTGCAATTATTTATTTGTGCTTTTTATAAGCAGATAGGTTGATATTATACTAACTAGTGCCCCGATAATAGTTGCGTAAAGAGTTATGCTTTCGCTGAAAGGAGTTTTCACAATTTTAGGAACATAAATAAAATCCCCCGATAAAACAGAAGTATGTTCGGCGCTGTACCAACCTCGAGAATTAAACCTAATAATTCTTGTATCACTGTCTTCTGCGGCTAAAGTAAATCCACCCGCTTTCTTGACATAATACTCAAATCCCTCTCCTTCCTTATAAGGAACATAACCTTCATTCTCGACTTGTCCATAAACATAGACAACGTTTTTATTATCATTAATATAAATGATATCGTTATTTTCAAGAATTATATTCTCACTGGAATCATTATCAAAAAATAGTTTTTCAAAATCTACGACAATTCGATGTCTTCTAGACAGCACATCGATATCGAAATTCGTCCTGTCTTGTTGCTTAACAATCAAATCATTTGCCCGAATATTCAAAAATATTTCAGCAGTATCACGCCTCGTATATTCCTCGTCATATTTCCTGACAATTAGCGACAAAGGGAGATAAGCTGTTGTTTTAAACCCCCCTGCCATTTCTATTGCTTCCTTTAGTGTCGTATTCTTGAGAGTAATTGGATAAATGCCAGGTCGATTCACTTCCCCGAGTATAGTCACATTCAAATTTTTCAGATTATTCATTTTATATTTTACAAATATTCTATCATAAACATTTATTTTGAAATTGCGATTATTTTCGAATGAAAGATTAAAACTTGAATATTTTAAAGTCAATGGATCAATCCTGAAAACTGTAATGGAGTCTAGTTCTGCATCAGAATCGAATCCCCTGCCTAGAGATATTACGCTCTCGAGATCATCGTTTTTATTATATTCATATAATCCCGCTAATTGCACTGCTCCTTGAATGGTTATATAATTCTTCGTCAATTGTCCGTATGCAACTTTCAATAAGTCTCCTTCCATAAAAAACGGATTATATTTATCGTCATTCGTGCTGAAGTATTTGTATAAATCAACGTTTGTCGAGGAACCATCTCTGTGAATAAGTTCAATATTTCTTAATGATATTTCCGAAAAAAATTCATTCGGCTGATTGTTGAGTCTATACTTCACTTTGGAGACATCTAATGTATCATAGAAAATCAGACTTAAAATTTCGCTCGGGCGAGTTAATGGAGTCACTTCAATTTTCTTTTGGATAGTACTCGATACAGAAATTAAGAATGTTCTCGGCATTGACAATACCAAACTGACATCACTAGAATAATACCTTCTTTTAACCGCTTTTACTATTTTTGATTTTGCTTCAAAAAGTGTAAGCCCATTAACAGCCACTTCCCCGACGGTAGGTATTAGAATTGAGCCTTCAAGATTAACAAATAACGGAATAGTTTGATTTATATAACCATAGATTCCAAGATTGAACATATCATTCGGACCAACAATATATTTCTCAGGGTCAACCGCTTTATCAACCGGGAACGATTTCTGCTGAATGTTTTGGGAATTAAATTGGCTCATTAAATCCGGAGCGTCGGCATTAATTTTAAAACTTGGATTGCTGATATTGTTCTGATTAGTCAAAGACGTCTGGTTACTCTGATTCGATTGAGTAGTATTTGGCAAATTAATTTGCGCTTTTAAGTTAAATACAAGAATGAATGTAATCACTAATGTAGTTACAAGAAAATTCTCTTTCATTTCTACAAATTAAAATTTGAAATTGTGTTGTTTAAGACATTCAGAGTCTCGTCGCTGCCTTGTGTCTCGCAGTAAAATCTGAGCAGGGGTTCGGTGCCGGAGGCTCTGATTGTAATCCAGCCGTTTTCGAAAAACAATTTATAACCGTCAAGGGAATCTATGTTTAGAATTAATTTCCCCGCTATTACATCGCCTTTTTTAAGGTTTCTGCAAAGTTCAAGTGTTTTGTTTTTCTTTTCTTCGGTAGTGTGAACGTCTATCCGTTTGTAAAAATATTTTCCGAATTCTTCTTCAAGTTCCTTTTTCAAATCTGTAATGCTTTTTCCCGTTGAAGCGAGCATTTCGAGATAGAGCAGTCCGTTGAAAAGTCCGTCTCTTTCGGGAAGATGGCCTTTTATTCCAATGCCGCCGCTCTCTTCCGCGCCAATCAGCACGTCCTCCTCGATCATTTTCTTGGAAATATACTTAAAGCCGACCGGAACTGTTTCGAGTTCAAGATTATATTTCAGGCAATAATCTTTTATCAACTCCGAAGCGGAGAAACCGCGAACGACCTTTCCGGTAAATCCTTTTTCCTTGTGAAGGAACTTCAGCAGCAGCGCAAAGGTTTTCTGCGCGTCGAGGAAATCGCCGTTGTCATCAATGATGGCAATTCTGTCAGCGTCACCGTCAGTGACGATGCATATATCGTATTTTCCTTCCTTAACGGTTTTGCACGCCAGCCCGAGATTCTTTTCAACCGGTTCGGGCGCTCCGCCTTCAAAATATGGATTTACTACGTTATGCAATTGGTCAACCTTTATCAATTCATTGATTGTATTCTGACCCGCGCCAAACATTGCCTCATAAAGGACTTTCATCCCCGATTTATTGATTACATCGATATTTATTTTAGCCTTCAGATTATCGATATAATACTGTCTGCCGTTGAAATAAGAGATTAATCCTTTTTCTATATAAGAATCAAAAGGCTCCGGACCGTCAACAGTTTTAATGTGCTGAAGTTCTTTTTCGACGAGAACAAGTTCTTCGGGATTCATAGAGCCGCCGAAACTGTCTTTCAACTTAAAGCCATTGTATTTATACGGATTATGGGATGCCGTTATGACGACACCGAAAGCAAGTTTTTTATCGCGAGCCAGCAATGATACAGTCGGTGTTGAAACGAACGAATCGGTCAACAGGACTTTAATTCCGCGGCTCGCAAAAACTTCTGCCGATGCATGAGCGAACTCTTTTGATAAAAATCTCGTATCGTATCCTATAACGATTCCGTTTTTAATGTTTTTATGATTTTTGAAAACAATCGCCGTTGCTAAAGATACTCTCCGGACATTTTCAAACGTATACGTATCTCCTATTACCGCTCTCCATCCGTCAGTACCAAACTTTACAGGTTCTTTCAATTGATATAGATTTTAGTTTAGAAATTTCTGTTTTTTTCGACCCAGTTTTTCACGTAATCCACTGTTTCAACAGTAGTCGCGCCCGGAGTAAATAATTTACCTATTCCCATTTTATTCAATTCATCGATATCGTTCTGAGGGATAATGCCGCCTCCGAACAAAAGCACGTCGTTAAGACCTTTTTCGTCCATAAGTTTCTTCACCCGAGGAAAAATCGTCATATGCGCTCCGCTAAGAATGCTGATACCGACAGCGTCGACATCTTCCTGCAACGCGGCTTCGACCATCGTTTCGGGTGTTTGCCTCAGGCCGGCATAAATCACTTCAAAGCCCGCGTCACGGAATGCAGCCGCTATAACTTTAGCACCCCTGTCGTGCCCGTCAAGCCCTACTTTTCCGATTAAAACTCTTATTTTTCTTTCCAAAACCGATAAAATTTAAGGGATAAACTTAAATTTAAAGTATATATTATATTACTTCAAGGGATTTACATAATCTTTGAAATTTAAAGAAATTCAGATCTTATGTATAAAAAGGTAAGTTTTATTCGATATCTTTAATTTCCTTATGGAGTATTTTTTGATAAAATTGTACAGCAATAATGCCTAATATAGCAGCAAACCATAAAGTTGCCACTCGAATAATTATTGTTGAAGCGACCGAAATATCTTTAGGTATCTTCAAAAAAACCAGCAAACCCGTCAGAGACGCTTCAGTAACACCGAGTCCGCCTGGAAGCATAGCAATTGCCCCGATAAGCGTTGAAAATCCGTAAATAAATGTCGCCTTAAGTATGTTGACATCAATGTTTGAGACGCCTGAAAATACGTTCAACACCGTATAAAAACCGAGGCATTCCAGAAACCATGCCGCCGTGCTAATTAATACAACAATAAACAGCGGTTTTAATTTAATCAATACATATATGCTGTCATAAGCGGAATAAATTTTTTCAGAATGTTTTTCAATGAAACGAATTTTACAAAGAACTGAAATAAGTTTATGACAGATTGTTTTTGAACTTAGCAGAATCGTAAGAATAACGAATGCGAGACCTGTAGCGAGAATTATCCCGGTGCCGTAATCAAACACTATAGCGCCGGCAAGGCAGAGTATTACAATTGAGAGGAAGTCCGTTATTCTTTCGGCAAGGACAATAGGCGCAGACACGCTAACAGGAGTACCAGTTTCCTCTTTCAGGAGAAAAGACTTCAGAACTTCACCCATCTTCCCCGGAGTAACACTCATAATAAATGAAGCGAAGAAAATCAGGAAGCTGCGAAACGGACGGATTTTAATACCGAGAAGTTTAAGGTAATACTGCCATTTAAAGAACCTGATAATGTAATTGCCGAATGAAAACGACAGTATGAGCGGGAACCACAGCCAGTTGAATTTTGAAAATGAATCGATAAGATTCCCAAAATCAGCGTAAATACTGAAGGCGAGGAAAATCACCGCGCCGAAAGTAACCGATACAAGAATTTTCTTTTTATATTTTCTGAACAAGAGTTATGCTACCTTATGGTTTCCTGAATCAATTCATAGAGTTTCACGAGAGGCAAGCCCACGACGTTATAATAATCGCCTTTAATCCGCTTGATGAAGAGGCAACCGAAATCGTCCTGAATGCCGTACGCTCCCGCCTTATCGAGAGGTTTATACTTCCTCACGTAGAATTTTATTTCTTCGCGGCTGAGTTTTCTGAATTCCACGGCAGTTTTTTCATAACCGAATTTTTCGATACCTGTGTTAAGATTAATCACGTTGATTCCCGTATAAACGATATGCGCTCTTCCGCTGAGCAGTTCAAGAAATCTTGCGGCTTCATTCAAACTGCGGGGTTTGTTCAGTATTCTTTTCCCGAGAACCACGATTGTATCCGCCGAAATAATTATTTTTTTATCGTGATGCGGAATAACAGCCCTTGATTTCATTCTTGCATTCTTTCTAACTGAAACGAGCGGATGACTGCCGGATTTTTCCTCTTCGACATTGCTGTCAACAGAAACGAACTTCAAACCTATCTGCCTGAGCAGATGTTTTCTGCGCGGCGATACGGAAGCGAGAACGTAATCCGCATTTAGAATTTTATCAAGCATTCAGCATTTTTCTTATTTCGGCAGAGATATCTTTTTCATCAACGAGGACTCTTTCGCCAGTGCGTCTTTTCTTGATTTCGATTTTACCGTTCTTGAAATTTTTTTCGCCTACAATTACCTGTACGGGGATACCGAGCAAGTCGGCATCCTTAAATTTGAAGCCGGGTCTTAGGTCGGTCCTGTCGTCATAAAGCACTTCGAATTTTTCGGCGGAAAGTTTTTCATACAATGAATCGCAGTATCCCGTAATGTTTTCGTTCTGCGTGGTTATATTAATCAGCATCACGTTAAACGGAGCGATTTCCCCTTCCCAGATTATGCCGTTATCGTCGTGATTCTGTTCGATGTGCGCTGCGATTATTCTTTCGACGCCGATACCGTAACTGCCCATAATTATCGGATGCTCTTTCCCATCGCTGTCGAGGTACATCGCTTTCAGAGATTCCGTATATTTCGTACCCAGTTTAAAAATGTGTCCGACTTCAATCGCTTTTGTAATTCGCAGAACGCTGGATTTATCCTTCGTGAGTTCGCCTTCTTTGACAAGTCTAAGGTCAAGATATTTAATTCCCGGCACGTCCCTTTTAAGGTCGATATTTTTTTTATGATAATCATTTCTATTGGCGCCGCTAACAAGTTCATTCGCATCCTGAAGCCTGAGGTCCGCTACGATTTCCACGTCCTTTCGTTTCAGCCCGACGGGTCCGATTGAGCCCGCATCCGCGCCTGTAATTTCGAGCAATTCCTCGGGATGTCCAGGTCTTATATTTGCACCGAAATATTTCTGCATCTTCGTTTCGTTCACTTCGTCGTCACCGCACACGAGCACGAGGATGTATCTGTCTTTCTCGCCTTCCGCTTTACCCAGAAGCACGAAAACGCGCGACTTCGCAAGCCTTGACTTGTCCGTGATATCAAGGAAACCCGCGAGTTCCTCTATTGATTTTATATCCGGGGTATGAAAATCTTCGTAAGGAAGATTTGTGTTTTTTCTGCCGACCGGCTCGATAAAGGATTCGGCGACTTCGATATTGGAAAAATACTTTCCGTCTTCACTAATCGCGATGAGGTCTTCACCCGCGTCGGATTCGACCATAAACTCCTCTGACTTGCTACCGCCCATAGCCCCGCTCGAAGCCGAGACGGAAAAGAATTTCAGACCGCAACGCGAGAATATTTTTCTGTATGCTTCATCCTGTTGTTCATAAGATTTATCGAGTCCTTCCCAGGTCGCGTCGAAGGAATAAGCGTCCTTCATAGTAAACTGCCTTCCTCTCAGCACACCTGACTTGGGTCTTGCTTCGTTCCTGAACTTTGTCTGAATTTGATACCACATTTGCGGCAACTGCTTGTAAGAATTAATGTACGATTTTACGATTGAGGTAAAAACCTCCTCGTGAGTCGGAGCGAGAACGAGGTCTCTGTTCTTAATCCTGAAAATGATGTCACCGAAATCATCCAGTCTTCCGGTTTCGTTCCAGAGTTCATTCGGTGAAAGCGCGGGCAGAAGGAATTCATTGCCGCCAATCGCGTTCATTTCTTCCCTTATAATTTTTTCGACCTTATTTTTAACAATTAAACCGAACGGCAAGACGGAATATACACCGGACGTCAGCGAACGGAACAACCCCGCCCGTATTGACAGAATGTGTGATGCCGCAACGGCATCATTCGGAATTTCCTTTTGTGTCGGTACAAAAAACTTCGATAATCTCATAAATAGAATAAAATTAAGTGCAAATATACCGATTTCATACTTCCTTTTCTATTGATTGATTTTACCCTATTGCATATTATAATTCAAACAAACAATAATTTATGTGTTCAAGATTCGAGAATAAAGAAACCGGGCTTTCGATTTTCACAAAAATCACAAAGGATTTTGACATTAAGGTTGTCAATAACGCGCCCGAGAACCTAAAGCAAATCGATATAAGACCGACCGAGGATATACTTATACTAAAGAACTCGGAAGGTGCACTTGAGATAAACAGAAAAGCCTGGGGAATAAAGTTCGACGAAAAGTCCCCTCTGATTTTTAATTCAAGAATTGAGACAATCAAATCAAAGAGTTACTGGAGTAATTTGTTCTCGAAAAACAGATGCCTGATACCCGCGACAGCATTTTACGAATGGGTGCAGGCGGACAGGATAAAGATACCGAACAGGATTGCTCTCGCGGAATACAATTTGTTCTTCATGGCGGGAATATACGTAAAGATAAACGGTAACTTCTGCGCATCAGTGATTACGACAACACCTAATACAAGAATCGGGGCAATACACAACAGGATGCCCGTTATACTGCTTCCGGAAGAAGGAATAAAGTTTCTCGATGCGGATAAAGAGTCGGCTCTTTCGCAATGCGTGCCACTCAGAGACAGCATTGAAATGACGGTGGACACAGCGGATTACATTACTACTATAAAACAAAAGGAAGAGATAGAAAAGAATAAAAAAAGGGGTAAATAAATTTACCCCTTAATATAAAATTACGAAGCGTTTACTTCATCAATATCATAGTTTTCTTATCAGTGAAATCTCCCGCCTGAATTGTGTAATAATACACACCAGTCGAAAGGTTCGCCGCATTGAACATTACATAATGTTCGCCCGGATTCTGATTTTCTCTGAAGAAAGAGGTAATTTCCCTACCGATCAGGTTATAGACAGTGATTTTAACGTTCGTCATCTTAGCCAAACTATAATCAATCCTCGTAACGGGATTGAAGGGGTTCGGATAATTCTGCGAAAGTTTGAACGAAGCAGGAGTTTCGCCGCCGATGATTGCAGTGGCGCCTGTAACTGTAATTGATACTGTTCTCTGATGAACGGGTGTTCCGTTAGGACCTTTCGAAGTAACAGTGAGTGTGTATGCACCCGGTGTTACGTTATTTACACCGACCCTGACTATCAAGGAATCGGGATAAGATTTCAATTTATTGCCGCCCGCGGAAGGATAAGTTATCGCGAAGGAACCTATCGCCGGAGTCGGCGTAACGGTTGATGTTACTATCACAGTATCGGTATATAACTTCACCGAAGGAACGACCATCTTGAAATCAAAAGTGCCGTTAGGATTGGCAATCGTACCCGATGTCGGATTCATTCTCATCGCGAAATCAGGGAAATAGCCGACGTAATTTCCGAAACTGTTATTTCTGAAATCCGTCCAGGCAACCATAGCGACTTTCCCGTTAGAACTAAGATAGTCATAGTCGCCTAAATACGCAGGTGTTCCTCCATTGCAGGAAGTACAATTGATTCTGAATTTCTTGTTTGAAATAGGTTTGTTCGGCTGGAACGTTGCACCGCCGTCTGAAGAAAATGTTCCGTAGACCATACAACTGTCGCTTGTGGGACAGTCTCTGGTATCGAGCCATTTAATGTAAAGTTTACCGGTTTTGATATCGCACCAGGTTGCAGGGAACCAGTTGTTGTTGTTCGATGTACTTGGATCATCGTTCACGACGACCGCTGCGGACCAGGTAGTACCGAAGTCCGTTGAATACCTTAAATAGATATCTGGTTTATTGCCGCTGCCGTCAGGCGTGTTCTTCGCATAGGTTAAATACAATCTGCCTCTGTAAGGACCGTTGCTGTTATCAGCGGTAATAAACGGATAGGGTCTTGTCCTCATATTTTGAACAGAGTGTCTGCTATTGACGTAGGTACCGACATAACCCGCAAAATTCTGTGAACTCTTAAGCGACCAGGTCGTGCCGCCGTCGGTCGAGCAATAAAAATTGTATGTCGCGGCAGTAGATGAACCCGTATGTGTTACGACGTAGAATGCTCCTCCGTTCACCGTCCCGTTCGGTCCGATGCAGGGCATCGCACCCGGAAGGGTGTTGGAGTATGACGCTACCTGAGTCCAGGTTACACCGAGGTCTGTGGATCTTTTAATGTTGCCCGGCGTCATCACCTGGATAAGGTAATTGGCATAA
>CALGII010000019.1 GCA_937915485.1 uncultured Ignavibacteriota bacterium | reverse complement strand
GTAAAACCTGTAATCACGCATACGGCATTAGGCAACGTTCCGAAAGTCAACTGGCCGGCGACAGTAACAGCCAGCGTAACGGACAACATCGGCGTTGACTCTGTGTGGGTAAGATGGTACAAGAACAACACGGGTACGGGAATAAAGCACTTCAAACTCCTTCTCACGACAGGCACGAATTACGCGGCAGCGTTCAATTCAGTACAGGCTGACGTAAACTATAACGATTCAATATTCTACAGAATATTCGCGAGAGATAATTCATCGGGTCACAATCTCGATTCATCGGCGCTTAACAAGTTCAAAATCATAAATCAGTTCAACGCTTGCGTAGGAACAGGAACCACATCATCGAACTATCCGTTCACGACATACTGGATGGACGGAAGAACACAGATGCTCTTCACGGCTGCTGAACTTACAGCGTCAGGAATGACAGCGGGAACACAGATAATGAAACTCGGCTTTAACGTAATCACGGTCGGCGGACCCGCGATGAACGGCTTCAACGTCCGTTATCAGTTAACCACGCAAACATCTCTTACCGGATTTGTATCAAGCGGTTGGACAACAGGTTATACAGGTACATATACGGTAGCGAGCACGGGATGGCAGTACATCGATATGGCATCACCGTTCTTCGTTTATAACGGAACGAGCAATCTTCTGATTGAAATCTGTTATGATAACTCGTCATACACCTCATATTCTCCGGTAAACGCTACATCGGCGCCCGGAATGACCTGGGGATACTACACGGACAATGTTACAGGATGCAGTATGACAGGCGGCTCTGCGCAGTCGAACAGGCCTAACGTATGTTTCGTACTTACATCAACGGGCACAGGCAACAACACTTCGCTCGTACCGAACAAGTACGAACTGAGCCAGAACTATCCTAACCCGTTCAACCCGACGACGAAGATAAACTTCGCGATCCCGAAACAGGGATTGGTAACAATGAAGATTTATGACGTACTCGGAAGAGAAGTAAGGACACTCGTAAACGAAGTGAAGCAGGCAGGAAATTACACCGTTGATTTCAACGCGTCGGAATTCGCCAGCGGCGTTTACTTCTACAAACTGACATCGGGTGATTTCAGCGACATTAAGAGAATGATACTGGTAAAGTAAGACAAGGGTAAATATTAAATATAATAAAGAGGCGGTTACACCGCCTCTTTTTTT
>CALGII010000018.1 GCA_937915485.1 uncultured Ignavibacteriota bacterium | reverse complement strand
ACGCAGCGCTTAAACGCGCGGCGCGATTGGGCAAAAACAAAATCTTCATTCCGGTTATCAAGGCAATGAGGCGTATTCACAATAATTATATGCTATTAGCATAAGTTGTTATAAGCAACTTATTTATAATAATGAGAAATGTCAATAAACTTTTCCGTCATATACCGCCGCTTTCCCGGCGTTAAGAAATGAATTTAACCATGCGCCTGTCCCTGCCTGCAACAAACGGCACATCAGATGATATGCCGGAAATACAACGTCGTTATCCGTATGATTTCGGGCGGGGTTTATTTTGAATTACATTGATATATAATGCAGATGGTCTTACGAATCCGTGGGCTTCATAACCCCGAGGAGTTGAGACAGGGTTTCATATTTAGACGGAATTATAACGGTTTGAATTCCGTGTTTGTCGAGAAGTTTTTTCACGGTGATTCCGTAATTGCCTGATATTACCGACGTAACGCCGAGCGAAACCAAAAACGCCACGGCTTTTTTTCCGGAGTGCGCCGGGAGGTTATTTCCCGGGTTTAAAACAAAATCGATTTTACCCGATAAATCATCGAAGAGGCAGAAGTATCTTGTTTTGCCGAAGCAGTCTTCTATCGGCGAATTCAGAACGTTTTCTTTTACAGTGATTGCTTTCATCGTAAATTTTTTAACCTTGAACTTTCAAATCCCGGATTTTTGCAAAGCGGACATGACTTGTTGTCTGCGTTTTTCGACATATTATAGATACATTCGCAAACAGAGCATTTATACCAGTTATCCCCGTAATAAATATTTTCTCCGGAAATTTTCATTGCCTTTTTCTCAACCAGCGCCGTCGCAAGTTTAACCCTTGCGCGCTTGTATATTCTCGTAAACGTCGGTCTCGAGACATGCATTAATTTAGCCGCCTTGGTCTGGTCGAGCCCTTCGTAATCTATAAGTTTAATCGATTCATACTCTTCGGCAAGAAACAAGATGCTCTCTTCTTCCGGTACGTTTTTATCCGCAGAAAAGAAACCTGTTTCCGGAAACGGGGACAATATTTTTCTTTGCTTAATGGGTCTTGCCACGATTCATTATAATGATTTATTGTTGTTCTCCGCGTATAACGATTTAATTCTTCCGGAAATTCCCGCAAAAGCCGTTGTAACGCCGTTAAGCGGTTTTTCAACGACTATCGGTTCTCCGCAGTCGCCGGAAACACGGGCTTGAATATCGATTGGAATTGAGCCCAGAAAATGCACATTGTTTTCATCCGCAAGTTTTCTACCCCCTCCAAATCCGAAAATATCCAGTTCGGCGCTGCAATGAGGACATACGAAGCCCGACATATTTTCAACAACACCGATACGCGGGATGCCGAGTTCTTTCGCCATGTTGATTGCCCTTTCGGCGTCAATAACGGACACCTCCTGCGGAGTCGTTACGATTACGGCAAAATCAGGTTTCATTTCCTGCGAAATTGTAAGAATTTCGTCACCTGTTCCGGGAGGAAGATCGGCTATAAGATAATCTAGCATTCCCCATTCCACATCCGCGAGAAACTGATTAATGATTTTGGAACGAACAGGTCCGCGCCATATCAGGGGCTGCCCTTTTTTCAGGATGCTTGCCATTGAAATCATTTTGACCCCGTGCTTTTCGAAAGGAATTATCTTCTCATCAAGATAAATAAGGTCGCCATAAACGTTCATCATTTTTGAAACGTTGGGACCCGTTATGTCGGCGTCGAGAATTCCAGCCGAGAAGCCTCCCGACTTCAGCGTGAAAGCAAGATTGATGCTTACGGTTGTTTTGCCGACGCCTCCTTTTCCGCTGAAGACAGCTATACGGTGTTTTATTCCCGAAACTGTTTCTTTAATTCTCCTCTGTTCTTCTTCAAACGATTTAGTATTTTCTTTTGTGTTCATTTATTAGATGTTTTTAACGCCATTGGTTTAACTACGGAAGCAAAACAGCGGCCGCTATGACCGTTGTCCACAATCCGTTCTTATCTCCAAGGGCAGTCTGTGTAATATTAAAGGACCTCACGATTTTTCCGGACATTTTAAATGCCTGTTCTCTTTCGAGCCAGTCCGTTTCGGGATTAAACTCAACGTTTAATGTCGTGGCAAGCATTTGAGCGGCTAAATCTTCCGCATAATCTCCGCAATTTTTTTCTTTGACGCCGTACGGGTGATATTCCGACAGGTATCCGTATTGCGATTCGTCCGCCGGAATCGCGACACCTATGGATGATGCTATGAGTCTGTTCGGCTCGTTCGTAAAATTCCTCGCCATAACCGAAAAGGTGATTCCGCCCTGCGACAGTTCTCCGAGACCCTCGTTCCTTGTTATTATCCTGCAGCCGGGCGGAAATACGCTACTCACCATTACGAGGTTGCAAATTTCAATCCCCGCGTCGCGAAGCGCCGCCTCAAAAGAAGCCAGATAGTATTTATGCCGCCCGACCCCTTTGGTAAAAAATATTTTTTTAGGTACGAACAAATCCGTTGCCGTTCACGGTTGCCGGGACATCAAGCCGCACACAAATAATATCCGGGCTCGTCATCCCGATAAATTTCATTTGATTTTAAAAATATTTTAATTAATTTGTAATGAACATATGTTCATTACAAATTTATAAAGAAAAACAGCCGAAGTCAAGAGAGAAAACTTTTAAAACTAAAAAACCACGCGAATGTATTACCGCAATATTCTTGAACTGATAGGAAATACCCCGCTTGTCAGGATTAACAACATGACAAGGGGAATAAAGGCAACCGTGCTGGCGAAGATCGAATTCTGCAACCCGGGGGGAAGCGTAAAAGACAGAGTAGGGCTGGCAATGATAGACGACGCCGAGAAAAAGGGTTTATTGAAAAAAGGATCGACAATTGTCGAGGCGACCAGCGGAAACACGGGAATCGGTCTGGCGCTGGCGGGCAGGGTCAAAGGTTACAGAGTTATTCTTGTGATGACGGATAAGATAGGTCAGGAAAAGCGCAACTATTTAAAAGCGCTCGGAGCGGAGGTGGTTATAGTGCCGAAGGAAGCGACTCCCGATTCGCCCGATTATTACAGGAACAAAGCAAAATCTCTTTCGAAAGAAATACCCGGCGCTATCAATCTGAATCAATACGCCAATGAATCGAATCCCGGGAGCCATTATAACACCACGGGCGCGGAAATCTGGAAAGACACGGAAGGGAAAATCACACACTTCGTCTGCGGGGTAGGTACAGCGGGCACAATAACAGGCGTATCAAAATACCTGAAAGAAAGGAATCCGGACATTAAGGTAATAGGGGCTGACCCCGCGGGTTCAAATTTCAAAATATTCAAGGATACGGGAAAAACAGGCGACGTTAAGATGCATCAAATCGAGGGATTAGGAACGGACATAATTCCCCCGATAACCGATTTTCAATACGTAGATGAAATAATAAGCGTATGCGACAAGGATTCAATCGATACTTGCCGCAGGCTTGCAAAAGAGGAAGGAATTTTCGCGGGCGCTTCATCGGGAACGGGAGCGTTTCTTGCCTTAAAAACCGCGGAGAAACTCGACGAGAACGGGCTTGTTGTTTTCCTTGTCTGCGATACGGGTGAAAGATATCTCTCTAAATACCACAACGAAAAGTGGCTGAAAGAAAACAATTTTTGAAACTGACACACACAAAGAATTATAAAAAACAAGAAAGATGGACACAAAAAATCTGGGATTTAATTCAAAACTTATACACGCGGGCGGGTATAAAGACAAGCAAGGAAGTGTAAATGTTCCGATATTTCAATCATCAACATTTCAGTTTGAAAGCGCGGAGGAAGGAGCGAGATGTTTTAACGGTGAAAGCGACGGGTACATTTACACGCGGCTCGGAAATCCGACAATAAACGTTCTCGAAAAAATCATTGCAGAACTCGAGAAGGGATACGGCGCAATCGGAACCGGTTC
>CALGII010000017.1 GCA_937915485.1 uncultured Ignavibacteriota bacterium | reverse complement strand
TCGAAGAGAAACACATCCTGCTGGAACAATTGCGTTCCCGCTATGGTATTCGAATCATTAAGAAAAGTTCCGGTATGAAGGTAATAGATATTGTCAGTATTCGGGTCCTTGCTTTTTTCGTCTATGCGAAGATATGTTTCTGTCGATAGATTGTTATATATTGCCGCGATTACATTGTCCGAAGTCGAATAGAAATATCTCGAGGGTTTCAGCGCGAAACGGAGAGACGTTTTCAAATCGACCGTCGGGAAATACCTGTCAGTCGGAATATTAAGTTTAATGTAATTACCGTCGTAGTTAGTTAACTGGAATTCATTTTCATCCTGCAATCCGTTGAGGTTCAGGTCGCCGAGATAAATATAGTTTCCCTGCCCGACAGGCACGAGAACGAATAACTTCTGCACGATAGCGGTTCTTTCACTTGTAACCGAATACAACGCGTCAGCAAGAACGGCGCCGTTAAGAGGAGAGAATCTCATTCTCGAATTAACGAGAACGGATTTATTGCTCTGGTCTTCGGACGACTGGAAATATTCCGAATAATTTCTTTTTCTGATTGCGACGTCCGCGTCTGCGCTGAACCAGCCCGTGCCTGAATAAACAAGCCCGTACCTTTGCGTGAACGAATTCGACATGTTTATGATTTCTCCGCGGTAAGGCGAATCGTCTTTTCTGTAATTGAGTTCGGTAAAGAACGTGAAGTTTGCAACGTTATTCAAAGACAATTTCGGTATAACCTCAAGAAAAGCGAAACTCTCCGAAAGAAGACTGTCTTTATACAAAGTCTGTAGCGACGATTTCCTGTCTTCATTATTCATCGATGCCGAAAGTTCGACATACTTCTGTTTTGTTTCTTCTCCGAAATATTTCTTGTAACCGAGAAACGCGCTTTGCTTGAACCATTTCCCGTTGGTCTTATAATTTTCATTGCTGCTCTTAATATTTTCCGCCGAGTATTTCGCGGTAGGCAGGTTTTTATTGAAACCCGGCGATTCCTGCGAATTGAATCCGAACTGACCCGAGAATCTCGTTGAGTTAAAAAAGTCTCCCCGAAGAAGTTGGGCGAAATTTCCCTGAAGGCTTATTAGTTTTCCCGGCGCAATAATCAGGCTTCCGTCCCTGTAATTTTCCGAAGCGGAAGTTGTATCCGACAGGTCAAAATTTCTGTTGAATTCGGCAGAGTTTATACGGTCAAGAGTAACGAATTTCCTGTCAATGTACCGTTCCTTGTACGAGAGAGAAACGCTGTTGAAATTTATTCCAAACAGTTTAAAATTTGTTTTTCTGAAACCCGCTTCCCCGTTGAGAGCAGGACCCGTTTTCTTTACATCAGAGAGAGAAAATTTGTTCTGATTGTAAATCGATACCGCTGATTCCATCTTCAGATAAAAACCCCTGTCCCTGCCGGAAGAATAATCAAGGCTTATTCCCGCAATCTGGTAAGAAGTAGGTACGGGAAGAAAAATCACGGGCGCGTAACTCCCCAGACCGATACCGATGAAATTATATTGATACGTGCTGACGCTGTTATAATCTCCTCTTCCCTGGCCGACGTAAGAAAAAGAAACCTGATAAAGCGCGCTGTCATTACCGGGACTGAACCTATAGAAAGTATAATTCGATCCGTTGATTAGAGTATCAACTTTCACGTAAGAGCCGAGGGCTCTGTTAAGCGAATCCCTACCTACATAACTGATGCCTGTACGCGTTGCTTTGAATCTGTCCGCTCCCGCATTTTGCAGAGCGACCCTGTCCGAGTCGGACAGAGTGAAATCTATAGTCTTGTCTTCATTATCGGTTTCGTTCAGGTATGAAACGTTTACAAGAAGTTTCTTTTCGAAGAACCTGTATCCGCTGTTGGCGACAATAAGAGTCCTGCTGTATTTCCTGTCCGAATATTCGAAATCGATTATTATTCTTGAAGAATTTGTAATGAGTCTTTTGTTCGTAAATGTAATTTGTCCGAGTCCGTAATCGATAATATAATCAGCCTGTTCGCCGCGCGTCATCTGAACCCCGTCGACAAAGACTTTTTCCGAACCCGATAGTACGACAATATTAATTTCATTGTAAAGTCCCGTAAGTCTGTACGGACCCTGCACTCCGTCCGCGCCGTTAAAACTGTTTGAGTTGTACTTGCCTCGCGATACCGCGCCTGTAAGCATAAAATTGCCGTCTCCAATCTCGCCGTAACCCTTCGCGCCCTGAATTTTTCTTTTGAAATTCAGAAATTCGGAAGAAGAAAGATTAACATCGATGTCTCCGATCGTCGCCGCGAGGTTGTTTCCTTTGAGTTCAATGAAGACCTTATCAAGTTCCTGAAGTTTCTGAGTATTTCCTTCGGGCTGCAGGGGTGTTTTTTCGTCCGTGAGAGCGGCAGTAATTTCGATGTCTTTCGAAAGCCTTCCGTTCAACTGCAGTTTGAATCCCGAATTCAGCGTCAGGTCCCTGTTCGTTCCGAGTGTAAAACCGCGGAAGAGGCTGCCCGACTTCTGCAGGTCCGTTCCCTCAAAAAGATTTTCGAGAAGGTCGGACGACCTCGTCGCAATCTGAAGTGTATCGCCCGTAAGAGTGTCGCGCTCCATCTTCAGGTCGAAGATGGAATATTCTTCCCTGAGCGAATACGGAAAAATGTCGTAACGGACAATCATATCATAAATACGGAGTGTATCCAGAGAATACTTTTTGAATATTCCCTTGGAAAAGGTTATGTCGCCTGTTCTGTAGTTGAAGTCATAGTCGGAATACCGTGTCAGCGTTACGTTGTCAACGATTAGAGTTTCCGAATTCTGGATTATGAACTTATCGCCGGTAGAAATGAGAGTATCCGTAAATATAAATTTGAATTTTTGCTGCTTGTAATTCGGGTCATTCTGGGAATGAGCAAATCCCGCGAATGCCGTGATGCAGGCAAATACGCAAATCCACGCAGCCGTTCTTATTGAAACCGGCTTAATGATATTTTGACAAATCCGAAGTTTCAGTTATCGTTTCGGGTTTTTTTAATAGAATAGTATAAGAACTCTTCTTATAACCCTCCTCTTCTATTTCTACGTTTAAAGGAATGCCTTCAATCAGTGTAACCGTTTTGTTTCCCGTTGTAGTAAATTTTGAGAATGTAAATGTCAGCGCGCCGCTTAATGATTTTTTCAAACGGCCGAGATTCTGAGAATCGGACGAATACAATTCATACGACGAAAGAGAATTAAGAAATACCGATTCATCGTTATTATCCACCGAAACATTGAAAACTTTTTTCCGCAGGAACAGGTATGCCGGAACCGCAACGATGACAAGTAATAAGGCGAACAGCCCGATGAGAACAAACAGCCTCCACGCGCCGTATTTGATTCGTATTTCAAGCGGTATGTATGTAACGATTTTCTTGTCCTTGAGCACGGGCTTAAAAATTTCCGGCACGGTCTGTAGCGCGAACAGCGTTTTAAAACTGTTCATGTAATTATCGTCGAGGGCAATATCCACGTTAGTTACTTCGAGAACAAGATTTCCGCCGACGGAGAAGTCCTCCTTGAAAATAGTGTTGAACGAAAATTTAGGGGATATTTCAGGCATGTCGAAGATAACCGTAAATCCCTTCACCTCGCCTTCGGGAGATACATTGCTGACCGTCGAAGGCGTTATTGTCTGAGAACCGAGAGTCTTGACCGAATAATCAGACGACTTGAAGTTTTCAAGATGAACATCGAGTTTGGCGCTTTTAATTGTATGAGGAAAGAGATTTGACTTAAGTGTCAAGTCGCTGAAGGTTTCCTTGATTTTTTCGCCTTCCTCAAAATCAAAACCTCTGAGAAGTTTTCCGTCGTAAAAAAGTTTCATCGGGGTTATTTTCGCCTGTGTTACTTTCGGCACAAGCACTATAGTCCCGACGTCCAGAGGTTTAAGCGTTATTGCTTTTTGTTTTATGCCTATGTTGCGGATTACAGCATCGTAATAATCAAGCGAAGTTTGCGGGATGGCTTTTTTTGAATAAACAATTCCGTAAACCACGTAACCGTTGGACTCCCAGCCCGCCTCGACAACTTTTTCGGGTATCGGGAAAAGAAGAATTTTTCTGAAATTATCATCGCCCCGAAGTTTCTTATAAAATTCAAGCGTGTTGAAATAAGAGGAATCTCCGCTGCCGCTGTTGTCGTTAATGTTATCGGTCACGAGCCAAATTACAGCAGTCTCTCCTTTCATTTTAGCGATTGCCTTGTCGAGAGCCTCCATCAGGTCGGTCGTGCCGAATCCGCCGTCATTCGCCCTCATCATCATCATCTTCTGGGTTATTTGCTCGGGTATTAATTCCTTGCCCGTTCCGCTGAATAATTCTTTCGGAGATGTCAATCCGCGTTTCGAATCCGATTTCGTGAAAAGATAAACTCCGGAATAATCCTGCTGCCTGACCGAATTTTTAATCAATGCCTTGCAGAATGTTTTGAAGGCGCTGCTCTGTTCCCTGTAATAACCGGACATGCTGCCCGAATTATCGAACAGGAAAATATATTCATTGTTGTCCTGCGGGAATGCCGCGCACGACAACAAGAGAAAAACGACCGGGAACAAAATTATCTTTTTCATTTTGCAAAATTATTTTTTTGAGAACAAAACGCTCCCGTATTCAACCACTGCCCTGCCGGATGAAGCCTTCACGAGCCTGTCGTTAATAGCTCTGCCAAGTCCCTTGTTTTCCACGAGTCTTGTGACAAGGTAATTGAAATTCTTTTCATCGGCAATTCTTAAATCCGAAAACAAATTAAGCGCAGTTTCCTTTAAATCTCCATAAACTCCGAAATCCACTATTCCGGCATTTGCATTAACGTTCTTGAAATACTCTAAATCCTCAGCGATATAAAGCGGAGTGTGAGGCGAGTAATGAGATAACAGCATACCGGGCGAAGAAATTTTTGACGCTTTACCTTTCAGCGCTGTGACTTCCTTTCCTGTCACTTTTTCAATATCCTCTTTCGTCACGAAACCGTGCCTGAGAATAATTATTTTATCATCTTCGAACCTGACGACGGTGGACTCGATTCCGATACGGCACCGCCCTCCGTCCAGTACGTATTCGATTTTTCCGTCAAGTTCTTTAAGAACATCTTCAGCCGTAGTCGGCGATATTCTGCCGAACATATTCGCGGACGGCGCGGCTATCGGTTTTCCGCACATCGTCAGGACTTGCCTGAACAGAGGATGCGCGGGAATCCTGAGCGCCACGGTATCAATTCCGGCCGTGACTATGTCGGGAATTATACTTTTCTTGTTGAGCACGTAAGTAATCGGACCCGGAGAAAAAGTATCGGCAATTTTAAATACACTTTCGGGAATAAATTCCGCGTACTTTTCAAATTCTTCTATTCCCGAAACGTGAACAATCAGCGGATTGAAATCAGGTCTTTTCTTGGTCTCGTAAATTTTCAGCACGGCGGATGGATTGAGCGCGTCAGCCGCGAGACCGTAAACCGTTTCGGTCGGGAGCGCAACGATTCTTCCCGCCGTTATTTCCAGAGCGGCGTCAGCCGGATTATTTATTATAGAAGTTTTCAATAATTCAATATCCTTATCATTTCGTACAAAGCGATTCCAGTCGCGACGGAAACGTTCAGAGACTGCTTCATTCCGAGCATAGGCAGTTCGACGGCAAAATCAGACGCTTCGATTACTTCTTTCGAGACGCCCGTAATTTCGTTTCCCACGGCGAGACAGAGAGGGAATTCTTCCTTCTTTACGTCCCATATCATCCTGCCTTTGTCCGTTAGTTCAAGCGAGCATATTTTAACGCCCTTTGATTTTATTTCATTTACCGCTTCCATCGGATTCTTGTAATATTCCCAGGGCACGCTAAGTGTCGCGCCGAGAGCGACTTTTTCGATTTCCTTTCTCGGCGGATACGGTGTATAACCCGTAAGATAAATTTTTTCTATGAACGCGCCGTCGGACGCCCTGAAAATTGCGCCGACGTTGAAAATGCTTCTTATGTTATCGCACAGAACATAGACAGGATTCCGTTTAAATTCGCCTATGCGTTCAAGCGGTTTTCTGTTTTCCTTTATTTCAGCGTGAGTTAGTTTTCGCATCGTCTATAAATTAATCAGTCAGCAAATTTTATTTTTCTCATCGCGAAGAAACACATTCGCAGCAGCATTAAACCGTCGCGGAACCTGTTAATGTTCGTGCTGCCGTATGTTCTTTCGCCGTATCTTATAGGCACTTCAATGATTTTGAGTTTAAGTTTCGACGCGCCGAACAGCAGGTCGAAATCTCCGAACGGGTCGAAATCTCCGAAATACTTCCTGTTGTCTGCAATGCGCCTGTAATCGCTGCCGAAGAGCGCCTTCGTGCCGCAAAGCGTATCGGTGATTCTTTGTCCGAGCAGCCATGAAAACACCTTGCTAAAAAATATGTTTCCGAATTTGTTCAATCTCCGCATCGCTTTTTCCTGCATCTGGTAAACATTTCTGGAGCCGTTTATGAAATCTCCTTTTCCGCTTGCAAGCGCATTGTAGAATTTGTTCAGGTCTTCGGGAGCAACCGTCATGTCGGCATCAAGTATTATGAATATGTCGCCTTCGGCTTTCTCAAATCCCGTCCTCACTGCGTCGCCCTTGCCTTTTCCCGCCTGCCTGAAGAGTTTAATGTCCTTATCCGGATTTTCTTTTATAACCTCCTCTATCCTTGAATACGTATTGTCGGTCGAATTTCCCTCCACAAAAATAATTTCCGTATGGCTTCCGAGTTCGGGAATTCTGTTCACAATTTTGCTTATGTTTCCTTCTTCATTCCTGCACGGAACAAGAACAGTCGTTGAATAGTTGCGGCTTTCATTTTTGCTTTTTTCAAAATCAGCAACTACCCATCCTGCGAGGCACAACCTGCGAAGCAGCGGGAGTTCAGACAAATACCTGTTCGCGATATATGAAATCAGCGGAATCTTTTTCGGAATTAGAAGCAGCGAACCGCTTTTGCCCGCGTTAAAGCCTGACAGGCGGAGAAGATTTTTTATTTCTTCTATGTACAGCCAGTTCCTGTTTCCTTCTTTCAGTTTTAAGCCGAGAGCCTCGCCGAGTTTTAGCAAAGGATTCCAGAAATAGTTGTAATAAGTCACGATTATTCTCGTGCCCTCACGGGAAACGTCTGACAATTTTTCAAAAACCTTTTGTATGTCGTTCAGAGTGCCTATCAGATCGGATACGATTATAAAATCGAATTTTATGTTTTGCCTTTTCAATTCCGCAAGCGGCTCTTCAGATTCAATGTCTGCGGATATGAACTCGATATTCGGATGCGATTTCATTCCTTCGGAAATCATATACGTATTTATCTCAATTCCCGTGCGCTTCGCGCAGTCAAGCGCCGCAAGCGTTTCACCCGTGCCGCAGCCGATTTCAAGCACGGCGGAGTCTTTACCGGTCAGTGATTTTATGAAACCGGCTATGGAATCGTGATAATACCTGTTCCTTCGCCGCCAGTACATCTTACTTTCGGCAAATTCCCTTGAGCCGAAATCCCCGTATGTGAATGCTATTTTTGACAACTATTTATACACGAGATAAAATTCAGCCGCCCAGACAGCAATAAAGAACAGGCAAACCGAGAAGCCGAATATTTTTTGTTTCAAACTGAAGTTTCCGAGTCTGAACCTGTTTTCAACCGCAAACTTCACCGTACCGATTACGAACAAAGGTATCAGAACGTAATGATATCTGGCGAGCGCGACGAATATGAAAAATGTAAGAAGCCAGGTGAAGACATAACCGTACAGGATGAACCGTCTTCTATTCACAAGCATCAGTCCCCACGTTCCGAGAATCATCACGGCAAAATACGGAAGGTTCGGCAGAGCGGTAATCAGCGGATTAATAGACCTGTAAACTTCCGTCGAAGTTCTTGCCCTGCCTTCGCCGGGAGTGAAATAAAGCAGGACCATCCTTTCGCTTGAAAAGAAATAAACGAGTTTTTTTATTCCCACGAATGCGAACTTATGGGGATTTTTCAAAGCGTACTCCATTCCCGCCTTATAGAACGCCTTGTCCCTTTCCGCTTCATCCTGAATATTGAAAATCGGATTCGTGTCCTCAATCTTATGATACCACGTGCCCGTCGCGTCGGGATTGCTTCCCGACCAGAACGTAGAGCCGCCGTGAGTTCCGACGCTGTAAGTATTTAGCACTATTTTATTTCTAATAAGCCATGGCAGCACCACGATAGCGGCGCCCGCGAAGAAATAGACGGTATACTGCAATGCTCTTTTTAATCTTTTCGTCTTGAATCCCTCGAAATATTTTCTCGAATAAACGAACAACGCAAGCGGGAATATCAGCATCGAAAACATGAAAGACGAGCGGACGAGAAAAGCATAGCCGGCTATTAAGCCGATCAAAAAAATCTTTCCGTCTATTTTATCTCCGTAAAAATAATACAGAATAACGAGAGCAAGCAATCCGAACAATGTTTCGCTCAAGAGTGTCTGCGTGAACAGAATGTTTGACGGGAAAAAAGTAAATATCGCGAGCGCTGTTATCGCCCGCTTCTTATCAAAAAATTTCAGGCATAACATAAGGAACAACAAGCCTGTTAACACTTCGAGCAATGACTGCGCAATCCTGACATACAACTGGTCGGGACCTGTCAGCGCGTAAACACCCGCTATGAAAAGCGGATAACCGATTGTCGAAGACGCTGTTGGCTTTCCGTCGAGCGAGTACTCGCCTGATTTTACCATGCTTATGGCAAGTTTATGATAATCAAGGCTGTCCGAACGAAGGTCTGCCGTGAGAGTAAATGCGAGAATCAGTTTAATAAGCAGAGCCGCGGAAAGAATAAGGGCAATATTCCTTTTATCTTTTCTGTCGAGCGTTATGTTGTTAATATCTCTAAGCATTTATTTTTCCGCAACGAGGATGACTCCGGTCCCCTCTTTATTGTTTGATTTCGTGTCGAGCCACATCAGTATAAGAACGAACCACAGAGTGAACAGATAATATAGCGGAAGAATTAGAATCAGCAGTTTTGACGCGCCTGCCATTATAATCGGATACTTGATGCCGAACTTCCAGGAAATCGTACCGAACTTACCGTACGCGTACCTGAAGTTCACGACCTTCAAGCCGGCTCTTTCGACTTTCGAGGTGATATCCTCTTTTGAATAACCGTTTCTGGCGTGCTCCTCGATGAAACTCTCGTCGTCGTGTTCGTGCGCGTCGCTGCCGCCAAGGTCGGATGGAGTGTTAATGAGCAGTTTGCCGCCTTTCCTGAGCGCGCGGGCGAAATTTTGCAGTACAAGTTCGTCTTCAACTATATGCTCCATTACATCAACGTTGAGAATGAAATCATATTTTTCACTGTAATCAATTTTTGTCAGATCGCCGACTTCGAATTTCGCGTTCGAGTATCCGCTTTTACCGAAGAAGAAATTGCAGTCATCAACCTGTTCGTCCTTCACGTCAATTCCGAATATCGTGCAATTCCTGAAATATCTCGCGAGGAAATACGAGTACTGACCGAATCCCATTCCCGCGTCGAATATGTCAAGTTTTTCGTTTCTTCCGAAAAGCCCCCGAATTTCTTTCTTCACGTGCCAGGTTCTGAGGAACATAAGGTCGAGCACGCGATAGAAAACCTTTCTGAGAAAAGGCCTGCGCGCTACGGCGTCGCCGAATACTTTTTTTACCGGGTCGTATTTCAAATCAATTCCTTTCTTTTAATGTAAGATTTTCGAGTTGCTTCACGTATTCCTCCCAGGTGTATTTAATTTTTTCTTTTTCAATGTTCGCAGAAAATTCCGTTCCGAGATTCTTCGAGAAAAATTCAATAACGGCGTCGGACAACTGCCCGGTATTCTCAGGCTCGACGAGGATTCCCGTTTTTCCGTTTATTACAACTTCGCCTATACCTCCGACGTCGGTAGCGATTACGGGCTTGTCGTAAAAATAACAAATCTGCACGATGCCGCTCTGCGTTGCGCTGAGATACGGAAGAACGACCGCGTCAGCCGCGGAGAAAAAATACTTTATTCTGTCGTCGGGCAGAAAATCAGATACGAGCAATACGTCATCCTGCAGTTTCAGATTTTCAATTTTTTCCCTGTAAGGTTTCTCGTCGTCGTAGAATTCACCCGCCACGAGTAGTTTCACGTTACCGGATTTCAAAATCCCGGGCATCGCGTCGAGAAGGTAATGAAGCCCCTTGTACCTCCTGACATAGCCGAAGAAAAGAATCACGTTTTCGTTTTTCAAATCCTTGCCGTATTCTTTTCTTATGAACTCCCGCGCCTGCTGCCTGTCGACTTTTTCGCCAAATATGTTGTAAAGCGGGTGCGGAGTGAAGACGTAAGGCTTGTTCTTTTTATTAAGGAGTTTCAAATCTTTCTCGACGGTTTTTGACTGCACGATGAAATAATCCGCAGCCGAAAATGCAAGTTTCGTCAGGAAAATGTCGCCGAACCGTTTCTCGTGAGGTATAACGTTATCGCATATATACAATACCTTTGTCTTCGTAAACATTTTCACGAAAAAAGCGATTGTGAAAAAGCACGGCGCGAAGAAAGGAATCCAGTACTTGTAAATCAACAAATCCGGTTTCTCTTTTCTTATTTTTAAAGCGGTAAAGAACCAGTTGAAAGGATTTATGGAATCGACCGCTGCTTTATTATCGGCGTCCGGAATTCTGTAAGCGGGCTCGGATGTTTCGTACTGGGTTTTTCCCGGGAATAAAAATTCGGGATACTGCCTTTTGAAAGAGTACACTTTCACGTTGTGATTAAAACTCAGATACTTATAAAGTATTGAGGTGTACTGGGCGATGCCGCCTCTCATCGGATATGCCGTGGAAACTATGACAGCCTTCATCAGCCGGCGAGTTTATTTACTGAATCGACAACATCCTGCGGATTCAGGTAATCCATGCATTTGTATTCTTCGTTCGTGCATTTCGGGCTGAAATAACATTTGCATTCCTTTGCCGGTCCTACAATCACGCCGCTGCCGTATAGTTCGAACTCGTTAGGATTAAAAATATTGTTCAGAAGAACCACTTTTTTCCCGAGCGCGATTGCGATATGCAATCCCATTGTAACCTGAGTAACTACAACGTCGCATTTGTTTACAAGATTAACGAACGTCTTCAGGTCAAAATGCCCGAAGTACCTGCATTTCGTCTGTCCGGCGAGATAAGTGTTGTTTTCATGCTCCTGCTCGCCGCCGAGAAGAACGACTTCGAATTTTTTTTCTTTGAGTTTATTTATGGTTTCAATCCAGTATTCATTTTTCCAGAGCCGCGACGTCCAGCGCGAGCCGCATCCTGTATTGAGTCCTACGATTTTTTTGTCATTGCTTAAATCCCAGTTCCTGTCGGAATTTTTATCAACGTCGAGCAGGTATTTTTCCTTCTTAAAACTGTATCCGCATATTTCAAATATTTCTTCGGGATAACTTTTAATATTCTTCTTCGAATAATCGTCGAACATACCCGTGAGAAGTTTATGCTCAGCGTCTTTATTCACGGGATAGCACGAACCGTTAATGAGCGTGTATCCGAATTTCTTATAAGAGTTTATTTTTGACGCGAGGGCAATCGCCTCTTTATCCTTGTCCAGATTAATAACAACGTCAAACTTCGTTTCCTGAAGATAAAGAACGCTTGCAAGATTAAATTTCAGTGGCACGTCGACGTTTATTTCGGTATTCACGGGAAGCAGTTCGGGAAAATCCGTCAGCCAGTAAATTTTCGCGTAATGATATTCGTTCCTCAGCGGATACAGAAGCGGAGTAGTGCGTATCACATCGCCCGCAGCGCCGAGTTTAATTATTAGAATTTTCCTGTTGAATTTCTCGTAGTACGAGCAATCCGAACAATCAACGCCGTGCAATTTCGAAGGCTTGCAAGGCACGTCGGCCCTTAAATGCCTGCAGTCATATTTCACCTGCTCGAATTTTATCATAGAATTAATTTTGATAAATAAAAACCCTGCATTTTTCAGACAGATAAAAATGCAAAAAACAATCAAAAACACGGGCTTTTCCGAGCATTCGGAATCACCCGATTTTATAAAAATATTGTAATTGTCCGAGAAAACAAAGTCAAAGGAAAGCGTATTGAAGTTAAAGAATCACCGGCTGTTTGGTTTACATTTTCTTTCTATTAAGCGTAGAAACTGCCCTGAAATAATTTCGGCAAATAAGCGATGACCGTTCTGATTATAATGAACTTTATCCTCGAAGAATAAATAATTTCCTTCATTATCGATTTTATGAAATGCGTCAACGTAAGCAAGTTTATTCTGAAAACTTTTTTCCATTCTATTCCCGAGTTTTTTCAGCAGATGCATCTCCATTTTTGACCTGGGCCGGGCAGGCGGACCAACTACAATCATAGAAACGGCACTAATATCGCATAAGTTATTTAAATTAGAGATTGTTCTTTCGTACATTCTAAATGTCGCGTAAACATTTCCTATAATCATTCCTGCTGCATAATTAAGATTTCGCAAAATTGTTTTTAAATATATTACACCGCGGAGAGTTTTTCTTTTAACGGAAGAGTCAATGTTTACCGGCATTATAGGCGGTTCATTGAATCCGAGTACGTGAAGATTGAACTTATGCGACTTCTTATTTTTATCGTTAATGTACTTAGCAAAGAATTTGACGTTTATCAGAAACGGGTCGGGTCTTACGTGGAAAATCAAACAATCAATCCCGTTCGCCTTAAATGTTTTTTCAAGGATTGCCGGAGCGCCGGCAAAAGTATCGTACCGCTCAATAATTATTTCGGGTCTGAAATCAAATTCACGTTCGGCATACCCGCAAAGGATACTGTGGTATAACTCCGACGAGCGGATCTTTTCCTGAACAGGAAGGCAGCCGCCTAAAATGCATACATTGAAACTCTTTTCGGCATCGGGTTTCGCCTTATAAGCCGGACCCGTCAATTTTTTCGCGCATTCATATTCCTGAGGAGACAGCAGCCTGCCGCTTTCGCTAATCGCTATCCCGGTGTTCACGGTTGCGGTGGATTCATATTCGGCTATCAGTTCCTTTGCCAAGCAGGCTTTGTCCTGTCCGGCTTTCGGAGGTTTGGGTTCAGGGAATCTTGAATTACTTCGATTACCAAAGAAAGATTTCACGCATTCAGTCTGGAATTTTGAAAGCGTTACCTGCGCGAAACCGTTTTTGCATATATTCGCCGTATCGCGAAGGACTTTTTCAAACAATTCATTATTTTTCAATTCCAGGAAAGGCGAATTAACAAATTTCAACTCCGCACGCTCTACGGTCTCAACAAAAGGTTTTATAAGTTCAACATACTCACTGCTTCCAGGATGGATAAAAGGAAACGCGCATATGTCCTTGTTGTAATCACAATGACCGAATGCAGCGAATTCAATATGATTCAGTCTGCAAAAGCCCGCTATACTTCCGAGATTATCATAGCCCCGTTTCGATTCTACTATCGGAATAAACGAAACGCCGTGAATGTCCCTTTCCTCGAAATCCGAAACAACCTCTTTCAGATGCAGGGCGTTTTCTATTTTCGGAATGAATATATAATTAAAGATGTGATAATTTTTTATTGACGCAAGCAACTCAAGGTCTTTTCTGTAGTCCCGTGTCCTGACGCTGTTTACGCGAATCCCCGTAACAAGAGTATTTGTGTTGAATCCAAAAACTTTTTCGGTTAAAATATTCTCGCGTTATCCTTCAGTGCGTCAGACCTTGCTTCATCGAACGGAATTCGAAAAGAATCTTCAAGGTCGAATACGGCAGCCGCTCCAGAAGTATTTATAAGCGCAATTAACTCTATCAGATTTTTCCGGGTCTGATAATTAAAAAACTGAAATACGGGGAAAGGTCTAATCAATTTAAAAAATTAATTCTTTAGAAAACGACGCCGCGAAAACCGAAACTTATACCTGAAAACTATGGATTGAATATTTTCAAAGCAATCAAATAATTTTCGGCTAAAATTATTTCAGGCGCATTTTCAGTCTTTCATTTTAACTGACTGCTTCCTGACCGTCATTTTAATAAAGCCTGCTTTGCCGCTTCTCTTACTCCGATGGCCTCGGAAACAACATTATCGCTCATTGACGAACAGCCTTCTAAAAACAGCATCGCTATCAAGATTAAAGCAAGTTTTTTCATGTTTGTTTTTTTAAATTCGCTTAAAGATGATATTAAAAGTCCTGATTATATTATCAGGTATTGATAATTTTTCCTGAACGATTCTATTTTCTGACTTTAATAAATTATAAAAAATAGACTTATTGAAAAGATTTTAACATTGAATTAAACATTACTTAATGAAGTTATCTACAGTGATAATGGCTGCCGGCAAAGGCAAGCGCATGAAGAACCCCGACAGGTCGAAGGTCATGTTCGAACTCCGCGGAAAACCTATGATTGAATACGTCATCGAACTTTCCCTGAAGATAGATTCCGAATTAATCGTGCCGATTGTCGGGCATCAGAAACAGAGCGTAATCGATTTTCTTTCCACGAGGTTCGCGGATAATATTGACAGGATTAAATTCGCGCATCAGGATGAGCAACTTGGTACGGGACACGCGATAATGCAGACAAAAGAAATTCTCAAGGATTTCGACGGAAACGTGCTGATTCTGTCGGGTGACGTTCCTCTGCTGAAATACGAGACCGTGATGGAATTCATCAAATACCACTCCGGCAACGGTTTCCGCGCCAGTTTGCTTTCGGCGATTTTCGACGACCCGTTCGGATACGGAAGAATCATACGAAAGGACGACGGCACGTTTGTTGACATTGTCGAGGAGAAAGACGCGGATGAAGCGCAGAAGAAAATCAAGGAAATCAACTCAGGCATATACATAGTTGACAACAAAATTCTTTTCGAAGCGCTTACAACCATAAAAACCGACAACGCGCAGGGCGAATATTATCTGACGGACATATTCAAGTACTTCCGTGACAGGAGCGTAAAGATTGGAGCCGTTCCTGTCGGCAACAACGCTGAAATCACGGGCGTAAACACGATTGAACAATTAACCGAACTCGAAAAACTAATATTATAAAATGTCTGAAATTATTTTCAGCGTATCGGGTGTAAGAGGCATATACGGGGAAACTCTCACGCTTCCCGTAACCGTACATTACACGCTCGCGTACGCAAGGTTCTGCAGAGGAAACTCGAAGAGCAGAAAAATTGTCGTAGGACTTGACGGAAGACTCAAAGGCGACGAGATACACGCGGTGGTCGTTTATACTCTAGCCCTCTCGGGGTTTGAGGTAATCGACATCGGCGTCGCGCCTACTCCGACGGTGCAGCTCGCTGTCGAGAAACTAAAAGCCGCGGGAGGCATTGCCGTTACGGCTTCCCACAACCCGCAGCAGTGGAACGGACTGAAGTTCCTCGATTCCGACGGAACGTTTCTTAAAAGCCGTCAGATAGAAAAGATTAAGGAATACATAAAGGAAGGATATTTTAATTTCGTCCGGCCTGAAAGCAAACTTAACATCACACGCGACGACACGTGGCTGAAGAAACACGTTGACCTCGTTCTTAAATCCGGATTCGTTAACGCAGGCAGGATTAAGAGGAGGAAATTCAAAGTTGTTGTTGATGCCGTGAATTCGTCCGGCTCGGTAATAATACCGATGCTTCTGAAAAAACTCGGATGCGAGGTGATTGAATTGTACTGCGACGGCAGCGGAAAATTTCCGCACCTTCCCGAGCCGCTTCCGCAGAATCTAACGCTTCTTTCGAAAGCCGTGAAGGCGCGCAAAGCCGACATTGGTTTCGCGATTGACCCCGACGGCGACAGGCTCGTTCTGATTTGCGAAGACGGGAAACCGTTCATCGAAGAGAATACAATCGTTACCGCCATAAGAGGCGCGCTCAGAAACGCGAAATCGCGGACTAAGAACGTCGTCGTGAACATGTCAACAACGCGCGCGGCGGAGGACGTCACAAAAGAGTTCGGCGGGCAAATATTGAGAACGGCAGTCGGCGAAATCAACGTCGTCAACGGAATGAGAAAAAGAAAAGCCATTATCGGCGGCGAAGGCAGCGGAGGCGTAATAGTTCCGAAAGTGCACTACGGACGCGACGCGATGGTAGGCGCGGCATTGATTCTTAATGAACTCGCGAATTTCAAGGGCGCGATTTCGGAATACAAGAAAACCATTCCCGAATATTTCATCGTCAAGACGAAGATAGAAACCAAAGGCGACCCGGGAAAACTGCTCAAGAGAATCGAAAGGGAATACTCGAAGAAGAAATGCAAAATCTCCGTTATCGACGGCGTTAAGATTGATTTTCCGGATTACTGGATACATCTTAGAAAATCCAACACCGAGCCGATAATCAGAATAATAACGGAAGCGCGCTCGATGAAGGAAGCCGAAAGAATTCAAAAAGAATTTCTCGCGGGATTAAAAATATAGTGAATGAAATTCTCGAAATAAGGGATTTAAAAACTTATTTTCACACGGACGACGGAGTGGCGAAAGCCGTCGACGGCGTTTCATTTAAACTGCACAAGGGCGAAACACTCGGCATAGTCGGCGAATCTGGATGCGGAAAGAGCGTCACCGCTCTTTCGATACTCAAACTTCTTCCCGAAGGAATCGGTAAAATCGAAAGCGGTAAAATAATCTTCGACGGCAGAGACTTAACCGCGATGGGCGGAGATGAAATCAGGCGCATACGCGGAAACAGAATCGGAATGATTTTTCAGGAGCCGATGACTTCGCTTAATCCCGCTTACACCTGCGGCAGCCAGATAATGGAAGTGTTCAGAACGCATATGAACATTTCGGCTAAAGAAGCGCGGGAGAAGACAATTGAAATAATGAAACGCGTCAGGATTCCGTCGCCCGAGCAGCGGTTCGATGAATATCCGCATCAGTTGTCGGGCGGGCTTAGGCAGAGAGTTATGATTGCAATCGCGCTCGCGTGCAAGCCCGACGTTCTCATAGCGGATGAGCCGACAACAGCGCTCGACGTGACGGTTCAGTCGAGGATACTCGGTTTGATAAAGGAACTTCAGGAAGAGTCGGGTATGAGCGTTATGCTCATTACACACGACCTCGGCGTAGTCGCCGAGACCTGCGGAAGGGTGGTTGTAATGTACGCGTCGAAAATAGCCGAAGAAGGTTTAATCGATGAGATTTTCAGAAACCCGAAACACCCTTACACGAAGCGGCTTCTTGAATCGATTCCTTCGATGAAAGAGCAGAGGGACAAACTCCCGACTATTGACGGCACGGTTCCCTCTTCGCTGAATTATCCCGCTGGATGCAGGTTCAGGACGAGATGCCTCATCGCCGACGGAGAATGCGAAGCGGAGCCGCCGAACATTAAAATAACCGAAACACATTTTGCTTCCTGTTTTAAAATAAAACTCTAATGACACATTTATTCAAGAACATATCGAACCTCGTAACCTGCGCCAATCCCGAAGGCGGTCCTAAGCGCGGAAAAACGCAGGGCCACATTTACACTGTCGAAAACGGATTTCTGCTTTTCGATAAAAATATTCTTTACGCCGGAAAAGAAAGCGGCTGCAGAAAGTTCATAAAGGAGCACGGCATCAAAGGCATCAGGGAAACCGACTGCGCGGGGAAAACGGCGATGCCGGGTTTCGTGGACTCGCACACACACCTCGTCTTCGCGGGCTCACGCTCCGACGAGTACGAAATGAGAATCTCGGGAAGCAGTTACGAAGAAATCGCCGCGGCAGGCGGCGGAATAAAATCGACGGTGAACAGCGTCAGAAAACATACAAAAAATTCTCTTTACAAAATCTCCGAAAAACGCCTCGCGAATTTCATAAAGCACGGCACGACAACGCTCGAAGCGAAATCGGGATACGGGCTCGACGTCAGGAACGAAATTAAAATGCTCGAAGTTATCAGAGAACTCAACGCGAAGAATAAATTCGGCGCCGACATACTTCCGACTTTTCTCGGCGCTCACGCCGTTCCGAAAGGAATGAAGAAAAGCGATTACGTCGATTTGATTTGCTATGAAATGATTCCAATGATTGCAAGAAAAAATCTCGCGGTCTTCATCGACGTCTTCTGCGAAAAAGGATATTTCGACGCCGCGGAAACGCGGAGAATTCTCGGAACGGGCAGGAAATTCGGTATGATTCCGAAACTTCATTCCGAGCAGTTCAACACAATCGGCGGAATAGACGCCGCGGTTGAACTGAACGCGATTTCGGTTGACCACCTCGAAGTTCTGAAGAAAAAAGAAATCGGCAAACTCCGGAAGACAAACATTATCGCGGCGCTCCTTCCCGGCGCATCGTATTTTCTCGATATGGTATATCCTCCCGCGAGAGAGATAATCGCGAACGGCATTCCCGCCGCGCTCGCGACTGACTTCAATCCCGGCAGTTCTATGACCGAAAACCTGCAGACAATTATGTCTCTCGCTTCGGTTAAAATGAAAATGTCCGCCGAAGAAATCATCAACGCGTCGACGATTAACGGCGCGTACGCGCTCTTCAGGCAAAACGTTTCAGGCAGTCTCGAAAAAGGCAAGCAATCCGACATACTTCTGTTCGATTTTCCGTCCTATAAAGACCTGATTTATCATTTTGGAGTCAACCTGTTGCAGGTTGCGGTTAAAAAAGGTAAATTCATTGTAAATGAACTGTAAAACACGAATTTAGGTTTTACATATATACGCTCATAACACACTTTCTCTTATATGGAACATATGGTTCACAGTGAATCGGACAAGTTCAAATCCGATTTATTTGAAGGCTTGAAAAACAAATTCGGCGGTAAACTCGACAAGGAAGATTTCGAATTCATTTCGAAGTCGTTCGAGACCTATATCTCCGAAATGATAAAACTTATGAGAGAAGGCAAATCCGTTCACGAAAAATTCTTCTCGGACATAATACTCAATTCGGTTGACGGCATAATCGGCTATAACGCCGAGAGAAGAATATTCCTCTGGAATAACGGCGCGGAAAGTCTCTACGGATACGGGAAAGATGAAGTTATGGGCAGGGACATTTCGATAATCGTTCCCGAGGAGAACATAAAGAACGGTATGTTCGAAGGCATACAGAAGGAAATCCAGGAGAAGGGTTTCATATCGGGAGTTGACACGAAAGGCAGGACGAAGAGCGGCGGTCTTAAGGAAATCAGTCTTTCACAGCACGTAATCTTCGATGAAAAAGGAGACAAACTCGGAACCGTTGCAATCATAAGGGATATGACGCACGTGAAAGAACTCGAACGCGAACTTCGCGACAAGGAAAACCTCGCGCTGATAGGGCAGGTCGTATCAAGCATCGCGCACAATCTTTCGAACCCGCTGAACATAATTTCGGGAAACGCGGATTACCTGCTTCTCGACAAGAAGAGCGGCGAAGAAGGCTACGACGAACTCAAGGTGATTGTCGATGAAACCACGCGCATAACAAAATCAATACGCTCTATACTCAACTTCGCGCGCCCGCTCGCGCCGATGAGGGAAGAAACGACATTCAACGAACTCGTCGAGGAAGCGGCGAGCGGATTCAAGTTTCTCACGGGAAGCAAGACCATAAAACTCAAACTCAATCTCGAAAAATCTCCGCGCGCGCTTAAACTCGACCGCGGACTCTTCAAGGATTTGCTCCTGAACCTTATAGGCAACTCTATACAGGCAATCCCCGCAGGCAGACAGGGCTTGATTGAAATCACCACGGCGACAGAAGGAGGAAAATCCGTCCTGACTATAAAAGACAACGGAATGGGAATATCGAAAAGCGACCTTCAGAACAAAATCAAACCATTCTTCA
>CALGII010000016.1 GCA_937915485.1 uncultured Ignavibacteriota bacterium | reverse complement strand
GGACCGTGATAGACCGCGTACATTCCTGCCATTATCGCAAGGAGTACCTGCGAAGTGCAGATATTGCTTGTCGCCTTTTCCCTCTTTATATGCTGTTCTCTCGTCTGCAGGGCCATACGGAGCGCGCGCTTATTGTGCACGTCGATTGAAATTCCGATTATTCTTCCGGGAATCTGTCTTTTATATTCTTCTTTAGTCGCGAAATATGCGGCGTGCGGGCCGCCAAAACCAAGAGGAATACCGAAACGCTGCGTAGAACCGACAGCAATATCGGCGCCCATATCCGCGGGTGTCTTCAGCATTGCAAGACTCATTAAATCGGCGGCGACAATCGTATTTATTCCTTTTGATTTCGCGTTCGCGAAAAACTCCGTGTAATCGTAAACCTGTCCTTCGGAGGCGGGATACTGAACGAGCACCGCGAATACGTCGTCAGTCAGTTCGAAAGTTTTGTGGTCGCCTGTAACGACTTTCACTCCGACTGGCACCGCTCTTGTTTTAACAACTTCAATGGTCTGCGGATAGCATTCTTCGGAAACAAAAATCACGTTAGCGTTAGCCTTCGTACCCTTCCTCAATGATTTAGTCATGAGCATCGCTTCCGCAGCGGCAGTCCCCTCATCAAGCAATGATGCATTCGACACGTGAAGTCCTGTCATATCAGCGATTACTGTCTGGTAGTTCAGAAGCGCCTCGAGCCTGCCCTGAGAAATCTCCGCCTGATACGGCGTGTATTGAGTGTACCAGCCCGGATTTTCAAGAATATTTCTCTGAATCACAGCGGGAAGAACGGACGGAAAATATCCCAGCCCGATATAATTTTTATAAAGTTTATTCTTGGAGGTTATATCTCTCAGTTTGTTTAAAAATTCATACTCGCTCATTCCGCTTCCCGTGTTCAAGGGTTTATCCGTTCGAATGCTGTCCGGAACCGTTTCATCTATTAATTTATCAAGAGATTCCGCATTTACTGTTTTCAGCATTTCATTTATGTCATTGTTTCGCGGACCGATATGGCGGGATTTAAAACTGTCAAAGACCGGAGTGTTATTCATATGATATAATTTAAATTTGAGTTTAGATTCATCAATATAAAATTATTAATCAATAATCTAAATTCAGAAATTCG
>CALGII010000015.1 GCA_937915485.1 uncultured Ignavibacteriota bacterium | reverse complement strand
AATTAGTAATTAGTAATTAGTAATTAGTAATTAGTAATTAGTAATTAGTAATTAGCAATTAGAGACTTTTAAAATGGGATTCCCAAGCTGGAGTTTGCCACGACGAAGTTTTGACCTGGGAGTGAGGGAAATTTAAGGGAATGAAAGTTGCGGGGATGGCAATGAAAAAGGGAGTTGCAAGCAACTCCCTTTAAAACAGCATTCCCAAGCTGGAGCTTGGGAATGAGATAAGTATTTTCTATTAAATCATTTTCTATTAAATCATTTTCTATTAAAGCATTATCAATTAAAACATTTTCAATTAAAACATTTTCAATTATAGCTTTTTCAATTAAAGCATTTTCAATTCCAAATATATATCGTTATTTAGATTACTTTTGTTCTTCGGCTTTTTTCTTTTCGTAGTCGGCGATAATTTTCGTTTCGACTTCTTTAGGCACGTCCTCGTAGTGCGAGAATTTGCGTGTATAAGTACCGCGACCCTGCGTGAACGAGCGGAGTTTGGAAGAGTAGCCGCTCATTTCGGACAACGGGATATGGCATTTTATCACCTGAAGTCTTCCTTCGGATTCCATACCGAGAATTTTTCCGCGTCTTGACGATACGTCGCCGGACACGGCGCCCATAAATTCTTCTGGGAAGAATATTTCGACTTCATAAATCGGCTCGAGGATAACGGGACTGGCTTCCTTGAAGCCTTTCCTGAACGCCTGCGACGCCGCGAGTTTGAAAGAGAGTTCGTCCGAGTCAACGGTATGGTAAGAGCCGAAATGGAGTGTGACTTTCACGTCAATTACCTTACATCCAATCATAACGCCTGACTGCATAGTTTCAATGACGCCCTTTTCGACGGCAGGAATGAACCTGTTCGGGACGACGCCGCCGACGATAGCGTCAACGAATTCGAATCCCTGCCCGCGGGGCTGGGGTTCAATTTTAATAACGACGTGACCGAACTGACCGCGGCCGCCCGTTTGTTTCTTATGTTTATATTCGACGTTATCGACGCTTCTTCTGATTGTTTCCTTATAGGGTATTTTCGGTTCCGAAAGCACGACATCAAGTCCGTATTTCGCTTTCATCCTGTTTATGATAGTATTGATATGGATTTCGCCCTGACCGTGAATGAGGGTCTGGCTGATTTCGGGGTCATAGTTCATAACGAACGTCGGGTCTTCCTCGTGGAAAGAATGCAGAGCGGTACCGAGTTTATCTTCCTCGCCCTTGCGCGACGGCGCTATAGCGAGAGTCATATTCGGCGTCGGGAAATCAATAGGATTCAGTACGACGGGGAAAGACTTCGCGCAGAGTGTATTATTCGTATGCGAGTCTTTAAGTTTGACAACGCCTGCGAAGTCGCCAGTAATCACCTCGGCGATTTCTTTTCTGTCCTTACCGTTCATCGTATAAGTCTGAGCGAGGCGTTCGGATTTACCTGTCGCTTCATTAATCATATCCATACCCGGAGTAACTTTACCCGAATAGACTCTGAAGAAAGAAAGTTCGCCGATATTCTTTTCTGAGATAGTCTTAAAAATAAACAGCACAGGTCCTGCGTTCACATCGGGTTTCACTTCTATAACGTCGGAACTGTTAGGTCTGTGACCTTTTTCAGGCGCTTTATCCGCGGGCGATTCGGAATAATCCGCAATGAAATCCATAAGCGGTTTTATACCGACATTGGTCGTAGCGGAAGTACAGAACACAGGGAAGAGTCTTCTTTCGCGGAGACCGAGTTTAAGGCCGTTGGTTATTTCCTCTTCGGAAAGCGAGCCGCTGTCGAAGAATTTTTCCATTAAGGCATCATCTTCGGAAGCAATGGCTTCGACGAGTTTCTGATGATAGTCATCGGCTTTATCCTTGAAGTCGGCGGGAATATCGAGCAACTGATATTCGCCTTTTCCGTCGGTATTGAACTTGAGCATTTTCATTTTAATAACGTCGATGACCTCATTAAAACCTATGCCGTGATTGACGGGGAACTGCACGACAGCGACCTGCGAGCCGAAACTTTCCTTAAGTTGTTCGAGAGTATCTTCGAACACGGCGTTTTCGGCGTCGAGTTTATTTATAACGAAAATTATGTTATTGTTATTTACCTTTGTAAATTTAAAGCAAGCCTCCGTACCCACTTCAACACCCTTGAAAGAGTCAACCACCATCAGAGCGGTTTCGGTGACTCTGAGAGCCGACTTAACCTCACCGAGGAAATCCATAAATCCCGGGGTATCGATTATATTGAATTTAACCGTTTCGGTTTTCGAATTTTTCCAGAAACAGTTTAACAATGACGAGTTGATAGACTGCTGTCTTTCGATTTCGTCTTTATGGTAATCGCTGACCGTATTACCTTCCTCAATCTTTCCGAACCTATTCGTAATTCCGGCGGCGAACAGCATACCTTCTGCCAGGATGGTCTTGCCGCAGCTGCCGTGCCCTATGATTGAGATATTTCTAATTTGTTCCGATTTAAAATCCGGCATAAGATTTATCTCCTGCTTGCTTTATTTTTTAAAGTTTTCAAATTCAAAATGATGTAAACAATTAAGATAATAATTGCTTTTAAGATATTAAAGCCACTTTTTAATATCGATTGTTATTATTAATTTGGGAATACAGAGGGAATTTTAGAATTTAAGAAAGCCCGCTTTCCTGTTCCGAATTTCATTTGCGGAAACGGGCAAAAGTGATTTCGGTTACCAAACCGGAGTTTGGGAAGCAGGACAAATGTAAATTTTATTCAATTATTTACATAAATGAGAAAATTATATAAATACCTGGTTATTACGCTATTTATAGCGTTTATACAGCAATACTCATTCGCTCAGATAACGCTGGCGGGAAAGAGCATTGACGATTACATTGCCGAATGCATGAAGAGATGGGAAATACCCGGAATGTCGGTCGCGGTGATAGAGAACGGCAAGGTTACATACCTGAAAGGATTCGGCGTACACGAGAAAGGCAAGAGCGAGCCTGTTGACGAGAACACTATGTTCGCGGTCGCATCCAACACGAAAGCATTCATAGGAACGTCCATCGCGATTTTAGAGAGCAAGGGGCTTTTGAAACTTGACGACCGCGTTACAAGTTACCTGCCTTATATAGAGTTTTACAATCCCGAAACAACGAAACTTCTTTCGATAAAGGACATACTAACGCACAGGGCGGGTATCGGAACTTTTCACGGCGATTTCATAAGTTGGGGAACGAACGTGAGTTCATACGACCTAATGAAGAACCTTCGGAACATAAAGCCCGCGTATGATTTCAGGAACGGATACGGATATTTCAACATGGGTTACGTTATAGCGGGAGAAATCATAAAAGAAGTAACGAGACAGGACTGGAGCGCGTTCGTCGCTGACAACATACTCTCCCCTCTCGGAATGACGAGGACAATAAGCACGATAACGAGATTGAATGAATTCGACAACATAGCGGCGCCACACACTTACGATTACGATTTCAAAATCACGCCGATACCGTGGCGCAACGTAGACAACATAGGTCCGTGCGGAGGTTTGATATCATCTGCGTCGGACATGGCAAAATGGATTGAGATGCAGGTAAATGACGGAACATACGGCGGCAGAGAAATCGCGCCGAAGAAAGTCATACTAAGGACGCACACGCCTTTCAATCTTATACCCGCGCCGTCGCACGGCTCGGGGAACCGCACGTTCAGGCATTTCCGCACATACGGGCTCGGATGGGGCATCGCGGATTTCAGGGGAGAATTATTCCTTGAACATTCAGGCGGATACGACGGAATGGTATCGAGGACGGCATTCATGCCTGACAGGAAGTTCGGTCTTGTGATACTGACGAACAACGACCAGAACGACGTGATATCGTCATTGATGTATCAGTTGTTCGATTACGCGCTCGGCAACCAGACGACGAACTGGGACAGTCTAATATTTTCGGCAATGACGGTCGGCGGAAAATCGCGCGACGAGATTTACTGGAACGAGATAAGGGACAAGAAGGACCCTGCGCTGAAGCCATCGTTTGAAATGACATCGTTAGCGGGGACATATTTCAACGAGCAGGCGGGAACGCTGAAGATATACAAGGAAGGAAGCGATATGGAATTCACGCTTTCGACGAGACCCGGCACGAAAGGAATATTCAGGCACTGGCGGAACGACACATTAATCTGCAAGTTTGAAGATGTGCTTGTCGGAAGGTGTCTTGCGCCCGTCAATGCAGAGAACGGGAAGATAATAAGCATAAAAATAAAGGGTTCGGACTTCATCGATCCGCTTTATTACGAGTTTACAAGGAAAGATTAAAACGATAAATAGTTTTTGATTGTTTAAAATATAACAAGGATATAAAGGAACTAACAAATGCCTGAACAATTACCGATAACGACATACGGGATGGAGATTCTGAGGAAGAAGACGAAGCCTGTGGAGAAGGTTGACACCGGCTTAATCCGCCTGGTGGAGAACATGTTTTATACGATGGACAACGCTGAAGGAGTGGGACTTGCAGCGCCGCAGGTAAACGAGAACATATCGCTTTGCGTCGTTGACGTTTCGTGCGTGGAAGAATACAAGAGGGCGAAGCCCGTAACATTGATAAATCCCGTGATAGTTGACAAGCACGGAGAGGCGATTAAAGACGAAGGATGCCTGAGCATACCCGAAGTACGCGGCAACGTAATGAGGGCTGACAAGATATTCGTAAAGTACAACGACTTCGACATGAACGAAGTCACGCAGGAATTCGAGGGATTTTTCGCGAGAGTCGTTCAGCACGAGATGGACCATTTAAACGGCGTGTTATTCGTTGACCATCTTGACGAGGACGAGAAGAAGAAAGTCGCGAGCATGCTGAGAAAAATAAAGAAGAACAAAGTAATAACGAGTTACCCTCTTTTTTTAAACGAGATACAGATATAAAAGACAGTCCGATGCTTAAGGGGAATTTGAGTATAATACTAATGGGTTCGCCCGATTTCGGCGTACCTTCTTTCGAAGCGATACTGAAAGAGGGTTACAGCGTGCCGTGCATCGTCACGGTTCCAGACAGGCAAAAAGGCCGGGGGCGGAAGATACAATTTTCCGACGTTAAGAAATTCGCGATTGAGAAAGGGATACCCGTGCTTCAGCCCGAAAATCTCGGAGACCCGGATTTCATCAAAGAACTCAAGGAATACAATCCCGATATATTCGTCATAATCGCTTTCAGAATTCTACCGCGCGAAGTTTTCTTAATACCGAAATACGGCTCGATAAACCTGCACGCGTCGCTGCTCCCGAAGTACAGGGGCGCGGCTCCGATAAACCACGCGATAATAAACGGAGAGAAAGAGTCAGGACTAACGACTTTTTTTCTGAACGAGAACGTGGATACGGGGAATATAATTCTCCAGAAGAAAATCAGCATCGGCGCGAATGAAACGTTCGGCGAGGTTTACGGAAAGATGTCGCTTGAAGGTCCGTCGCTCGTGCTTGAAACCCTAGAGAAAATCATTAACGGCAATTACGAAGCAGTACCGCAGGACAATACGGGATGGACGAAAGCGCCAAAGATATTCAGGGAGAAATGCAGGATAGACTGGAGCAGACCGGCAAAAGAAATACACAATTTCGTCAGAGGACTTTCGCCGGTTCCGGGGGCGTACACGACGCTGGAAGGAAAGAGCATAAAAATTCTGAGAACGGGATTAACAGAGCGGGGTTCACGCGATACTGCGGGAACATTTTTCACTGAAGAAAAGAAACTTTATGTAAACACAACAGACCAACTTCTTGAGATAAGGGAATTGAAACCCGAAGGAAGGGGCGTAATATCATCGATAGAGTTCATTAACGGAAGAAGAGGCAATAAGGAATCAAGATTCGTATAGACAAATCTTCAGAACACCTCTTTTAATTTTTTCTTTAGGTATTATTATTTATATTACAGACATCAAGGGAATTCAGTTTTTCCTCAAGCAGAGCAAGTATAATTCACAATAACCGCGTTCAAATACCGGGCGTGTTTTAAGAAGGAGTCAATCATGTTAGGCAAATTAATACAACCGGAAATCGAGAGTCTTATTCGGGCAAGGAACTGGATACCGTTAAAGGAAATAATAACGGACATGCATCCATCCGAGGTAGCCGACGTAATCTCAGACATACCGCAGAACGACCGCGGGATAATTTTCAGACTTCTTCCGAAAGAAAGCGCGTACAAGACATTTGAGTACCTTGAATTCGACATACAGGAAGAACTTCTCAAGGCGCTAGGTCAGGAAGAGGTTGCGGAGATACTTAACGAGATGTCGCCCGACGACAGGACGGAGTTTCTCGAAGAACTTCCCGGACCCGTAGTCAAGAAACTTATACGTCTTCTGTCGCCGGAAGAAAGGTCAGTCGCAGTAAAACTGCTCGGATATCCAGAGAACAGTGTCGGGCGAATAATGACGCCGGACTTCATAGCGGTAAAGACCGAGTGGGACATCGGGAAGGTAATGCAGGTAATACGGGAACTCGGGAACAGCGTCGAATATCTCGACACGTTATTCATAACGGATTCAGACGGAAGGCTGCTCGATGAACTGACTTTAAAGGAAGTCGTGATGTCGACGAGCGACACGAAGGTAAGCGATTTAATGAACGCGACTTACGTAAGTCTAAAGGTAAACGAGCCGCAGGAAAACGCGGTAAGAATTTTCAAGGAATACGATTTATACGTAATACCGGTTGTAAACGAAGAGAATTATCTTGTCGGGATAGTAACAGCGGACGACGTGTTCGACGTGATAGAAGAGGAATCAACGGAGGACATACAGAAATTCGGCGGTATGGCGGCGTTGGACGAGCCTTACATGAGCGTTCCTCTCATTCAGATGGTAAAGAAGCGCGCGGGCTGGCTTATACTTTTATTTCTCGGAGAAATGCTGACGGCATCGGCGATGGGTTTTTTCGAGCATCAGATAGCGAACGCGGTATTTCTCGCATTATTCATACCGCTAATAATATCGAGCGGAGGCAATTCGGGTTCGCAGGCAGCGACGCTGACGATACGCGCGATGGCGCTTGGAGAGATAACGCTCAAGGACTGGTTCAGGGTAATGAAGCGCGAGATTATTTCAGGATTTCTTCTTGGTTCGATGCTCGGGTTAATAGGATTTTTCAGAATCTTCGTATGGAATTCTATAAGCAATCTATACGGCGAGCACTGGTTTTTCATCGGATTGACGCTGTACATAACGCTCACGGGTGTCGTACTGATAGGCACATTTTCGGGTTCGATGCTTCCATTTCTTTTAAGGAGATTCGGGCTTGACCCAGCGGCGTCGTCGGCGCCTTTCGTAGCAACGCTTGTTGACGTATCGGGTCTGTTGATTTACTTCACGGTAGCGACGCTGATACTGACGGGGAGGCTGCTGTAATGCGCAGCGAATGAAGGTTACAAGCAAAAGGGCTCACAAGAGCCCTTTGATTTTAATATCAATTTGGAATTTTACTTCATCAGTATCATTTTCGTTGTTACCGCAAAATTTCCCGAAACGAGTTTACAGAAATACATTCCTGACGAAAGTTTGCCGGCATTATAAGTCAACTCATAATCGCCCGGTTTAAAATATCCGTTCGCGAGAATATCCACTTCCCTTCCACTGACATCGAAAACAGAAATCCTCACGGGTGAATCCTGCGATAATTTCAGAGCGGGCACCGAGAATTTAATTTTAGTTTCGGAATTAAAAGGATTGGGATAATTCGGGCTGAGCGAGAACCGATTCACATTTTCATTATAATCAGAGAGGAAATCGATAGAAGCGGAATTTGACCTGAAGACAATAGTACCGTATTCGCCTACTGCCCAGGCGTAGCCTGATTTCCGCGCGCAGACGTCATACAGGTTATAGATTTTTATCCTGAGCGATTCGCCGTAACCGTCGTGCACGGGATAAACCCCTGCGCCCAAAGGATGCGCTTCGGTGAACCAGCCAGTGTTTTCGTCGACAAAAGATATTCCTGTATACGTTGCGGGTGGGCTGTCGCTTTCATCTTTCGTATCAGGTGATGACCAGTTATATCCTCCGTCGGTTGTTTTGAGAAGAGTATAACTTCCTCCGCAGGTATAGCCTGTAAGTTCGTTAAAGAAATAGATTCCGTATTGGGCGTGACCGAAATTATGAATAAGCGTCCAGGATTCTCCGCCGTCCGTAGTTTTCGCGAGTCCGGCCGGCACGTCAGAGTAAGTAAACCAACCAATCTTCGAGTCAAGGAAATAGAAAGCATCGAACCTTCTCGCTTTAAACGGCAATGCGACATTCCACCTGTAGCCTCCGTCTGATGTTTTCAGGAAAGTTCCAGAATCGCCTGCGGCCCATCCGGTAGACTCATTTAAGAACCATAGCGCATAAAGACTTCTGGTCGTACCTGTCTTTTGAGTTTCCCACGTATCACCGCCGCTGGTAGTTTTAAAAATTTCACCCTGGTTAGAGACAATCCATCCGGTATATCCGTCAATAAATTTCACATTATTCAGTTTACTGTTCGAAATAATCTGACGCGACCATTTCAAGCCGCTGTTAGACGTCTTCATAACCAATCCTGAATCACCAACGACAAAGCCGGTAAAATCATTCGGAAAACAAACCGCATGCAGGGTAATAGTAGTAGCAGATTTCTGGTACATCCATTGAGAGGTTGTTGTATTTGCTATCAGGATAAAAATTGCAATCAGAGAGATACAGTAGAATTTCATCCCGGATGGATAAAGATGAATACTCATATTCCTTCACTTAATTTTGTGAGTTCGAGACTCGAAATAAGTTATTAACTATAAACGATAAAAACAACAGATGTAATACTGTATAATTGTGACAGAAGACTTCATTACCTGCCGGCAGGAGTCTTGAATAATTTTTGTGGAAGATACCGGATTCTACAGATTTTTGGCTTTCATTAAAAATTGAAAAACATAAATTTCCGAAATAAGGGATGAAAGAACAATATTTTAAAATCAAAATAATAACATGTCAAAGGAGATATCCAAGGAGTTAATCAGGCAGATAGAGATAATTTCGATGGTTCTGGAGAAGCGGAATTTCTATTCGGAGGATGAACTGTCGGATATATTCAGCGAGAGTCTGCCAAGCATAAGGAGGGATTTCGCGCGAATCAGGGCGATGGGAATACCGATACATTCTGCGCGGAGGTGCCTCGACATAGACATACAGAAGTTTGACGTAAGAACGCTGAACAAACTAATTAACACGTATCTCGCGTTAAACGACACGGAACCGATAAAGAACCTGAAGGAGATATCGAACGTATTCGGGGACAAGACGCTTTCTGTATTCGTCAAGATAGTCAAATCCATAAACGCGCGTCAGATGATAAAGTTCGAGTACGAACTTGACGCGCACGGGCAGCCGATACGGAGGACTGCAACGCCGTTCGGATTTTTCAAGACGAACAGGTCATTCATACTCGCAGGATGCGAGAACGACGATACGGGAAGGATACGATACTATCTAATAGAGAAAATCGGCAACATAGAATTTCTTAGCAGGAAATCGGGGATAAAGGATTTTCCGTCGATGCACGATTTTCTGAGCAGCACCTGGGGCATATATCCGCACGGGAAACTCGAGAAGACCGAACTGTTATTCGACAAATCCTGTGATTTTCTTAAAAGCCGCATATTCATAAACAATCAGGAGTTTGAGGACACGGAGGAAGGGATACTATTCAAGGCGGAGATTAAGATATCGAACGAATTTATTTCCTGGATACTGGGCTGGGGCAAACTTGTAAAAATCATAAAGCCGCTTTCACTTAGAGCCGAAGTAATAAGCCGAGCGAAGGAAATAATAAGCGCGAACAAATAGTTTTTAAATACGTACAATACTTTAAGACAAAATATATAATAATGAATAAGATATTTTTACCGATATTATTGGGCTTACTTTTGAATGTACTTCCGCTGCATTCTCAAGATATATACATGCCTACAGAATACAGGAAAGCGCTCGTGAAGAACACGAGGTCGCTTGACGGAAAGCCGGGGACGGCATACTGGCAGAATTATTCCGATTATTTTATCGAATCGGAAGTCAATTCGAGCACGAAAGAAATCAGCGGGAGGGAAAAGATTATTTACCACAACAAGAGTCCTCACGACCTGAGCAAACTTGTTATACGATTATATCAGGATTTTCTCAAGCCGGGGAAATCACGAGACTGGGAAGGCGACCCGAAGTATTTCGGTGAAGGGACGGCAATAAAGAAGTTAACGATAAACGGAATCGACTTTGAAGCAGATTCAAAAGACGTGACAAGGCCGGGTACGAACATGGTCATCAATCTTTCGAAGAGCACGCTGAAAGCGGGGATGGACAACGTTATTGACATCGAATGGTCTTTCAAGATACCCGAGAAGTTTCCGAGGATGGGGATGTACGACTCGACTTCATACATGATAGCATACTGGTATCCGCAGATTTCCGTATTCGACGACATCGAAGGATGGGACATGATTGATTACAACGGTGTCGTAGAGTTCTACAATGACTTCAGCAACTTCGACGTGCGTATAAAGACGGACAGGCCGAACATGATAGTCTGGTCGACGGGTCTGCTACAAAATCCCGAGGAAGTTTTCAGTGACGGGTTTCTAATAAAATACAGGGACGCTGCCGCGGGGAATTCAAAACTCGAGATTGACTGCTCGGCACTTAATTCCACGAATCAGATTACACGCAACAACGGTTCAAGCGTCTGGCATTACAAGGCGGAGAGCGTGCCTGATTTCGTTTTTTCGATGAGCGACCATTATTTCTGGCAGATGAAGAGAATAGAGGCGGCGGACGACAATTTCGTATTACTGAGCACAGCATTCAGACCGAACGCACTGTCGCTGAAATTCGACGTATACAAAATCGCGGAGGAAGCGATTAAATATCTCGCTACCACGATGCCGGGAGTACCGTTCCCCTATCCGTCGATGACTGTATTCAACGGCGAGGGCGGGATGGAATTTCCAATGATGGTTAACGACGGAGACGAGGACGACTGGGAATCTCTGATTTACCTGACGTCGCACGAAATATCGCACACGTATTTCCCGTTCATGACAGGAATTAACGAGAGGAAGTACGCATGGATGGACGAGGGATTCGCAGTATTTCTACCGATGGAATTTCAGATAAAGATGGACAGATTCGGACCTGACAACAAAGAGCGGGATCCTGAGAAGGCAGACCAGAGGGAATATTTCGTAAAGAGTTTCAACCGTTTTTCGGGAACGTTCAACGATGTTCCTATGCTCACGCCTTCAAATCTGCTGAAATCCGTTCCATACCGTTTCAACGCATACGGAAAATCTGAAATTGTATTCGAGATACTGAAGGACATGCTCGGAGAGGATTTGTTTAAGAAATCTCTACAGGAATTCATCGCGAGATGGAGCGGTAAGCATCCGATGCCGTACGATTTCTTCTTCACGTTCAACGACGTATCGAAGAAGGACCTGAACTGGTTCTGGACGAGGTGGTTCATGCAGTCGGGCACCGCGGACCTCTCAATATCGGCGGCAGTTGTAACAAGCGATAAGATGGAGATCAAGGTCACGAACAAAGGCGGGATGCCAGTTCCGATTGCGGTTACGCTGACGTTTGAGGACAGAAGCGAATCGTATCACAAAACAACCGCCGAGGTATGGAAGGATGCAAGCGAATACAGATTCACTGTTGAGGTAAAGAAGAAGGTTAAATCGATAAAACTCGGAAACGGGTACATACCGGATGTGAATCCGGAGGATAATGGGCTTTAACAATTAGTAATTAGTAATTAGTAATTGAAGTTAGGAGTATGCAAGATACAGAGAGTAAATTTTAATGCTAAACGATAATTATTAAGTGATAATTGATAATTGAAATTGATAATTGAAATTGATAAAAGAAAAAGCGGGTGAGCCCGCTTTTTCTTTTATATAACCGGTGTTTCTAATTTATTATTTTTTTGCTGGCTCTCTTTTCACGAGAATATTATCGATAAGTCCGTATGATTTTGCTTCTTCGGCAGTCATATAATTATCCCTGTCAGCATCCTTTGTAATCTGTTCCACGGATTTGCCTGTATGTTTCGAAATTATTCTATAAATCGTATCGCGGGTTCTTAGCATTTCCTTCGTATAAATTTCAATATCGGTAGCCTGCCCCTGAGTTCCGCCGAGCGGCTGGTGCATCATAATTTTCGAATGCGGGAGAGCGATTCTTTTTCCTTTCGCGCCTGCCGTGAGGAGTATTTGACCCATTGACGCCGCCATACCGATACAGGTAGTAGAGACGTCGCAGCGGATATAATTCATCGTGTCATATATAGCGAGTCCCGCGGAGATGCTGCCTCCGGGAGAATTTATATACAGAAGAATATCCTTATCGGGGTCTTCATACTCAAGGAACAACAACTGCGCAACGATGAGTGAAGATATTTCGTCATAGATAGCCGAGCCGAGGAAGATTAGTCTTTCCTTAAGAAGTCTTGAATAGATGTCGTAGGCTCTTTCCCCTCTCGAAGTCTGCTCGACGACCATCGGGACGAGTTGATTTTTAATTTTCGACGCCTTGTCGAGGCCCGCTTTTATTTCCTCTTCGCGAGATTTGATGATGCTGTGAAAGTCCATATTATTTTTCTTTTTTATTTTCTTTTTTTGTCTCTTTTTTTGAGTCCTTCTTAGTTTCTTTCTTTTTTTCTTCCGCCTGAAGTTTAATGGATTTTTTTACTTCCTCGACCTCAGTCAGTTTAGCATTTTCAATTAAGAAATCAACGACTTTATTGTTGAGAACAGAATTTCTGACGTCCGGGTTCTCCTTATAGAATTCGAATAGTTTGTCAGCCGGGAGACCGTACATCGCGGAATTCTTTTCGGCGAACTTCATAATATCTTCGTCTGTTATTTCAATCTTTTCCTGTTCGATAAGTTTTTCTTTTATAAGGAACCATTTGCCGGTAAAGACGGCATCGCCTCTGTTTGACTTTCTGAATTCCTCTTCATTTATATCGTGTCCGTGGCCTTTATGTTCTTCCTTATAACTTTTGAAATAGTCGTCAAGAATCGAATCAACATATCTGTCCGGGAGGAGTACTTCATTTTGCTTTACAATTTCGGACACCGCTTTATTCCTTATTTCCTGTTCGCCGTGTTCGTTGTACGCTTTCGAAATTTCTTCGCGAAGGTGATTTCTCAGTTCTTCCTCGGTTTTAATATCCTCTTTGCCCGTAAACTTTTTAAAGTTCTCTTCATTCATTTCCGGATAAATTACCTTTTCAATCTTCGTGCATTTCACGCGGAGTTTTACGGGATTGCCTTCTTTATCTTTAGAATCGAGTTCACGCTCTTCATTTTCCTTAATATTTTTGAGAGCGGTTCTATATTCTTTCGAGAGATAATCGCTGTTGAGATAGAACCTCAGGTTTTTTTCTTCCTTTCCTTCTTTCGGGTTATCCGAGTCATCGAGTTCGACCGTATCGATTGTCACCATATATTCATCGTCGAGCGCCTGGCCGTCGAGTTCGAAGGTAGCGTTTTTAAACCTCATAAACTGAAGTTCCTCATCGACGAGCGATTCGTCGATAACGTACTTTGTCCTTGTAAGTTCGATTCTTTTAACGTTCGTGAGCACGACTTCAGGAATAATCTCGAACGAAACTTTTACGGTAAGGGATTCTTTCGGTTTATAATCGAGGTCAGTTATGGTACCCGAGCCGACGATAGGGATTTTATTTTCAATAAGATAGTTTCTGAAAACTTCATTTGCGATATCTTCGAGCGCGGAATATTCAATGGCGTCACCGTAGATTTTTTTAATCATCGCGACGGGGGCTTTTCCTTTTCTGAAGCCCGGAATCTGCACTTTTTTTCTGTAGTCAATTACTGCTTTTTCGAAATGGGGAGCAAGTTCCTCGTAAGTTAATTTCGCCTCTAATTCTCTTTTACAATTTTCGGATTCTATTAAATTTATGTCCACTTTTTGGAAATTTTATTTGAAAAAAGGTAAGATACTCAATCCGAAAAGGATAAACAATGCAGTAAAAAAGCGGATTCCCGCCGAAATGAGCGGGAATCCGGGGCAAAAATTTAATTACGGCCTCTGAATTCCTTATCGATGATAGTAATTTCACCGGGGTAAGTGAAGGGGCCGAGAAAAGTGTCAACAGTGGGTTTAATCTTCAAACTCAGTCTTGCAGGCGAGCCATTGGAGCCGCCGATACCGAGAGCGAGGCCGACGAGGCTTTGCAGTCCCTGATTTTTGAAGAACTGAAGCAGGTCAACCGACATGCTCAGCGGGATAGTCGCAGTCTGTCCGACGCCGGGGATAGTAATGGGGCTTGAAATATCGCCTTTAATAGTTTCGACGTTATCGATAAGCAGTCTCCAGTTAAGGGCTCTAATAGCGTCGCTTGAATTCGGGCTTCCCCCGCTGCCTTCGGGATTCTTCGCGAGCAGGTTAAGGGTGAAATTAGCAGGTAATTGTCCCGAACTGAACGCGGAAGTTATTTTTACTATATCGAGCGGATTTATATTCGAGAAGCCGGAAACACCCGACAGATTAATTCCGGCGACACTCATACCGGAAACGCTGCCAAGTTTCCACTGCAATCTTTCGGCGTTCGTAACCGCATCTTTTATCGACGAGCAAGAGGACAAAGCGAATGCAAATAAAACAAGCAGTATTAGTTTTTTCACGGTGATATAATTAGTTTATAAAATTACGTTCATATAATTTAATAATTGATACCCAATTGTTTCAAGATTTTTCGGAATCCCTGCGGAGAGAGACCAGCAATTTTTGAAGCACCGGAGACTTTCCCGCCGCAGTATTTCAAGAGTGATTCAAAGTAATACTTTTTAGTATTATAATCATATTCTCTATAATCAACGAGGTAGTCGTTTTGCTGTTCCGCCGCGATTATATCCGTGACAGAAGTTCTTCCCGTAAAATCAGGAAAATCCTTTACGGAGAGTTCCGGATTAACGGAATATATGAGAGCGTTTTTAACGGCGTTCGAGAGTTCGCGCACATTCCCTTTCCATTCATAATCGAGGAATGCTTTTCTCACCTGTTCGTTGAAACTCAAGCCCTGCTTTCCGAATTCGGCAGAATACTTTTCAAGGAAGTAATTCGCGAGAGGGATGATGTCCTCTTTTCGTTCTCTTAGCGGAGGGATATTAAGCCGCACGCCCGAGATTCTGTAATAGAAATCTTCTCTTAGCCTACCATCTTTCACGAGGGTCTCCAAATTCTCATTCGTCGCCATAATAACTCTCACGTCGAGTTTGATTTCGCCTTTTCTCATATCGTGTCCGACGCGTGTAATTGATTTATACTGCATGAAGTGAAGGAGTTTCAGTTGTATTGACTCCTGCAGATTCGATATTTCGGGAATGTAAACGAATCCCTGGTTTGCGGATTCGAACTTGCCGGGTTTCATCCTATCAGCGCCCGTAAAAGAGCCTTTCTCGTGACCGAACAATTCGGACTCGAGCAGTGTTTCGCTGAGAGTCCTTATCGGGACGGGGATAAAGGGTTTATCTTTTCTTTTGCTACGCAGAAAAATCTGCGCTGCCGCCATATCCTTGCCTACGCCAGTTTCACCGCAGAGCAGAACATCGACGTTAAGATTCGCGAGTCTTGAGATTTCGTAACTGATTTTCTTCATAACTTCGCTCGCATAGACAAAAGTATCATCTGTAAGAACGTGGTTTCCCATCAGCCCGGAGATTCTGACCTGCAGTTTCTTCTGATTGAGAGCCTGTTCGATTTTTCCGTTAAGGAAATCCATATTGAAATCTTTGGAGAGAAAATCGTGAGCGCCGAGTTTCATAGCTTTAACGACGTGCTCCATGTCATCATATTCTGTAACGACGATAACGGGCAGATACGGGTCGATGTCGTTGTGGATTTTCTCAAGAACTTCTAGACCGTGGATATCGGGCAGTTGAAGATCAAGGAGCAGGACGGACACGAGAGTGTTTTTCACAATCCGGAGACCAACCTCGGCCGTTTCAGCGGTAAGAATATCATATTTATCGCCGAGCATAAGGGTTAGATCTTCAGTAAATTCCCTGCTGTCGTCGATTATTAATAATTTATGTTTACTCATAACTATACTAAAATAAATGAGATAAGGAATCTAGTGCCTTCACGGGAATCATTATCAAGCGCGATATCGCCGCCGTATTTTCCGATTATGTTCTTCGCGTAATACAATCCAAAGCCCCTGTTAATGCCTTTCGTGGATATTCCCCTGCCGAAAATCTGTTTTTTAATTCTTTCAGAGAACCCCGGTCCGTTATCGGAATACGTTAAGACAATCAAACCGTCATTAACCTTCAGTTCCATATTAATGCTTTTTTTCCGTTCCGTGTTATTCAAACCGGCAAACGCTTCAACGGAGTTATTTATGAGTATATCGGCGATTTCTCTCAATTCCACTTCATTGAAGACTGCTCGGGTTACCTCAGCACTGCAGATATAATTCAGAGATACGCCGGGGTTTTCAAGCGCACGCTTTTCGCGAACGGATTCAAGCACACGATTTACATCGGTAATAAAATTTTCTTCGAGATTTTTTCCAATTTGTTTAATGCCGGTGATACAGGCTCTGACATGTTCAATGATTTCAGCAGATTTCAGCATCGCACCGCTTTCATAACGCGAAGTAATTCTCAATTCGACGAGTTTATTTTTAAGAATTCTGGAGTTTGTCATTAATTTTTCATTCGCTGCGCTGATGTCGTTATAAACGGATACTTTCGGCATTTCATTGAGAATCACGTTGAGATGAGCGGATATGAATTCAAGTTGGGGGTACACAATTTCGATATACTCGGAAAGAAGTCCCTCGAATCTCTTTCTAAGAAGTCCGCCCTCTTTATCGTCGCCGCCATTACGCGCGGTTTCGAGATAATCTTTATTTTTAAGGAAGAGGGATATTCTGTTAAGGCACATAAGGGAGTTCTCGCCGTGCCTGAACGCTTCGACTTTGGAAATCAGGCTCGAAAAAATATTAGTGCCCTGTTCGACAAGAGCGGCAGCATCGTTATCTTTTCTTTCCCAAACAATAGCCTGAACGAGGTGATTTGGAAGGAGTTTGGCATTCCCTTCGAGGAATACGCAGTTACCGTCTTTTCTCCTGAAATACGCCTTCATCAGAACAGTTTTGCCTTCAATAATTTCCGTAAATTTAAATGGATCGCCGGTTAAATCTTTTTCATAGAACAAATCGATGAGATTCAATCCAGTCATTTCATTTTCGTCATAACCGAGAATACCGCGAATAGTTTTATTCGCGCTAATAATGCTGCCGAAAGTATTCGAAATAATGATTCCCGCAACCGCCTCTTCAATAATTATGCCGTAGTCCTTCTGGGATTTAATTGTTTTCTCATAAAGTATTTTATCTGTTATGTCTTCAATGAGAAAAAACCTTCCGATGTATTTATTATCCGCGTCAGTAAGCAAAGTCGAAAACCTGCGGAGCACCTTACCATTTTTAAGCGGCATTTCGTCTTCAAAGGCGATATCATTTCCGGGAATTCTGAAGAACATCGCATTTTCAATAAACTTTTCGGTATCGGCGGCTTTCTCAGAACAAAGGTCTCTGACATAGGAATTTTTCAGATTATTCTCATAATTTCCAGCAAGTTTTGAATCGATGCCCCACAATTCACAGAATCGAGTATTTATATATACAACATCGTCGGTATTATAATTCACGATATAATATCCGAATCTGGCACTTTCTGTCATAATCCTCAGAAGCGCTTCATTTCTTACGGTTCTGTTTTCCGATTTAATTCTTTCGGTAATATCCTGAAGCACGCCGCAATAGAAGACACCCTTTGAATCCTGCGCTTTCGTGAGGAGATTTTCGACCCAGATGAGTTCACCGTTTGACTTTACGCATCTGAAATTTCGTTTGAACATACCGGAATCGTCTTTCTCTTTCCATTTGTTGAACGCTTCAAAATATTTTTCCGTATCCTCACTGAATATAACATTTTCGACAAAGTTGCTTCTTTTAAGTTCAGAAACATCGTAACCGAGCAAGTCACGCACGCGTGTCGAGATGAAACTATCGTCTCTGCCCGCTTCGTAGAGTATAAGATTTGAAAAGTTGCTGAGAATCGCACCAAACCGGTATTTCGTATGAATAAGTTCTTCGAGTGTATTTCTTGTTTCGGTAATATCGCGTCCGATTGCCTGTACTTCTTTAATAGATCCGTCATCGTTTCTTATACCGACGCTTTCAAGGTGAAGCCATTTAACGCCGTTTTTCGTCACGACTCTGAACTCGATGTCATCCCGAGTTTGGGACCTCATAAAGTTATAACTTCTTTCTTTAACGTGTTGAAGGTCATCGGGATAAACCATCGTGAAAATATTGACGCCGAACAGTTCTTCACGGCTAACGCCTATAAAATCAGAGCACGCATCATTCACATAAGTAATATTGAAACCGCCGTCAATTCTAAGGAGCAGATTAGTCTGCAGTCCGACGAGGCTGCCGTATCTTTCTTCACTCGTCTGCAAATCCCACAGAATTTTTTCGAAGCCTGTAATTCTGAAGAAACTCAGAGACACGGAATTAACGGAGTGGTCAACATTAAAATTCGGCATGAAGATACATTCAAAATATCTTGTTTCATTTTTGCCCAAGGCAAACTGAAAATCTCTTTTAACCGGATTTCCGAAGAAGGACTCATCGAGAGCGGATTTCATCGATTCCAAGTTGTAAGCAGGCACGAAATCAAGAAGCGACATTCCGATTTGAATATTAAAACCGACCTGAGTATTTATATGCGAAGAAGTATCGGGAGATATATAGATAATTTCCGTATCCCTATTTACAATGATATAGGGGACGAAAGACATGCCAATAAACTGATTTGAAGATACCGGGTTCATTAAAACAATCTATAATATTATAAATTATATTGAAATATAAATAATTTTATAGGCAGGTTAAGGCGTCAAAAAGAACCGCGGGTATAAAAAAGTAGGAGGGCTGTTTCCCCGTCAGCCCTCCTCATCTACCTCATTTATAAGGAGTGAAAGTATAGGTAGGTAAAAATCATTTACTGTTTGATAGTATAACAACAAAGGGTTCAATAAAAATTCCCGAAAAATAAAATTTTTTAAAAATTTTTAATAATCATAAAAATTCGTATTTTAAAGAATGAGAATCGGGAACAAGAGATATAGGACGATATGGGACGACAGCCGGGAATACGCTTCAGTGTTCGCAATAGACCAGAACGCACTTCCATTTTCGTTGAACGTAATCAGAATGAAAACATCCCGCGATGTTTACACCGCAATAAGGAAGATGAGCGTACGGGGCGCGCCACTGCTGGGCATAGCGTCAGCATACGGGATATATCTGGCGTGCGATGAGGCAAAGGAGAAGGGATTATCCCACAAGAGAACCGAAGAATTTCTAAAGAAGCGATTCGAGATGCTGCTTTCAGCGAGGCCGACATCCATCAATCCGGAATGGGCGATGCGTGTTGTTCTAGACTCGATAAGCAGATACAATAATATCGATAAAAAAACCGGAGCTGCATTAAGGACGGTTCGCAGATTAGCAGATAACGACGTCAAAAACTGCCGAAGGATAGGAATGCACGGCAAGAAACTGATAACGGACATATACAGAAAAAAGCGGGGTGAGAGAGTAAACATACTTACTCACTGCAACGCGGGCTGGTTAGCGTGCATTGACTACGGTACAGCAACGGCTCCCGTTTACCTGTCCGCGGAATCGAAATTGCCCGTGCACGTATGGGTTGAAGAAACGAGACCGCGAAATCAGGGAGCGAAGTTAACGGCGTTTGAATTAAATCAAATGGGAATACCTCACACTATCATAACCGATAATGCGGGCGGTTACGTGATGCAGAAAGGCGATGTTGACATCGCGCTCGTCGGAGCGGACAGAATCTCGCTTAACGGAGACGCGTGCAATAAAGTCGGCACGTACAAGACGGCACTGGCGGCATATGATAACGGGATACCATTTTATGTTTGCGCTCCACTATCGACTATAGACGTAACGAAGAAGAACGGTTTTGACGGCATAGTCATCGAGGAGAGGGACGAAGACGAAGTAAGGTATGCGCGGAGAGGAAGGAGCAAGATTGAATTATGTTCACCCGGGAGCCGGATAAAGAATTACGGCTTTGACATAACACCTTCAAGGCTAATAACCGGAATAATCACTGAAAGAGGCATTATCAAGCCGGACAAAAGAAGCATTCTAAAAATTAAAAAATAAATCATGGTCGGAAGATTTCTAACAATGTTCTTCCTTTATTTTTTTCTTATTGCCGCGGCAGTAATTCTCGGAATGTATCTGATGTCCGAAGGGATAGTCGGACCATTGGGATACGTAATAATAGTCGTTGCCGCCGTATTAATACCGATGATATTTTTCAACAAGACAGTATTCAAGACATCGGGAAAAGAGAAGAAGATACTTCAAAACGGAATCACAGCCAAGGCGGAAATACTCGAGATAAAAGATACGGGCATGACGATAAACAATATTTACTACAACGTCAGCCTGCGGTTGAGAGTAATGCCCGAGAGCATGCCTGCGTTCGAAGTCCGGACATCACACCTGTTTTCGAGAGTTAACATGCCAAACGCAGGCGACAGCCTGTACGTGAAATATCTAACGAACGATTTGACAAAGGTCGTAATACTGACAGAAGGGAATCAATCATTAGACCGCAATTCAGCGGAGGAAATGCTAAGAAGCATAGACATACAGAACAAGTCACTGCTGGCGAACGGGAAGGAAGCAGACGCGGAAGTACTAAAGTATTCCGAAACAGGTATATTAGTAAACGGGGACAATCCGCTTATAGAATTCGAACTAGAAGTGACGCCTGAATACGGACCGAAATTTTTCGCGGCGGCAAAAGCCCCGATTCTATCCACATCGGTATCAAAGTATAAGAAAGGAAGCAGGATAAAGGTTAAATACGACCCGGCAGATTTAACGAAGGTCACGATATTTCATTCATAAAAAAAGGCTGCCCGAAACGAACGGGCAGCCTATCAATAAAAACTATTTAAATCTGATAGTAAGGTACGAGGAAGCAAGCGTCGTTCCATAGCAATCACGCACGTAAACGTGATAATATCCAGACTCGTAGAAAGTAACTTTTTTCCAGAACCAGGTCCAGTCAACGCCCATATCGTCCTGGGTAATAGTAGTGTTATAATTTTCGGAATAGTCGCTATAAACGTCGTAAATATCATAACTTACGTACCTACAGCCGACTTCATAAGGAAGTCTGACGAGGAAATAAAAATATCCGCCTCCGCGGGGGATATTAAAAGTGCTGCTTTCGGTTATCGGATAACCTGATTTGTCAACTCCTTCGCAAAAATAAAGTGTTTGAGACGAAGCAGTACTGCTGAAAATTGAAATTACGCTAAGAAATGCTAACAGGAATAAAAGTTTTTTCATATTGTCCCCTTAAATTATTAGAAAAAATTTAATAATCCAAATATTAAAAAAATATACATCAATATCAATGACTGACGAGAAAAAAAAACGGATATTATCCTCCGAGAAATAGGCGGATAATATCCTGAAAACCGATATTGAAAAAACAGAAACTACAGTTTCGGCTTATATTCTCTTATTTCAATTTTCCCCGTACCGCCGCAATAAGGGCACATTAATCTTGCAATTCTTATATCTGTCGAGCCGGTACTTCTTTCAGACCTTGTAGTTGCAGGGTCATTTCTCTTGAAATCGAAAGTGGCGGTATTGAGGTAACCGAGCCCCTGACAATCGGTGCATTCGACGTTTCTTATAATCAGATAAACAACCTTACCCTTGCCGGTTTCTTTATCCGTGACCTGAGCGTAAGTAAAGAAGGAAGGTAACAACACCAAACCTAATATTATTATCGCTGTTTTCATAATTGCTCCCTTTAATGTTTCTTATTATACGAACTGCATAAAAATAAAGTTTCGGGTAAATATTATCAACAGAAGCGAAGAAAATAAAATTAATTTTTTTGTAAGGATTTGAGGCAATTTTCACAATTTGGTACAGAACTTGGGTGGGAATTCATAACAGCCGATAATATCAATTGATGATGAATGTACTTCGCGGACGCCGGTAGCATCAACAATATGACGGATATTATCTTTCCTCACGTTACCGCCGGGCATAACGATAATTCTTCTTTCGGACCGTTTCACAAGATTTTTAATTACACTGATACCGTCGACAGCATTTCCCGGGCATCCCGAGGTCAGCAACCGGGCGAATCCGCAACTAATTACATCTTCGAGACTTTTTTCGTATTCGGGCAACAAATCAAAAGCCCTGTGGAATGTCGCGCTCATCGGACTGGCTAATTCGACGAGTTCGCGGTTTCGCTTCACATCGATTTGTCCGAGGTCGTTAAGGATACCGAAGACGATTCCGTTCACTCCCGCATTCCTGCAATGAACAATGTCTCTTTTCATTATTTCGAATTCGGAATCAGAGCAGCGAAAATTCCCTCCTCTTGTTCTTATAATCACGTTCAAATCATTCTTGATTTCACTGCGGGCCTTTTCAATCGTACCGAGGGAAGGGGTAACGCCTCCGGATGACTTATCGGAGCAGAGTTCAATTCTGTCCGCGCCTGCGGCAGCGGCTTTCACAGCAGATTCATAGTCAAAGGATGCTATTTCATAAATTATTCTCATAGGATTATACGGTAAACAAAGAGTTGTAGTATGAAATCTCTTTTTCGGACGAGATGACTCTGCAAGAATTGACGTAAGTAATTTTCCCGCTGCCGTTATTATTGAGAAGGTTGTTCTCAGTAAGAATCGATTTCAGTCTTTTCACAGTACCTTCGTTTCCGTCAATAATTTTAACGTCATCAAGACCGATAATATCCTTAATCATATTTTCGTAGTAATTAAAATGGGTGCATCCGAGAACGACAGCATCATAGTCCTTGAAATCAATATTTCTGAATTTCTCTTTCAGGTAAACAGCGGGCTCATTCCCGGAAAAATTTCTATCCTCGGCGAATCTAACGAGGCCGTCGAGAGCGATTTTATCCGCGATACCGTTTATGTCTATTTCATTAAGCAGGTTCTCGAGTTTTTCTTCTTTAAGTGTAAGGGTTGTAGCAGCGACGAGCACACGTTTTTGAGATGAATTTTCTATCGCAGGTTTAACAGCAGGTTCCATACCGATAATCGGAAACGAATATTTCTCTCTAAGATGTTTAATAGCGAGGCTCGTTGCAGTATTGCACGCGACCACAAGGAGTTTAATATTCATTCCGCAAAGGAATTCGACCGCTTTACCGATAAATCCCCTTACTTCGTCGTGAGACTTAATTCCATAAGGAACGTTGTCTGTATCGGCGAAATAGATATAATTTTCCCGAGGAAGCGTATTCAAAGCATCCCGCAAGACATTCATACCGCCAATGCCTGAATCAAAAAACGCAATATTCTTTTCACATTCTTCCATAAACAGACTTTCCGAATAATTATTTATTAAATTTCTTTAAAATCTGTTCTCCCGAACCAATCGAATAACCGTCAAGGAGAACCTCAGCGGAACCATTACCGGAGGGAATCAACACTACGGGCAGATTTATTGTTTTATCGGATTTAAAAGAATTCCTAATTTTATTCAACAACAAATTCTCTTTATCATAAGCAAATACCGAGTTAACGGGCAGGTTATCCCTTGTAAAGTTTTTCAGTAAATCCTTATTCAAACCAGGCTCGACCAGAAATATGAATTTCAGGTTTAAAGCATCGAGTTCGTACTTCACCGCGGCAATATCGTTCAGAAGGTGTTTAGTCGGTTCTTTATCGGGATCGATTAACGAGACGACGCAATCGTTTCCCTGCATCAGTCCGCTCAAAGAGGATATTACGCCGTCAGCAACATTTTCCGCCAGAACAGTTTCGAAATCAATATTAAGCGAACGTTCTGTAAGGCTGACGACATCCGACACTTTAACAACAACGTTTTTAAATTCGTTTTCCTTAACCTCAAAGAAATAAATTCCATTCAGGACAGAGCCATCACTTTTTCTGTTACCAGTGACGAGCATATACTTCCCTGCCGGAACTTCAACCGAATCGGGAAAAGAGTCAAGGGGTTTGCCCTCATCGAATTCCAGGGAATTGAATACTCCGTTCCTGAAGATTCCGATGGTGAAATTGATATAATATTTCGGAACAAACGAACCCTCGTTAACAAAATGCACAAATCCTCTTTTACCGGCTTCGGACACCTGTCCATCGAATATAACGTCTTTCCAGGTTGAACCGGAGAGATACTGTGGAACCAAAGAAGCCGGATTAAGGCGCGCGGGAAATCCGAAAGCCCTGCAGGAAGCGACGAACAATATGTCTCTCGATTTAGAATCGCAGACGCCGAGTTCCAGGGCACCCTGAGGTGAAAGCGGAGCGCGGGAGTGCATATTGGCTACATTGTCAACTTTAACGTTCGCGAGTATCCATTCTGCAATAGATTCCGGATTGATTTCCATTCCGCTCTCGCGAGAAACTTTTTTATAATGTCCGATAACGTGTAATCTCCAGGCAGTAAGCATTTCGTTAGCAATTCTTCCCGACATCACATATTTTTCGAAAATCTTATTATCATCCTTAAAATTGCCCGAGAATGCGAGGGAGTTATTCAAGTGGTCGCGAAGAATTGATTCCTTCGTATCGCGCAAATCTTTAGCGGATATTACGCCAAGCAACTTAACCGCCAAAGTCCGATGTTCAGCCGAAGTATTTTTAAGGAAAGAGGTAATTTCTTTCCAGTTTCCCGCGCTTCCTGTAATATACCCGACGGCGGATTTGTCGGCAACTCCGTTTTCTTTCAGGAATCCAATCGCCCAGGAAGAATCCCTGAAAGTGCTCATATATTTGTTCCTGATTGAATCCTCGCGAGCAAGTTTCAGGTCATTTAGTTTTACATCAGCATCCTGAACCGCAGTAATTTTCTGTTCCTGAGGAGGCACGAGATGGCATTCCTCATATTTCCCATCGATAAAACCATCCCCTATCACGACGCGAATTGTATCGGCGTCTTTAACGGTTATAACCTTATAGCCGAAATCGTCATTCTTGCTTGCCCAGATAAGAAGCGAGCCAAGACCCGAAGTGAAGTCTGTAATACCGGACGTGTCCGTATATGTTTTTGCAAGCGGATAGAACTCGGCGTAATTATACAATTTATATTCCACCTTTGCATTTTGAACAGGAACGCCCGATGCATCACTGACAACAACGAAAATTTTCTTAACCGGAGTATAATTTCCAGTTCTATTTAATTCAGCAAATCTTTTTTCACGAACTATAACGGGTTCATCACCCCTATACAAACCAAAGGCCCTTGTATTAACGAGCATTGTTCGGGTTGACGGAACAGCAAACCAGCCCATATTAAGAGCGGGAGAGGGTTCGCAGGCACCAAGGAAGTACCATTTCCCATCCACCCATACTTCAACCCAGGCGTGGTTATCGTCAGTATGCGCCCAGCGCGGGGTATATACCTGTCTTGCGGGAATACCTGCGGTTCTCAGAGCGGCAACGAAGAATGTGGATTCTTCTCCGCATCTACCGTAAGACGTCCTGATTGTGCTTAACGGAGCGCTTGTTCTTTCGTCAGTCGGGCGATAAGTAACTTTTTCGTGGCACCAGTGATTAATTTCAAGCGCGGCCTGCTCCATCGTCAGGTCTTTGACTCTATCGAAAATCTCGTCATACATTTCGGTTCTGAAATCATCGAGGTTTTCATTATTCACGCGTACGGGAAGAACGAAGTTCAAGAAAATATCGCCCGGAATGCTCTTTCCCCAAGCCGTTTCTTCGCGCGCTTTCAATGACATACGCACGTTATCGAGGAAATAACTTTCTTCATAGTCGGCGAGGTCACTCAACGGCAAACAGGCGAGCATAAATTTCAGAGCCTGCTTTTCATCCGTATTTTTAGCGTCATTAAGGACGTTAAAGGCTTTATCCATTTTTTTCCCCGCGAGTTCAATCTGGGTCTGATAGAGAGTTTCCAGCGCTGAATCAAATTCGGAATCACGTACAATCTGAGCGCTCGTGAACAGAGGCAGACCTTGAAGGCAAAAAGCAAGCGATAAAACGAAAAGCAGTATTCTCATCAGGTATTGTACGCTAAATATTATATAATAATATTCAACTTATAGGAAATGCAGACATATTTCAATTCTCTTAAGCGGTACGGAAAAAGCAATCAGGAAATAATCTCAAATTCAGGAATCACGTCAACATTACCTTTTATCATAGACCAAACGGGACAGACAGAGTCTTCGGAAAGTTTGATTGCTTTCGACACATCGGCGGCATTAACGTCCTGTGATTCGATCGTATATTTGATTTTAATTTCCCTGAACGCGCGGGGAAGTTCTTCGTTTTTAATTCCTTCGGAATTAATAGTCATCGACTCGATTGTTTTTCCCATTTTCCTAAGCAAGAAAACGACCGAAGTCGCGCTGCAGCCCGAGAAACTCATAAGCAGAAGTTCGAGTCCCGTATAACCCGCACCGTCGCCGAGCGGAGGAAAATAGTCCATACTAACTTCTTCATTATCCCTCGACCTCCCTTTGAACAAGAGTTTATCGTTAGCAAGTTTCATAGAAACTTTAAAATTGTCATCCATAAGTTTTAAATTATTTTAGACTCCGAATTGCAACAGATGGTGATTCAAGTGCTTGTAAATAAGCGAATCCCATTCCTGCATATTCAATTGTCCGAAATACGGATGTTTTCCGCAATCGGAATATTCAGGACCCGCGCCTGCGAATCTTTTAACGTAAGCGGTCAATAGTATTTTATTATCATCAAACTTACAGTTATCCTCGACAAGGAACTCCTTTGTAGTGGCGAGGTTCTTATTAAAGACGTCTGTATCGAACAGCCTGTCACGGACGAGCCTGCCGATATTAAGATATGATTCATTATGTTCCGGAATCATTTCACCGAAAGCAAGTTTGAAACTAACTGTACAATGCATCAGCATTTGCGAAGAGGTCATAGAACCCCAGAGCGGTTTCGAATCCGCGGACAAAGAATCAATTCTGTTGATTAACTCAAGATTCACGGATCTGTCAAAAAGGCTTTTCAAATAATCCTCCCGATTATGATTAAACTGTTTTGAACAAATAAAGTATCAAAAAGAAAAATATAATGAAATTGAATATTTCGTCCACTAATTACATAAAAAAACAAGGTTTAATAAAATCTTTTTCCTCTTTCCAGCAATTCTTGATTATTATATTTCGGATTTTTGCATATAAAAACGGTCAGGTTTCTTTCGTGCGGGGTGCAATAAATATTATCAAATATTTCGCCTGATTTTTCTACATATTCAAAGGATTCTTTCAGACCATTATAAGAGCCTGTATCTGACAATTGAAGAAGGATATTGCCATTCAATCTTTTTTTACTCCAGAGATAATAATTATTATGACCGCTCACGACGTTAACGAATCCGTATTTCTTCCCGTAAAGTTCTAACGCTCCAGCAGCGCCGTAATTTGTCGCGGCAATCAGGGTATTTTTTCTTTCTTCTTCGGAAAGCGACAGATACACTTTCCCGACCATATCGACTTTTTCTTCCCATCCGATTCTGTCGGCGATGGTTTGCGCGATTAGCGGGCGGTTACCCTTTTCGATTTCGGTATTCAGTCCTACAAAGGAAGTGAGTTTTGCTGTATTCCCGTAGTTCAGATAAGGAAGGAACATAGGCACGGCAATAAACGCATACACGAAGACGAGAAAACCCGCTGCCGTGAACATCCACCGCGATTTATGTGTTTTAATAAAGTTTTCAATCAGGACCGCTCCTGCAGGAATGACGCACAAATAAGAAAATGCAGTTCTATCGAACCTGCTGTTTCTAGTAATCAAGAAGAAAATTATCGTAAAGAGAAAAATCATTCCGAAAATACGGAACTTCCGATTTTTAAAAATCAGAAAACCGGCTACAAATATAAATAGAGGAACAAGAAACGGATTATAAGTCAGCAATTGCATTATTAAGAATTCCGTATACGGCACATGAATGTTTTTTCCAGTAATGTTTGTAACATAGAATTCAAGCGAGGGATAGCCGTTTAAGACCTGCCAGATTAGGTTCGGCAGGAAAATTACAAAAGCAATAAGGGCGCCATACAGGAAATATTTTGATGCCAATAATTTCCTGTGTTCCGTGAACAGCAAGGAAAGAACAATAAATATTATGCAGAGCGCCGCAGTATGTTTATTCATCATCAGGAGGCCAAACAAAATTCCAATGTTAATCCAGTATTTCTTCTCTTTTTCGAGAATCATTTTCGCCAAATACCAAAAAACGAATGAGCAAAGAAGCGGTTCAAATACGTTCATAGAATAAAATCCGCCAAAGACAGGAAAAACCGGAGAGGCAATAACGCATAGCGAGGCGATTAATTGAGATATTTTTCCTCCGCCGAATTTTTCAGCAAGCAGGCCTGCCATAAAGACAGTTCCTGCTGATGCAAGAGAAGCCAGGAACCTGATTGAATAGACAGAATCACCAAAAATAAAAGTAAGCACGGTTAATATGAGCGGCGCCAGTGGAGGATGATCGACGTATCCGGCGGCGGGATTGTTCGCGCAGGCAATGTAATAAAATTCATCGATAAAATATTCGTAGCCTTTCGTAAAAGAAGAGGAGAATAAAACAGCGAAATAAGCGAGTGAAACAATAATTACGTGCTTATAATCAGAAAGTTTATATTTCATAAGGGAAATTTCTTAAGTTCTATACGTAAGAACACGACATTACGTTTCGTTACACGGAAATCCAAGATAAATCGAAATAAAAAATAAACAAAATGGATACAAGAAACAATTAAAGCGGCACAAAAAGAGCATTTATTACAGATTTCGAAGTGTTTTATAATGTCCTATACACTTGCATATCACAATTTTATTAAGAATTTTTTCGCTAATTTCTTTGTTCTAATATTAAACTTTTCAAAACATAAGGGAAAAATCTATGAAAAAAATCTTATTACTTTTATGTCTGACGGGAGTATTCGCATCAGGCATTTTCGCGCAAGACGACGATATGAAGAAGTGGATGGACTACATGACGCCCGCGAAAGAGCATCAGGATCTGGCAAAACTAAACGGTGACTGGACTTACACATCGAAGATGTGGATGGACCCGTCTGCCGAGCCTCAAACATCATCGGGTACGGCTAAATTCGAGATGCTGCTCGGGAACCGATACAGCCAGATGAAAGTTTTCGGGAAGATGATGGGGATGGATTTTGAGGGCATCGGCGTAACGGGATACGACAATGCAGCGAAGAAATATTACAGCACGTGGGTGGATAATCTGGGAACGGGTATAATGTTAATGGAAGGTGTATATGACGAGGCATCGAAGAAGTTCGTTTATGTCGGTAAATACAACGACCCGATGACGGGGGGTGTATCGACGATGAAGGAAACGATAAAAATAATCGACGACAATACATTTGACATGGAAATGTTCAGCGTCATAGAGGGAAAGGACATCAAGAACATGGAAATGCACTGCACACGCAAATAAGCGGATTGGAAAAATAAAGAAGAAGGGACAATAGTGGAAACAAGAAAATGGCTTGAAGCCATAAGCAAGACGATTGATACAAAAGACGCGGCGGGTTTTTCGGAGTTTCTAACGGAAGACTGCGTATTCAGGTTCGGAAATCAGCCTGAAGTAAAGGGAAGGCAGGCAACAAAGGATTACGTCGCAGCTTTTTTCGACATGATAGGCGGAAGCGAGCATAAGATTGAGGATATCTTCGAAAAGGAGAATTCATACGTATGGCAGGGAGAAGTACTGTACACGAGAAAAGACGGCAAGAAAGTGGGCGTGAAGTTCGCTAACATTTTTCATACGGAAGACGAACTAATAAAAGATTACCTTATATACATAGACAACGCTCCGTTGTTCGCGTAAGAATTTAAAACGCCTGCGAAACATCGCCGGCGTTTTATTTTCCAGTTATTTGAATAAACTCAACCGGATAACCATTCTCTTCGATGAACGCAACGATGCAGCCTTCGGAGGGAGAGTTCGGTTCAATAATCACATTTCGACCTTTAACGGCTTCAAAGACGTCATCCACTTCGAAAGCGACGTGCGGTTTAGTCTTAACAATTTCAGGCAGAGTGCAGTCGTCTTCATACCTCATAAGTTCGATGCCGAATTCACTTGTTTCAAAGCCGACGTGATACGCTTTATAATCTTTCAGGTAAACTTCACCTGTCTGAGGTTCTTTGACCGGTATACCCAAATGATGATATTTAAGATTAGTTTTCATTTCCGTAGAAGGTATATGAGTAAGCCGCTTTCATTAAGACGCCACCCGATAATTCGGAGGACTGAGAATCAATCAGCCCGTTATTTCCGTATGCATAAACCGAAGTCACAGACAATTTGTCATAATAATCCGGACCAAGTTCGGAGAAAGAGATTTTTGAGATTCTGTTATCTACATAGAAGAACCTGCACTCCATAGATTGTAGTCTTTGGACAGAGAGAGACAATCTTATCACCCTGCCCTCGCCGTCGCAGAAGTAAGTAATATTCTGTCCTTCGCCGCCCTGCCGTTTGTATAAGAAGAAGGCGTCGTAATCCGCTTTAGGCGAGC
>CALGII010000014.1 GCA_937915485.1 uncultured Ignavibacteriota bacterium | reverse complement strand
CTCTTCCGATCTTGAAATGTCCTGGACGCAGCACGTAACGAGCCCCAGCCAGATGGTAACCATGGGACAACTCGTTGACGCGCAGATACTCAACATAGATTTCGAGAACCGCAAACTCTCGCTCGGAATGAAGCAGTTGACGCCGAATCCCTGGCAGAGCCTGCTTGACAAGTTCCCGGTCGGAACGAAGCAGAAAGGCAAAGTCTGCAACATCACGAACTTCGGAATATTCGTCGAACTCGAAGAAGGTGTTGACGGACTCGTTCACATATCCGACCTTTCTTGGACAAAGAAAATTCTCGACGTAAACGATTTCGTGAAACTCGGCGAGATAGTCGAAGTGGTAATACTCGGAATTGATGTCGCGAATCAGAGAATTTCCCTCGGTCACAAACAGTTGTTCGAGAATCCCTGGGACGGACTTGAGTCAAAGTACAGACCCGGACTCGAAACTGAAGTTAAAATCGTTAAGCCGATTGAGAAAGGCATCATAGTTGAACTTCCCGACGTCGTGGATTCATTCATACCCGCGTCGCAGTTATCGGTTGCGCCAGTGAGAAATTTCTCGGAACTCTTCAAACCGGGAGACAAGGTAAACGCGAAGGTAATTGAATTCGACAAGGGTAATAAGAAAATCGTCCTTTCCGTCGTTGAATATTTCAAAGACAAGGATCAGGAAGCGATTGACGCGTACATAAGCAGATTCAAATTGACGCGCAAGTTCACGATAAAGGATGTGCAGGAAAGATCCAAGACTTACGAATCTGAACAGATTGATTTCAGGATTGAAGACATTATCGGTGACGAAGTTCAGGTAAACGAGCCTTCGGCTCCACAGGCTGAAACACCGAAAGCCGAAGAGAAGCCCGAACAGAAATAAAACTAGATAGTAAACGTTAAATAAAACCCGGGACATAATCCCGGGTTTTTCATTATGAAAGAGAATATTTTTTGAATTTCTTCTTTGATACAGATTATAGGAACGAGTTTTACAAATAGAATTTTAATCTTAAATTGCGTAATTTGAAAATAAAAAGTTTGGACAGAAAATTACTATACGAGGGCAAAGCAAAGAGAATATATTCAATTCCGGATAAGCCCGGAATGTACATTCAGGAATTCAAGGATGACGCCACCGCTTTCAACGGACTCAAGAAAGAGCAAATCAAGAACAAGGGCGTGCTCAACGCTTCCATATCAACAACGATTTTCAGATATTTAATGCAACACGGCATCCCGACGCATTTTGTCGAAAAACTTTCAGACACTGAAATGCTTGTAAAGAAAGTGAAAATCGTGCAGGTCGAGGTTGTATGCAGGAACATCGCGGCAGGAAGCCTGGTAAAAAGGTACGGATTCAAGGAAGGAACAGAAATGAAGCAGCCGATAGTCGAATATTATTTTAAATCGGACGAACTTGGCGATCCGCTGTTTACCGAAGAGCACGTATTCGCGCTGGAACTCGCGACCGCGGACGAGATGAATTTAATTAAGGAACTCACGCTGAAAATAAACGGACTTCTGCTGAAATTCTTTTCCGAAAGGAAATTAAAACTTGTCGACTTCAAACTCGAATTCGGGAGAGACGATGACGGAAATATAATTCTCGCGGACGAGATTTCCCCTGATACATGCAGGCTCTGGGATTCTGAAACGAACAAGAAACTTGATAAAGATAGGTTCCGCTTCGACCTCGGCGGAGTCGAGGAGGCATATGAGGAAATTAACAAACGCTTGTCCTGATTTCATAAATTAAGTAAATCTGAATTGTTTAAGGTTACAAATTACGGCAAGGACGTAGTATTAAAGGTTTTATTCATTACACTGGCAATAGACGCCGCGGCATTCATCGTGAATATCGCCTGGCTTAAACTGTTATTGTTTTCCATTTCGCTTTTCTTACTCGTTTTCACACTTTATTTTTTCAGAGACCCTGAACGAAAACTCCCAGCAGGCATTACGCCGGACACAGTAATATCGCCCGCGGACGGCAAAGTAGTATTGATTGAAAAAGTAAAAAACGGATATCCTGATTTCTTTAACGGAGAAGAACTGACGCAGGTTAGCATATTTTTATCCCCTCTAAACGTTCACGTGAACTGTTATCCAGTTAGCGGGACGCTGAAATATTTCAACTACATAAAGGGAGATTATGTAGTAGCGTTCGACAATAAGTCATCGGACAGGAACGAGAGGAGCGAAATCGGCATCGAGACTAAGAAAGGCAGGAAAATTATTTTCAAGCAGATAGCGGGTTTCGTCGCGCGTAGGATTGTCTGCGACCTGAGACTAAATTCGAACGTGAAGGCGGGGGAAAAATTCGGAATGATTAAATTCGGTTCGAGGGTAGATATTCTCGTTACGACCGATACCGACATAAAGGTTAAACTGAAAGACAAAGTGACAGCGGGCGTAACCGAAATAGCGAAGTTGAGATGACAATTTCGAAGAAATTCATACCGAGCCTATTTACAATACTGAACGCGTTCTGCGGCTTCATGTCGGTCATATATTCTTCGCATTCGGAATACAATCAAGCCATATTCTTTATATTTTATGCCGCTATATTTGATGTGCTTGACGGAATGGTGGCGAGGATACTCCACACATCGTCTGATTTCGGAGTCGAACTGGATTCTCTGTCAGACGTCGTTTCGTTCGGGTTCGCACCGTCGTTCCTGATTTACAATTTCTTTTTCAAGGATTACAATGAACTAGGAATATTCGTCTCATCAATGGTTCTCGCTTTTTCGGCAATCAGGCTTGCAAGGTTCAACATAAGTCTGACGGGATATTCGAAGGAGGTTTTTTACGGGATTCCCGTTCCGATGTCGGCTCTTGTATTATGTTCGTACGTTATGTTTTATCACAACATAATTTTCTCGAAACAGGTAAGCGAGGTTATGATATTCGCGTTGACTATAATGGTTTCTATAATGATGGTGAGCAAGTTTCGTTTTCCCGCGCTGCCGTCATTCAACAAGCAGGGTTTGAAAGCGAATCCGGTATATTTCGCTCTGTTGCTCGCGGGCGGAATACTTATTATCGTGACAAAAGGTTACGCGATTTTTCCAATTACAATCGGTTACATTTTATACGGTATTGTGAACACTTTCATCCCTGTTAAACAGAAAACAAAAGTCAGGCACTGAGTATATTTTTTAACACGTCTATCAATTTCTTAACATCCTCGTCTATATTGAATCGCCCTGCAGATATTCTAATCGATGAAAGCGCCAGTCTCTCATCCATTCCTGTTTCAAGCAGCACTCTTGAAGGTTTTAATGAACCCGAAGAACAGGCGGAGCCGCCCGATACTGAAATTCCTGAAAGGTCGAGTTTTACAGGCAGCAGCCCTATTGGCACTTTGAGTCTGTCAGGATTGAAAGTAACGTTAAGTATGTTCGGCAGAGAATTTTTCTCGTCAGAATTATAAATGACATCCCCGCCGAATGCCGCATTGAGTTCATTCCGGACGCTTGCATTTATGCGTTTATAATGCTCGATGTCATCATTCATTGATGATTCAAGAATTTCAACCGCCTTGCTTAAGCCCGCTATGCCCGGGACATTTTCCGTTCCGCCGCGCATGTCGCGTTCCTGACCGCCGCCGTGAAAGTATTTGTCGATTCTCACATTTTCATCCTTGAAGAGAATCCCGACTCCCTTCGGACCATAAAACTTATGCGCTGACATTGTCATGAAATCGAGTCCTAGTTCTTTAGGCTTTACCTCTGTCTTTCCCACGCTCTGAACGGTATCGCTGTGGAACCTGACGCCGTGTTTCCTGCAGATACTGCTGATTGCTTTAACGTCATTAACCGAGCCGAGTTCGTTATTCGCGTGCATTATTGAAACGAGAAGAGTTTCGGGAGTAATGAGCCTCTCGATTTCGGCGGGGTGAATAATGCCTGATTTATCAGGAGCCGCGAATGAAACTCTGTATCCGAAATTCTTCAGGTAAATGATAGAATCTATAACCGCGGGATGCTCGACTGATGAAGTGATTATGTGATTTTTCGATTTGTCAGGATTCGAAAAAGCCAGTCCTTTTATTGCGAAATTATTTGCCTCTGTCCCTCCGCTCGTAAAAAAAACCTCTTTAGGCTTAACTCCGAGAAACGAAGCGATTAATTCGCGCGCGTCCTCGACGAGAACCTTAAGAAACTTGCCTTCTTTGTGTATCGATGAAGGATTTCCGAAATAATCTGTGAAGTACGGCATCATTGCTTCAAGTACGCGGGGATCAAGTTTTGTGGATGCCGCGTTGTCAAAATAAACGTTCATAATATAAATTAAACAGTATTATCAACTTAAAAAATCTAAATAATATGGTTTTATTTTTGAAAAATTTTATTAACTTTGATAAGTATCGGTTTTTATAATAATTAATTGATGAAGAAAGAGTTTTTTTACATATCGAATTTACTGTCGCTGCTGCGAATGATTCTTATTATACCGCTTATTTTCCTTATAGCCGCGGGAACGTATAAAACAGCAGTAATCATTATTTTAGTATCGATGTTCATATCGGATTTGCTTGACGGATTCATTGCAAGAAAATTAAATCAGGTTTCGGAACTCGGTAAGATAATCGACCCTCTGGCTGATAAGGCAGCTGTTGTATCGGTTGTGATTGTATTATTCTTTATGGGCAGAATCGAGACGTGGTTTGTAATTGTTGTCGTCGCAAGAGACTTGCTTATACTCGTGTTCGGTTTATACCTGAAATCAAAGAATAAAATCGTGCTAATGTCCAACTATCCGGGTAAGATTGCCGTATTAAGTATAGGAATAATAATACTTTTGTGTGTTCTGAACGACAATAATTCTGAACTTTTAAAAATAACAATCAGTTATCTTTACTATATATCAGTATTATTAATAATTTATTCGTTAATTTTATACTATAAACGGTTTTCAAAATCTTTAGGAGAAACAAATGGATGAAAATAACCAAAAACCGAGACCGCAGAGGATAATGACTCTGACCCGCAAGGATGTGGAAAAAAAAATGGAGGAAAAACTCATCGGTAAGCGCGTTACGCGCAAACTGATAGTCGATTCGCTGTTTGAATCGCTGCGTGAGTTAATAATGTCCGCCGATCCGGTAATCAGGATTGAGATACGCGAGTTCGGCGTATTCGAAGTCAAGAAAACCAAGCCCAAACCTAAAGCGAGAAACCTCAAGACAGGGGAATTTGTATTCGTGCCGGGAAGAAGGAAGATGCATTTTAAACCCGGAAAAATACTTAAGAATTTCCTAAAGGAAGTCATAAACGAGTAATCCTCTAATTGAGCGAAGAGACAAAATATTTAGGCATCGATTACGGCTTAAAGAGGGTTGGAATTTCGGTAAGCGACGGAACAAAGTCTTATGCTTTTCAGAGGGATTATTTAGCGAATAACGCTTCTCTGATGGAGTCTCTCGCGGGGATTGTCAAATCGGAAAACATATCTAAAATTATCATCGGATATCCGACAAAATTCAGTTCGGAAAAAACTCACATTACTGATGACGTCGAAAAGTTCGCCGTTGACTTGAAGAAATATCTTTCAGGCAGAAGCCTTCCGTGCGATACGGAATTTTTTGACGAGCGTCTGACGAGCAGCCTCGCTCAATACAACCTTGCAAGTTCGGGACTTTCAAAGAAAAGAAGAAAAGACAAGGGAAACATAGACTCGATTTCAGCGCAAATCATACTTCAGGATTACCTCGATTTTATCAGGAACAAGAAGTAATTTTATTCATGTACACTGTTGAACTTTTCAAACTCATCGAGGAAGGTGAAGGCTCCCGAATAGAGTTCAAGAGAAAGTTCTCCTCGCCGCAAAAAATCGCGAAGGAGATGATTGCATTCGCGAACACATCGGGAGGATATATTATTTTCGGAGTGGATGACGACAGAAAGATTGTCGGCGTGGAGAGCGAGAAGAGCGAACTGGACCTTATAGATACCGCTGCGAAATTTTTCTGCGAACCCGAAGTTGAATACAGAACGGAAATCATCCCCATTAAAAGCAAGGACGTTGTTGTTATTGAGATACGCGAGAGCAGAAAAAAACCGCACAAACTAATTGACGAGAATGACAGGGACACTACACGGATTTACGTAAGATACAACGACAAATCGGTCATCGCTTCTAAAGAAACAGCAAGCATACTCAAATATTCCAATATAGATTCATCCCCTCTTATTATTTCACTCGGCGAACTCGATAAAATCCTCATTAAATACCTCGAGGAAAATGACAATATCACGGTCAGAGGTTTCAGGAAACTCGCAAATATATCCGAAAGGCGCGCGAGCAGGACGCTCGTAAACCTTGTAAGGGCAGGCGTTATTAGGCACCACCGGATAGATACGAAGGAGTTCTACACTCTTGTCAATTAGTAATTAATAATTAGTAATTAGTAATTAGTAATTGGACTTCCGACAAACACCATTTGATAGGACCACGAATAAAATTACTAACTACGAACTTCGGAACGGGGTAAATGAATCTTTTACCTCACCTTAAAAGAAGGGGTTACAAAAAGAGATAGTATGAGTTGTTTTCAGAAATCAAATAGTAGTTATTCGGAAGTTGTAAGGAGTATAAAAAGGGGGATGCAAAAAGCATCCCCCTAATCAATCTTTTAGGTTTCCGGAATCTCCCCGCTCTTTGGGGAATTCCCGGACACGAATCAAATCTAATTACTAATTATTAATTACTAATTACTAATTACTAATTGAAGAACTATCTGTTTCCGAGCGTTTTTGAAATTTTCTTAAGATTTTTTTCCGAGCGTTCGAGAATTTCTTCACCTTCCTTTATCACTTCGGATTTATATTTTTCGTCTTCGATTTGCGGAAGATTAATCTTCACGTTTTTAAACGCTCCCCAGATTCCCGTCTCGAGGCATTTCGCGCCTACTTCGAGGTCGCTCGAAGACGACAGGTTGCCGTATTTGGACATTTCAATCATCCATTCCCAGCATGAGTCCGCGATTCGCATAACTTTCAGGGGAACCTCGACGGCTTTTTTAAGACCGTCCTGCATTTTTCCGTGTCTGATTTTCTTTTCTTCATCCGTGTGTTTAGGCATCCTCATCGCGACCATATAATCATTGAACGCGTTCGTGTCTGCGTCAATCATCGAAATCAGTTCTTTCATCGAGTAGTGAAGAGGCGGTATGAACTTCCTCATTTTGGAATCGAGATGTTCGAATTTCTTGCTGCCGTAACTCATCCAGCCCATCATCGCTCCGAGCCCCGCTCCAAGGGAAGCTGCGAGCGCCGATACGCTTCCACCGCCGGGCGCAGAAGTTCTCGCGCCGACGAGTTCGACGAAATCGCTTACCGTCATCGAAGCGAGAGGCTCATTCCTGTCGTCTTCGATCATGTATTCGATAATTCTTTTTTCGGGAATAAACTTTGATATTGAGGATAACCCCATTCTCTCGATAACGAGTCTGATTTTTTGTTTTTCATCGAGTATGAAAAGATTCTCTTTCTTCATGTAATAATCGGCAGCCATCAGCATCGCTTCAAGCGGAATGAGTCCGACGAGTTCGCTTCCGCAAGCCGCAAGATTAAGTTCGGCGGCGTCTTTCGCGCATTCTTCGAACGCCACGTGAGGCGGCGTGATTTTATAGTTGTCGAGATTTATTGAGACCTGCGCCATGTCGTATTCTTCGACGTACCAGCCGATAGCCTTCACCGCTTTCAGTCTTCCAGGTTCGTTATCGTTTCTTCCCTGCTCACGGATATTAAGAGCGATTCTGTGCGCCTGCTCCTTCGTGCCGAGAATGTTAACGTTGTACGCGATGAGAAAGAATCTTACGCCTGTAACTGTCGCGCCCGATTTAGGCACGAATTCCTGAGGACCGAAGTCGGGTTTCCATTCAGGCTTGTAAATTTTATTTTTTATGCCTTCGTATTCGCCCGCCCGGATTTGCTTGAGCATTTTCCTTGAAGGATTCGTCGAGGCTTCTTCGTACAGGTAAACCGGCACGCCGAGTTCTTTGCCTACCCTTTCACCGTATTTTTTCGCGCATTCGACGCATTCCTCGACCGTGACTCCCGCAACAGGAACGAAAGGTACTACGTCAACGGCACCCATTCTCGGATGCTCGCCTGTATGCGTTGTCATATCGATTAGTTCGTACGCAGTTTTCGAGAATTGAAATGCCGCTTCGACGACGGATTCAGGGTCACCAACGAAAGTGAACACAGTCCTGTTCGTTGATTTTCCCGGGTCGACGTCAAGCAGTTTAACGCCTTTAACCTTGCGCACAGCTTCGGCGCAGGCATCTATTATGCTTTGATTTCTACCTTCCGATATATTGGGAACGCATTCTACTATTCTTCTCATGATAAAAGATTAAAACTATTTAATAAATTATTTTGAATCGTAAACAAGTTTAAGGAATTCGGCGACGCCGTCCTCGTCGTTTGTTCTTTCGGTAACGTAATCCGCCTGATTTTTGAGTTCCGCAACTGCATTCTGAAGAGCGACGTTGAATCCGCCGAACTCGAACAAATCCCTGTCGTTAAACCAGTCGCCAAGAACGGCGACCTCGTTCCTTGATATTCCCATATATTTCGCGAGTTTCGTCATTCCGGTCTTTTTATTCGTTCCGGATTTTCTCGCTTCGAGATGGTAAACACCGAGTTTTGATGATGACCTGTAGTACTTAGCGGTAAGAAAAAACTTCGCGGGAAAGTTCATCTTGTTCTGAATGTATTTCATCACCTTCTTCTCGTTTCCAAGCATAATTATCTCAAGCACGTTATCCCTGTAATTCCTGTATGAGTCAACCAGCCTGTAATCGGTTCCTAACCTGTACATGAAGTCTCTAAGCACGGAATTATCTTCAGTATAAATAATTTCGTCTCCGTAACAGAACGCGATTCTAACAAAAAACCTATCCGCGAGTTTCAGCGCCCTGTCGACGTATTTTTCCTTTATAACTGAACTGCTGACGACTTTGTTATTCAGGGTTTTCAGAAGCGCTCCGTTTACAGTAATAATCGGAATGTCGATACCCAGATTTCTCGCAAAAGGAACAATTGAGGAATGGATTCTCTGGGTGGCGAACGTGAACAGAACGCCTTTCTCCCTGAGTTTTTTCACGAGTTCGGTTGTCTCGCCGCCGACTTCATTGTCTCGGTTAGTCAACGTGCCGTCAACATCGGATACAATCAGTTTTATCTTGCTTAGTTTCTTCTGTATGTAAGTCTTATTGTACAATAATATAAAGAAAATCCCGAAGCGGGATTACGTTTGAACGTGAAAAATAATTATTTTTTTTCACTTTTAAAACGTATTACTGACTCCGGGAAACGGAAAAGGCGGGCCCAAATCAATTTAAAATGTAAAGTTTAAAATGTAAAAGCGCATTTAAAAATTGAAAATGCATAATTTTTTATAAGATTTCTAATTTCCTTTTCATATTCGCAACACCCTATTCCAATTTTCTGTTCTCAATTTTCAATTCTGATTTTTCCATTTCACATTACCTTCTTTACCGTTTTCCGGATTTTCATTTAAACAAAATTTTGCATATATTTTATTATGCAGAAGAATGAAATAAAGATTGAGCACGGGAATATTCTGATTTCCGCTCCGCATTTGAGGGATTTTTTCAAAAGGAGCGTGATTTATCTCGTTGAGCACAATGAAAACGGCTCGATTGGATTCGTGCTTAACAAACCGCTGAAGTACAGGGCTGACGAACTGATTGAAGGATTCCCTGAATTCACGGCAAGGACTTTCATAGGAGGTCCCGTGCAAACGGATCTGGTCAATATCATACACAGGGCAGGAGAAATTATTGAAGATACTTATAAAATCGCCGAAGGTATATACTGGGGAGGCAGTTTTGAAAGCCTAAAAGAACTTGTCGCGCTCGGCAAAGCAAACCCCGATGATTTTCTTTTCTTCCTCGGATACGCGGGTTGGAGCCCCGACCAACTGAATAATGAGATACTTAATAATTCCTGGATTGTAACGTCCCCTTCGTCAGAAGATATATTTTCGCGGACTCCCGGAAAGTTATGGCACGACATTCTCAAAAACATGGGAGGAGAGTATTCGCTGATGTCAACGTTTCCGGAGGACCCTTCTGTTAATTAGCAATTAACAATTAGTAATTAGTAATTAGCGGGACTTCCGGATATTATTAATAGAAACGAAATTCCGTGTTCATTGCGTCCCGGCTTGCCGGAACAATTTCCTGATTTACGTTTAAACTTCGGTTGGTTACGTCTATATTTGTATTATGATAGCCAGAATAATGAAACCGGACTTCCCCCTCTCGAAATTTGTTGATTCCGTTTATTGTTATTTCGGCACCACGAGCGGTATGAGACAGCACTTAATTCCCGACGGCAAGACAGACCTGCTTCTGAATTTCGGGTCCGCGATATATATCCTTGACGAAAACAAAAGGATATGCGCTCTGACCGGAAGCATTTTTCAGGGAATTAGAATGAGACCTTACACTTTCGAATTCGGGAAGAATCTCGGAATAATCGGAATCAGGTTTCTTCCTCTCGGTTTTTCTTCCCTATTCAGGCACAGGGAGAAAGAAATCTCCGAAAAGCCTGTCAGTGCCGAACTCATCGCGGGAAAGTCGGTAAAAGAGGTTGAAGAGAAAATCGCGGAGGAGCCCGACTTGCAGAAGAAACTCGGAATAGTCGTGAAGTGGCTTAACGATTTTTTCATAAACAGGGACAGATCAAAACAAAAAATTTCGGATTCACTCGATGAACTAAATTTGTCAAAGGGACTCCTGAAGATAAAAACAATAGGCAAGGATGAAGCCGGATACAAGAGAATACAAAGAACGTTCAACGAATACATCGGCATATCTCCGAAACTATATTCGCGAATGCTCAGGTTCGACAGCATACACAATGAATTGCGAAAAGCCCCCGTAGTCGATTGGATGGACATAGTAACGAAGTATGATTTCCACGACCAGTCGCATCTGATAAAGGAGTTTAAATTTTTCACCAACATTACACCGTCGGAATTCCTGTTGAAAATTGACAGGTACGTCTGATTTTTGTCCGTTTTTTACAATGAAAAATAAACCTCAGTGCATATCTTTGTATGTAAACCAAACGATACATGAAAATTACACTTGGAATATTACTCCTGCTTATCATAATTCCGGCAGGAAAGATAAACTCGCAGGAACTGTATCAGACTGTCAGGGGCAGAATCTCAGAATACATAACGAA
>CALGII010000013.1 GCA_937915485.1 uncultured Ignavibacteriota bacterium | reverse complement strand
AAGTTTTTCCTTATTTATAGTAGTTAACATATCGTTGGAATTTCATATTTTGAAATTGGCTTTCTGTTTTCTTATTTTACAATTACATATTACAATTACACATAAATATATACGACTTATAAATGTTCATTACGTTTGAGGGAATAGATTTAAGCGGAAAATCCACACAGGCGAAACTGCTTTACAACTATCTGAAGAAACGCGGGAAAAAGGTCATACTCGTCCGCGAACCGGGCGGCACGAAGATATCAGAGAAGATACGGGACATACTTCTGAACAAGAATCATTCAGGAATGTTTTCGCTGACCGAGTTTTTGCTTTTCTCCTCGTCACGGCAGCAGTTGACGGAAGAGGTAATAAAGCCGCATTTGCGAAAGGGTTATTTCGTAATCTGCGACAGGTATTACGATTCTTCGACCGCGTATCAGGGTTACGGCGGACAGGTTGAACTAAAGACGATACTCGGCATAAACAAGACGGCGTCGAGCGGACTCAAGCCCGGCCTCACTTTTTTCATAGACATCGATATGAAGGAATCGGCTGCAAGAAGAAAGGCGGCGGGAAAATCGAAGGACAGGATGGAGCAGAAGAAACTTAATTATTTCAACAAGGTTATACGGGGATACAGGGAACTCGCGGCAAAAGAAAAAGGGCGGTTCAAGAGAATAGACGGGCGAAAGCCGGTCAGGGATATACAGGAAGAAATTTTAAACACAATAAGGAAGAGAGTTAAAAATGCATAGAGTTAAAAGCATAAATGAAGTTCTCAGGAGAGCGTTATTAGTTATCCTGTTCGCGTTATCGTTCGGCATAAGCGCGGACGCGCAGATAAGAGACGACGTTTACGACAGGATAAACAAGAACATGGAAATATTCGGCGACGTGTACAAGGAGATACTTCTAAACTACGTCGACAAGATAAATTCGGACAAGTTTTTCGAGACGGGAATAAACGGGATGCTCGGCGCGCTGGACCCGTACACGGTTTATTACGGCGAGAACGACAGAGAATCGCTCGACCTGATAACGACGGGAAAGTACGGAGGAATCGGAGTAACGATTACGTACAGGGATTCGTTGATAGTAATTTCGGACGTGATGAACGGTTACGAAGCGTCGAGAAAGGGAATGCGAATCGGCGACATCATCACGGCTATCGACGGTGTAAGCGTTACGGGAACGGCGCAGGAGCAGATAAGGAAAAAAGTAAGGGGCGAGGTCGGCACGGGAATTACTATTACAGTCGAGCGGGACGGCGAAACGATTGACTTCCAACTGACGAGGCAGGAGATAATCATAAAGGACATTTCGTATTTCGGATTTCTTAAAGGTGACGGGAAGAACATAGCGTACATTAAACTCGACAGGTTCGGGACGAACTCTGACAGAGAATTCGAGAATTGCCTAAGAACGTTGAAATCGGAAAAGGAAATAAAAGGACTTATTATCGATTTAAGGAACAACGGCGGAGGCTATCTGAACGCATCGGTCGGGATACTGAACAAGATAATAGAAAAGAACAATCTACTCCTGACGACGAAGAGTTTCAGAAAAGATTCCGAGGTAAAATATTTTTCAAAGGAAGAGCCTTTAATCGGACCAAACATACCTGTCGCGATTTTGATTAATCAGGGCACGGCATCAGCGTCCGAGATACTCGCGGGAGCGGTTCAGGATTTGGACCGCGGCGTTATTGTCGGAGTTAAATCATTCGGCAAGGGTTTAGTTCAGAACATAAAGGATTTGGATTTCGATTCAAAACTTAAAATCACGGTAGCGAGATATTTCACTCCGTCGGGCAGGTGGATTCAGAGCAAGGATTATTTTCAGGAGAACAAGACGGGAGTTTTCCTCAACACTGAGACATTCAGCCGGAAGGAATTTAAAACGCTTAAAGGCAGGACTGTTCTCGCGAACGGAGGAATTATTCCCGACGTCGAAGTCAAGACGGAAGGCGAAAGCAGGATTCACTTCGCGCTGCTTCTGAAAGATATGTTCTTCAAATACGCCAATGATTATCTTTCGAGGAATCCGGGTCTTAAGGAATTCCGCGCGGATGACGCCGTGTTTACCGATTTCAGGGCATTCACGCTCGCAAGAGGTTTTAACTACGTTTCAGACGCTGAAAGGAAACTTGATGAATTGAAAAAGTTATCCGAGGAAAAGAACATAAGCGAAAGGCTGTCAACTTCTTTCAACTCCATAGGTCAGGTGATTGCGGAAGAAGAGGCGTTCGAGTTTGACAACGCGAAGAGCGAAATACTAAGAAGCATTGAAACGGAAATATACAAGAGAATCATTGAAGACAGCAAGCAGATTGAAAGCACGTTCGAAACCGACATTCAACTTCAGGAAGCGGTAAAAGTTCTTAACGATACGGAAAGATACTCGAAAATTCTCGGAGGGCTTTGATGAAGATAGGAATACTCGGAGGCGGGCAACTGGCGAGAATGATTATAGAAGAGACCTGCAAGTTCGGTTTTACGTACAGGATTTTATCGGACATTGAAGACTCGCCCGCAGGACAATTGTGCAGCGAGCAGGTTACGGGAAAGTTCAGCGATTACGATGCGCTGAAGAAATTCGCTGCAGGATGCGACATTGTCACGCTTGAGAATGAATTCATCGGCAGCGAGTACGTAAAGTACATAGAAGACCTCGGCATAAAGGTATTGCCCGGTTCGGGTATAGTAGCGCTGATTCAGGACAAACTGCTTCAGAAGCGGAACCTGAAGGACGCGGGAATTCCCGTGCCTTCTTTTTGCGAAGTGAAAACGCGGGGCGACGTGGAAAAATTTGCCGCCGATTACGGTTACCCGGTTATATTGAAATCGAGAACAATGGGGTATGACGGCAAGGGCAACTACAGAATCGACCGCAAGGATGACATAGAAGACGCATTGAGAACGTTATCGAAAAGGGGCGAGTTAATGTGCGAGGAGTTTGTGGATTTCAAACGCGAACTCGCTGTACAGTGCGTCAGGAGCGTTACGGGCGAAACGGGAATTTATCCCGTTGTCGAGTCGATACAGAAAGACCATATATGCAATGTTGTCAAAGCAAACGGTGATTTCGATTCCGCGCTGAAGAAGAAAATAAATTCGATGGCGGAAACAATTCTGTCGGAACTGAATTACACGGGCGTACTCGCGATAGAATTATTCGAGAAAGAGAACGGCGAAGTGCTCGTGAACGAACTCGCTCCGCGGGTGCACAACACGGGGCATTACACGATAGAGGGGTGTTACGTATCGCAGTTCGAGAA
>CALGII010000012.1 GCA_937915485.1 uncultured Ignavibacteriota bacterium | reverse complement strand
GTAATCTTGATTTGGATTATAAAAAAAGCCGTCTCTGAAAAGAGACGGCTTTTTTATTTTCGCGCAAATACTTCCGTGTGTCACTTTTTTTCCGACAGCACAAGCATTTCAAAATCTTCCGTTGTGAGTTTGTCACCGCGGCTGAACGCGCCGAGTTTTGCCCCGCATATATGCGTGTTCACGAATCCGATTGACTTCATCAGCCAGAATATTTCAGACGGAACGTAATATCTTTCATTGCTTTGAATTTCCTTTTTAATTCCTTCGTCGTCCTCAAAGACCGTGATGTTATGGTCTCTGAAAGTCATCAGGTCGAATGTGTTGTTTATGTAATCGGCGTTGCCTTCCTTCCTTACTTTATTGATAAAATCCTTAACGGAGTGGAAAAGCGGAAAGAGACCGTTCAACGTCGTGAAGATGAATTTCCCGTTATTAGCGAGTGACCTGTACGCGCTTTGAAGAATACTGAAATTCATTTCGTCGGTTTCCATAAGCGGGAACGAACCCTCGCAAATCATTATCGCGAGACCGAACTCTTTGTTAAATGTCAATTCGCGGGCGTCCATTTTTCTGAAGTCCGCTTTAAGATTCAGCGCCGACGCCTTTCTCTCAGCCTCTTTCAACTGTGATTCCGAAAGGTCAATACCTGTAACGTTGTAACCTCTTTTAGTAAGTTCGATCGAATGTCTCCCGGTGCCGCATCCGATATCAAGAATACGGACGTTTTTGTCGAAGCCGATTTCCTTTTCTATGAAATCGCACTCGCCCGCGGTGCCCTGCACGAAGCACTCTTCATCGTACTTCTTCGCGTAGTTTTCAAACAAGGTTTCATACCACTGTTTCAATTTTTCCTCCGTTATAATTCTTACAAAAATAAGATTCAAAGCGGGAAAAAATAAGTCAAATGGGAATGGGATGCACACCCAATTATAAATCGGAAATTTTAAATTTTAAATGGAGAGAATAAAAAAAATGCATATTCAATTTTATATTGTAAATTTTAAGTATTAAATGAAGAGAATAAAAAAAAACCGGAATCGTTGATGATTCCGGTTTTATTGTGAGGATGGGAGGAATCGA
>CALGII010000011.1 GCA_937915485.1 uncultured Ignavibacteriota bacterium | reverse complement strand
AAATCCTTGCTCGCTATATAAGTAAAGCCCGCGTCAAAACCCACGCTCGTTGTAGTTACTTCTTCGTAAAGTTTAGAGTAATACAGTTTAAATCCCACGCCTACGGATAAATCGGGCGCTACGAGGATGCTCATACCCATAAGGAATTGATTTTCATAAGTTCCGAGCATTCCTATCGAACGGGCGTCATTGTCTCTTCCGTCAATATCAGAAACCCCCGCATTAATCCAGGAAAGACTAATGCCAGCGGTCTGCTTACCTCCTGACAGTGAAAACTTTTTCGCGAAAGAAACGAAGTTTAATTTTCTGTCAAGACTAAGGAATGTATAACCGAGATTCACGACTCCGTTTTCCTGAAAACAACTGAGAGACGGATTGTAGTAACCTGACACGTCGCCGAACCTGTCCGAAACAAGCGTGTTTCCCATTGAAAGACCTCTCGCGCCGAAGCCCATCCTGGCAAAACTTCCGGCGTAACTGCCCAATTGAGCGTTCGCTCCTGAAAATGCCGCCAGAATCAGTATTATCGCTAAGTATTTTTTCATATTCTGAAAACTCATTAAATTTTTATTTCATTAAAATTACTTTTCCCCAGAAAGGAGTCTCATCGTCAACCTCTATTCTGTAGAAATAGACGGCGTTTGCAGGAATGTAACCATCGTCGTTCCTTCCGTCCCATATCGCGAAGTTTACGTCGTTGTTTGTTCTCGTCGCGTTCTGTATAACCGTTCTGACGGGATTCATTCCGAAGTCGAAAATCTTTATTGTTACTTTCGAAACAGGTTTGCTTGTCTTGAAGAACAGCCTCGTTACTTCATTGTTTGGTGAAAAAGGATTCGGAGCCGCGTATGTTTCCGATGTCGAAGTCAAATTTCCGCAAGCCCTGAAAATCTTCCAGGGCGAAGACCACGGAGATACTGTCAATTTCGTGCGCAGCATTCCGTCAGCGCTTCCGAAATACAAAGTATCGTTAATGTAATTCCCCGAATAAAAACTGTTTGACCTGCATAAATCCTTCGATACGGGATCTGCAATAAGCGAAGGTTTCGACCAGTCGAATTTTCCGAAATTGGCGCGCCACATTCCGCCGTCAGTGTATCCGAATACGATTGAATCCTTAGAACTTATTCCGTTCGGCCTGTATCCTCCGAGCGTGTATTCCCAGGAATACCCGTGATTCGTAGAATAACTCAGCGCGTCCACTTCGTTATTATCATTGGCTTTTCTCGATGCAGCCCACCAGACTTCCCTGCTGCCGTACTTTTGCACGTGAAATTTCACAACGAAATTCCCCGAGACCCTGCTTGTTCCGCTTCCCGAGTTCTGAAAATTATACTTTCTCCAACTTACACCCCAGTCTCTCGAAACGTTAATTCCGTTAGCGGAGCCGGCGAGAAGAGTTGAATCGTTCACGGCAACGACAGAAAAGAGCCTGTGATTCAGGTTTATGTTCGGATTCAACACAAAATTATATACCCCTCCCGTGTATATGCTGTCGAGGTCGTCAGGAGGCAGCAGCACTCTTTGCCAGGATACCCCGTAATCAGTGGATTTTCTGAGACCTCCGGCGAAACTTGTTATCCAGATAGTGTAATTTAAAGTATCGCCCTTTGTACGGGAAATTGCAATATCGTAAGAAAGATTCTGCTGAGGTACGACCACCGGAAGCGCGTGAATGTTGTTCAATCCGTATGTAACAACCGTATCGGTCATTCCGTCCATTGGCTGCGGATAAGAATTCCAGGAACGGCCGTAATCCGTCGAGACTTTTATTCCCGTTCCGGTGGCGACGTTTTCACCGTCAATCTCTTCGCTTATCGCGGTTGCCGCGACAAACACCCTGTCTTTTACGTTGAAACCCGCGACGTCGTCCGTCCCGAACGGTTCGGATTCAATGTAATAATCAAAACTGATGAACCTGTCCGTCGTGCGCATCAGTCCGCTTCCCGTACCGAACCAAACCGTATCGCCCGAAAAAAAGATGTCCGTAACGAAGTTGCTTATCGGGCATTTGGAATTCTTCGGATTCACGACGACCGCCGTATGTTTCGCGTTCTTGCCGGAAGTTTTAACGAAAACATTTTTGAACTTGCCCAGCGAGAAATTCTCGGGTATTGTCTGCGAAAACAGGTTGACTCCCGCGGTTAATATCACGAATAAAAATATTTTTCTTAATATCATTTTTAAATTCTTTTTCTTTTAATTTGGCCTGACAAATTTTATGCTGTCTTTGTATGTCGTGCTGAACACGTCCGAGCGGTCCAGCGCGGTGAACCAGTACTTATAATAGCCGTACGAAGAATCGGGTTCGGCATAAGATACGGTATTAGTATATGAATAAACATTATTTCCGTTGTACGTCATTGCATACCTTCCTATGAAATTCCCGCTCGGTCTGAAAGCGTCCATGTAAACGAACGCGATATCGCAGGGTCCGTCCGCGTCTGTCGCTGTCATTGAAAGAGTAAGATTTACGGAACCGGATAACGGTCTGACGACGCTGTCGGGTATGTCCGGGTTTGAAACAACGGGCGCAACATTCGCTGTGTTTTGCACATAAAATGAACTGCTCAGCATGTTGCTGCTCAATCCCTGCTCGTTTGTCGCGATTACCTGAACAGTATAATCTCCGACCAGCAGACAGGAAATGCTGCCAAGGGTAAGAGTAGCGGCGTATTTCTTGCCTCCCGCGGTGTCGTAAGCATATACGAGATTTTGCGCGCCGTAACTGTTCAATTTCGGGTCAGTAACTGTGCAGGTAACGCCTGTCAAAGGCTTGCCGTTGTTAACGTCCGCGACCGCGGAAATGTAAAATTTAATTACCGGTGAACCTGACGTAGTTTTCACGGTATCAGGCTCCAGTACAAGATTCGAAAGTATCGGGGAATCGTATGTAGGATCAATAACGCCGTCATCCTTTTTCTCGCATGAAAATATCACCACGCAAGCCGATAGCAAAAATAAGGCGAAACTTGCTCTTTTTAACATTTTAATTTTATTCAACTTAAAAATTTTCTTTGTTGATTGACGAATAAGTTATTAAAATAATCAATAAAATAATACCTTTAAACGCAATCTGCTTTTTTGAATTATAAAACTATAAAAATTAATGATTTTGGTATTTTCGGGCTTTATTGCTAAAACCGTATTTTAATCGGAAGAAATATGCTATATGAATGAATTTGTTTGATTTAAATTAAATAATTCCGCAAATAATGTAAAGGAAAAAGTAATTATGAATCAAATTCCGTTTTTTAGAATCGCAACCACTTCATCGAATACACTTTCCTGCGCGAGTCCGTAGCCATTCAGTTTATCGGTATTCATCGATACATCAGGCACCTGTACCAATCCCTTAACAGTTCGGCACGAAATTGGAATCAACAGATTCTTGTCAAATCCGCCTGCTTCGCAAATCATTTCTCCGATTTGAAGCCTTGATACCCTGTCCCAACCGCCAAAGTTTATGATTTCGTTCCGCACCGACATTCTACACAATCTTGATATCATATCCGCCGCAAGCCGTATTGAAAGAGGCGTCCTGAACTGGTCGTAAAACATACGGACTTCTTTTCCCGCCTTCAGGGTTTCGTAAGTAACGTGAAAATTGTTTCTGCTGTGATTAAGACCAAATCCGATGAGCAGAGCGGTCCTTAATATGATGTAGTTATCGGAATTTCTCTGGACAGCGATTTCTCCCATTAGTTTGGATTCGGCGTACAAAGTCAGTGGATTCAGCGCGCCGTTTTCGTCAGCCATTCCGTTTTCGGAATCCGCGTATACAAGGTCTGTTGATGTGAAAATCAGTTTTGAGCCGAAGCCGCTGCATAAACGCGCAATATTTTCAGTCGCTTCGACATTAAGTTTATAAACCTCGCTTCTCGGGAGATTAGCGCAAATCTCGGGTCTGGAATAACAGGCAGTATGCACTACCGCGTCAGGTCTGAAATTTCCGAATAGGAGTGACAATCGCCCTATATCGGTAATATCAACCTTGATAGAATCGTACTTATGGCAGTTCCCGTGATTCTCGTTATAAAGCGTCAGCAGTTCGTTTTCTGCCGAAAGTTTTATATTGAGATATTGACCCAGCAAACCGCTTCCGCCTGTCAATAATATTCTCATATGCAAATTTGTCTGAAATATAATAATTATATGCAATTAAGTATAGAATTAAATGACCGCTTTTGTTATGTTTGTGCATAATTAAAAAATTTATGGAAAATACTCCGGACACCCAAAAATCGTTTTTCTACTACGTTAAAGTCTCGATGCCCTGGATACTCGCTTTCCTGATAACCGCTGCGTCGGCTTATTACCAGAGAATCACGGGACCGACATACCCCGTTTCGGGAAAAATTGTTTTTCAGGGGAAAGAAATTAGTTATAAACTTAACAGGAGCCACAGTACGAGCGCGAACTGCCCCGTTCAGGTCGTCGTACCGGATAACAGTCTGAAGGGAGTGCTGCTCTGGAAAAGGCACAAAACTAAAGACGAAATTACTCGCGTCGAAATGGTGAATGAAAACGGTGTTCTTAAAGCGGAACTTCCGAAACAGCCCGCAGCGGGCAAACTCGATTATTCAATCCGCATTATCGGGCAGAACACCGAAACGGTAGTCCCTTCAGAACCCGTAGTCATAAGGTATAAAGGCGATGTACCTGACGTCATTCTGATAATTCATATAATACTGATATTCGCCGCGATGCTGCTTTCAACCCGTGCGGGACTTGAGGTTTTCAGGAAAGAAGCGCATCTGAAAAAATTCACATTCTGGGCTCTCGGATTTATGTTTGTCGGCGGAATGATATTAGGACCGATAGTTCAGAAATACGCGTTCGACGCTTACTGGACAGGAGTGCCGTTCGGGTTTGACCTTACCGACAACAAGACATTGATCGCTTTCATCGCCTGGATAGTCGCGTCCGTGATGGTGTTTAAATCGAAAAAACCTGCGTACTGGGTTCTCGGCGCCGCTGTGGTTACTCTCATTGTATTCCTGATTCCTCACAGCGTGCTCGGCTCGGAACTTGATTACTCAAAAATGAATTAAAGCAGTAAAAGAAAACACAGATGAATAAAATCATAATTATATTATACCTGCTTCTTCAGGCGGGATTTGTTTTTGCGCAAAGCGGAATCGAAAATGTCAGAAACAAAGATATTACAGACAAAGAAGTATATGAGCACGTGAAATATCTCGCTTCGGATGAACTCGGAGGTCGTTATCCGGGCACGCAGGGCGACGTTCTTGCAAGACAATATATCAGCAAAGAATTTCAGAAGTACGGACTTAAACCTGAAGGCGACAGCGCTTACATACAAAGGTTCGATATGTATAATGGAGTGAAAGAAGGAAGCAACAACTCGCTTTCTTTCTTCGTTCCTAAAGGACGCATAGACGCCGTTCCTGAAGTATTCACCCCTCTTTCCATTTCGGTCAACGGAACCTCTGAGGGAAAAATGGTTTTCGCGGGTTACGGAATTAAATCCGATAACCTTAATTACAACGACTTTCTTGACGCGAATGGCAACCCTGTAAACGTCGAGGGTAAGGTGGTTGTAATTATGCGTTACTCGCCCACATATCTCAATCCGAACGAGGATAAGTTCTCAACATTTGAAACTTTACGGGCGAAATTGTCTATACTTAAAGATTTAAAACCTGCGGGTGTAATAGTTATTAATCCTCCGGACACTTCGTCAAATGACGATGAACTGATGATTTTGGGAAATGAAATGATAAAGCAGGATTTCGGCATTCCTGTGATAAACGCAAAGCGCTCCGCAATCGAATCGATGATGAAAGACTTCGGATATGATTTGAATAAAATCTGCGGCGATATCAATTCTACTTTAAAGCCAAACTGCATTGAGTTCAACGATATTACGGTGAATTTCTCCGTAGAACTTCAAGACGATTACGCTAAGACAGGAAACGTGATAGGTTTGCTTGAAGGCTCGGACCCCGTGCTGAAAAATGAAGTTATTGTTGTAGGCGCGCATTTCGACCACCTCGGGCTCGGCGGCTCGAATTCTATGTACAGCGGAAAGGAAAAACTGATTCATTACGGCGCGGACGATAACGCGTCGGGCACTGCGGGCGTTCTTGAACTCGCGCAGAAATTATCGTCTGAAAAAAAGAACGTCAAGCGCAGCGTGCTTTTCCTCTGTTTCACGGGAGAGGAAGAGGGCTTGATAGGCTCTTCTTATTTCACGAAATCCGGGAAGTTCAAGGAGTTCAATATCGTGGCAATGATAAATATGGACATGATAGGAAGACTTAAGGACGACAAATTGATTCTGAACGGCACGGGAACATCGTCTTATTGGATTCCCGAAATCGAGAAACTGAATAAAACATACTCGTTTTCTTTGTCTATGAATCCTGACGGATTCGGTCCTTCGGATCATTCCTCTTTTTACGGCAAGAACGTACCCGTTTTAATGTTCTTCACCGACCTTCACGGAGATTACCATAAGCCTTCCGATACCTACGACAAGATAAACACGGAAGGCGAAGCAAAGGTTTTAAGAATGGTTTATGATTTGACATACGGAATCGCGAACTTACCCGTCAAGCCCGAATTCACAAAAGTCGTGAAGAAGGAAGAAGACAACAAGACGGAGAGGAAATCCGTGAGGGTTTACGTTGGCACCGTTCCCGACTTTTCGTACAACGGCGACGGGTTTAAGATTTCCGGCGTGCAGGCGGGAAGCCCTGCCGAAAAATACGGTCTGATGGCGGGAGACGTGATGATAAAATTCGGTGAGAAGGATATCAAGAATATTTACGATTATACTGCGGCTCTCGGTGAATACAAGCCGGGACAGGAAGTTGACGTGACTGTAAAAAGAGACGACAAGGAAGTTACCGTAAAGGTAACACTCGGCAAGAAATAATTTTTTTTAAAAGCAATATAACAGTTTTAATCACGGAGGATCGATGAAAAACTTTTTTGCATTCTTTGTTTTTCTGTTGTTATTCAGCGGATGCATGACAGGTTCCATAGACTACACTACGCAGGATGTATTCAACGAAAGCGCTCTTGGAATCATCAAGAACTGGACGATGCAGTATGATACTGTAAACGGAAGAATACTTACCAGCGACTTGCTCGGCGGGTCAACGGAGACGAAATTTCCCGATTCGACGAGTCCCGAGGAACTGCTCGACGAGCCGCCGAAAATTGCCGAAGCGAGAGGTCAGAAACTTGCAGGAATGATAAGGAGCAACATGACCTCGAAGATTTCCGATACAGGGGAAGGGGTAATCAGGATTTCGAGACCTTATTTCAAGGACAAGTTCATTTTACACACGAAGGTTACTTTTCTTGATAACGCGAACAATAAGATTGCCGAAATGGATTTGTTCAACAGATGCGAATTTGACGGACAGAAAACCACGATGGCAAATAACGCGATGCACGATCTAGATTACGCGAGATACTGCGCGTTCAAAATTCACGAACTTATCGGGAAATAAATTTGATTCGTTATAAATTAATAAGCCCCTAACGGGGCTTATTAATTCTAATCTCTTAATGGAATTTTCTTGAAGAACTTTTCCCGTTTGGTAATGCTATCTTAGCGAATGCACTTTATTCAAGACGGGAACATCAATTTCATCTTTGGGTATTCTTTTTACGAATTCCTCCCTGAATTTTTTCACGGTCCATTTAACCGGCCAGGCGGCGGCGTCACCGAGCGCGCAGATTGTATTGCCCTCAATGTTTTGAGCAACCGATGTGAGCAGTTCGAGATCGCTCAGCCTCCCCTTGCCGTCATCAATTCTTTTCAGAACTCTCAAAAGCCATCCGGTTCCTTCCCTGCAGGGCGTGCATTGTCCGCAGGATTCGTGGTAATAAAACTTCGCTATTCTTATCAGCACTTTGAGAATATCCGTGTCCTCATTCATTACCATTACACCGGCCGTTCCTATCGAAGAACTGAACTCCTTGAGACTTTCATTGTCCATGTTCGCTTTCAGGCATTCCTCTTTCGTGAGAGGCGGCATCGATGAGCCGCCGGGAATGACCATTTTGATTTCTTTGCCGCCGAGAATTCCGCCGCAGTAATCATCGATTATTGTCATCAGCGGCGTGCCTGTTGGAAGTTCATAGACTCCGGGTTTGTTCACGTGACCGCTTACCCCGAAGAGAAGCGTGCCGGGATGTTTTGGCGCGCCTATTTTCGAGAACCACTCCGCCCCGTTCTTGATTATTTCGGGAACGTTCGCGAGAGTTTCGATATTGTTAATAGTCGTCGGGCATCCCCACAGTCCGTTAGCCGCGGGAAACGGAGGCTTGACTCTCGGATAGCCGCGCTTGCCTTCGATTGAATTCATAAGCGCCGATTCTTCGCCGCAGATGTAAGCGCCCGCTCCGCGGTGAATGTAAACATCGGTTGAAAAATCTGTGCCGAGTATGTTTTTCCCTATGTACCCTTTTTTATAAGCATCGTCAATCGCCGCCTGAAGCAGATTTATCCATTTGTAATACTCGCCCCTTATGTAAACGTATGCGGATTTAATTCCCATCGCGTAACAGGCAAGCAGAACGCCTTCGATGAACTGGTGCGGATTTTTCTCAAATATTTCCCTGTCCTTGAAACTTCCCGGTTCCGACTCGTCGCCGTTACAGCACAGGTATTTTGGTTTGTCGCCGGTCTTTGGCATGAATGTCCACTTAAGACCCGTCGGGAAACAAGCGCCGCCTCTGCCTCTGAGGTTTGAGTTCTTTACCTCGTTAGTTACTTCATCGGGGCTCATTTCCTTCAAAGCCTTCCTGAATGCGGAATAGCCGCCGTTCGATTCGTAAACGTCTATCCTGTGTAAATCAGGTATTTCCTTTAAAATTATTTTCATAAAAATTGCATTTCTTTATTAAACTATCCTGCTTCCGGTTTATCAAACTGTTTATGTTACACAGAGAAACACAGAGATACCACAGAGAAACACAGAGATTAAAGTACAAATCGTCTTAAACCGTTTGTCAGTTTTGTTACATTAAAATTAATCAATAAACCAACTCTAATTTCTGCAAATTTCATGTACGTAAGAATTTGCGCTTCATGAACAGGTAATATTCCGTCAATAGATTTTATTTCAACTATTACGGTTTTATTCACTAGTAAATCAAGTCTGTACCCGAAATCAAGTTTTATATCCTTGTATATCACCGGAACGGGTTTCTGCCTTTCGATAAAAAAACCACTATCAACCAACTCTTTCGAAAGGCACTCTTCATACGCGCTTTCTAAAAGTCCGGGTCCCAGCACTTTATGTACTTCTATAGCCGCCCCAATTATCCCGCCTGTGATTAAATTAATATCCATAAATAATTGATTTACCACAATACGGGAAAAACCTAATTTAAAACCTTATCTTATCTCTGTGATACTCCGTGCTTCTCAGTGTATCTCTGTGTGACCTAGTAGTCAATTCACTTAATATGTTTGCTAAATTCTTCGATGAGCGTTTCTACTTTATTGGTATCCAGATTCTCGTAATATTCCTTGTTGTTCACCTGCATCATCGGCGCGGTCGCGCAGGAGCCGAGGCATTCTACTTCTTCAATCGTGAACATTCCGTCTGCAGTCGTTTCGTTGTTCTTTATTCCGAGTTTCTCCGATACGTAATTATAAAGTTCATACCCGCCCCTCAGCATGCAGGAAACGTTCGTGCAAATCTGCAGGTGATATTTTCCTCTCGGCTGTTTGTTGAACATCGTATAGAACGACACAACACCGAGTATGTGCTCATACGGAACGCCGAGCAAATCACCCGCATATTTCATCGAGTCCGGCGATATCCATCCTTCCTTTTCCTGAACCATCCAGAGCACGGGAAGCAGAGCCGCGCGGGCATCGGGGTAATGTGACTTAATCTCTTCGATTCTTTTTAACTCTTCTTCGTTGAATAACTGCATTCGGATTATTAATATATTTTCAAATTATTTATCGGCTTCTCCCATCACGGGATCAATTCCGCCGATTATGACGACTGAATCGGAAATAAGACTGTCTTTAAGCATAACGGGAATTGCCTGAAGATTGCAGAATGACGGCGAGTGTATCTTGGTCCTGAACGGTTTGCCGCTGCCGTCGCTTATTATATAAAAACCGAGTTCACCCTTTGAGGATTCAACGGCGCCGTACGATTCTCCGACAGGCGGATTCTGTCCGAAATTTATCAGCATGAAATCGTGTATCAGTTCTTCCATTTTCGTATATATCTTCTCCTTGTTCGGAAGTGATTTTTTCGGTGATAGGGCGTTCACGGGTCCCTTCGGCATTTTTTCAATGCACTGCCTTATTATTTTTGCGGACTGGTACATTTCCTCGAACCTAATCCAGAACCTTGCGAGACTGTCGCTTTCGGTTGTCGTCGGCACGTCGAAATCAACTTTATCATACGCGAGATACGGACTGTCTTTTCTTAAATCGCAATCGACACCTGTCGCGCGAAGTATCGGTCCCGTAATCCCGTAATTAATCACGTCTTCCTTCGACATGTATCCGATTCCCTCAAGCCTGTCGACGAATACCCTGTTCCTCTCTATGATATCCCGCATCTCTTTCAGATAACCCGGGAACTCGTCCGTGAACTTCAGTATCGCGGCGATTGCCTCGTCCGTGATATCCTGAGCCACTCCTCCGATTCTCGAATAAGAAGTCGTGAATCTGACGCCGATATACATATCATAAATGTCGAGTATTTTTTCCCTCTCGCGCATTGCCCATAAGAAAGGCGTCAGCCCACCCGTATCCATCACGGTTGTACCGTACGCGATTAAGTGCGATTGTATTCTGCCGAGTTCGGCCGAGAGAGTCCTGAGATACTTTGACCTTTCGGGAATCTCAAGATTCAGAAGTTTTTCCACCGCGAGAGTGTACGCGATGTTATTAGCGACGGGCTGAAGATAATCAAGCCTGTCGGTATGCGGAATGAACTCGTGATACGACATGTTCTCAGCGAGTTTCTCATAACCCCTGTGAAGATAACCGAGGTCGGGAACCGCCTTCTTTATGGTTTCCCCGTCGAGACTCAGCAGCAGTCTTAAGACTCCGTGTGTAGCGGGATGCTGCGGTCCCATGTTAAGCACCATTTCATTCTCAAGCGCGTCATTAAATTCAAGGCTCAAATCCTGTGACTCAAGCGCTTCCAGAATTTTTGATTTTGGAATGCTCGGATCGTTATTCTTCAGTTTTTCGTATACGGTGTGAGGCATAATTCTATTTTTTCGGCAAATTTATTGAACCCGGAATTCCCATCAGAGGAAAATCTTTTCTCAAAGGATAATATTCAAACTCTTCGGGCATGTAAATTCTTCTTAAGTCGGGATGCCCCGTAAAGACTATTCCAAACATATCGTAGGCTTCCCTTTCGTACCAGTTGACTGAATTCCACAGATTCGTCAACGTAGGTGTTTCCGGTTTCTTGTTGTCTTCTATGATGACTTTTACAAAAATCCTGTCCCTGTATTTAAGTGAATACAAACTGTAAATCACTTCGAATCTGTTTTTCTTCGCAAACCTGTCAACGCCTACCGTGTCCCTGCACTGTTCGAACGAGATTGACCCGTCATTTTTCAGTATGTCGCATATTTTCAGAACATTTTCAGGAGACGTAATAATTCCGGGCGTACCATTGACGTCGTAAAACTCGACACCTAAACCGTTAAGTTTCTCTTTTATAATATTTAATCTCTCTTCGTTCATAACGTAATTTCGTAAAAAATAGGTTATAAGGCGTATAATTGAAATAACAAAATAAGGAAACTGAAAATTCAAAGAGCCTGGATATAAATTAAATTTAATCCTGCTCTGACTGCTGTCATGTTTTTTATGATATTTCCTGACCTGGCATCCGGAAATCACCGGTCCATAAAAATAATGGATTTTATTGATTCCAAATTTGTTATCCGAATAAAGAGGAAAAATGAAAAACACAATAATTTTACTGGCTTTTCTGATGCTGGCGGTTACCGCTTGCGCTCAGAATCCTAACATACAACTCGTAGACGCTTTTCCGGGTCTGACATTCAACAAACCGCTTCATTTTACACACGCGGGTGACGGCACGAACAGGAACTTCGTCGTTCAGCAGGACGGAAAAATCATCGTATTCGCAAACGACTCGAACGCCGCGACTTCCAAAGTCTTCCTTAATATTTCAAATAAAATATCATCGTCTTCGGGCGAAGAGGGCTTGCTCGGTCTGGCTTTTCACCCGAACTATCAGTCGAACGGTTATTTTTACGTGAATTACACCGCTCCGTCTCC
>CALGII010000010.1 GCA_937915485.1 uncultured Ignavibacteriota bacterium | reverse complement strand
CGCTCACATCGAAAATATTTTTTCCGCCTTCCTGCCTGTGCGCGATTTTAATCTTACCGCCCGAATCGGTCGCCTCGACGGCGTTCCTGATTAGGTTTATGAACACCTGTTTCAACTGCTGGTAATCAGCCGTCATCGCGGCGCCTTCGCCCGCTTCGAGAGAGAAGGCGATTCCCTTTTCCGCGGTTTGAATTTCCGCGATCTTACCGACCGCGTTGAGAAGACTTGCCACCTCGAACTCCGTTACGTTCGGTTTAGCGGGGCGCGCGAAATAAAGGAACTGCTCGATAATCCCGTTGACGCGCTTCGATTCCGAACGGAGAATCTCGACCAGCGTGTTGAAATCGTCCGACGAAAGCCTTCCCGAATATTCCCTGTCCATCCTCTGCGCTATCATGTTTATCGTGTTCAGCGGATTGCGTATTTCGTGCGCGACTCCCGAAGCGAGTTCGCCCATCGAAGCCAGCCGCTCGCTCTGCGCCAGATGTTTCTGTATTTCCCTCGTCTCCGTAACGTCCTCGATAACGAGAGAATAAGTATCTGTCTCGCCGATTTCGTTTCTTACAATCGCCGAGTTTATCAGCAGAGAGCGTTTCTCGGAATTGAGTTCGAATTCCTCTTCGAGATTTTTTACCTGATTCTTGTTTCCCAGAAGTTCCTTTATGAATCCGGGAAGTCTCTCGACATCGTCCAGATTTTTATTTTCGTAATCCGCGTAAGGTATGCCGAATATTTCAAAAGCCGACTTGTTGAATATCTTTATCCGCCCGTCATTGTCAACCGTCACGATTGCGAGCGTCATGTTCTCAAGCACGCTTCCCGTAAACGTTTTTATCTTCCTGAACTCGTTCGAGATTATGCTGTAGTTTTGATTCGAGATTATGACCGAAAGAACAATCACGGAAATCACTATAACCACGAGCGACGTGATTATGCCGCGCCTGAACATTCTCGACTCGGCGGAGTTTATTTCCTCCATTCCGAGTCCAATCCTGAATAGCCCGATTTTCTCGTTGTCAATTTTGAATAAACTTATCGCCTCGTAAATATCCTTGCCCTCGAACACGGTCGTTCTGGACATCGTCTCGCCTGTTTCAAAAACTTTCCTGAGCGTGTCGTCCTTTTCGTACGGCGGAAGTTCGTTCACGTTCTTGTTCGCCGCGAGAATTTCCTTCGGGTTCTGGAGAATTATGTACTCGATGCCTGTCGCGGAGCCGATGTCGAGAACAAGTTTGCCGAAACCGATTCTGTTCCTGAATCCGATGTAAGATTCCGCGTCGAGGTTCACGACAATCGCGCCTCTGTTGTACGGGCGCGCGACCGCGACGGCGAAGCGGTTTCCCTTTTCCATCCGCGCTTCCTTCAAACCGATAATCATTTCCCTTTTCTGCCCGCGGAGAATCGGGTCGATGTAATCAATCTGGGCGTATTTCTGTACGGCGCCCGTGTGAACGTCGTGAATGTTGCTGCTCATAACCCTTTTTCCGCTTCTGTCGAACACGTTAATCCTGAACACGTCGTTCTCTTCCGCGAGCCGTATGAGCGCGTCGCTCGAAAGATAACCGAGGCTGTCAACCCGTGCGGTATTCTTCGCCGCGCTGAGCAGGTGCTGCGCGAGCAGACTTTCCATTTCCCTGTCGGAAATTATCGAGTTGGCGCTGCTCATCGAAACGGTGTGAATCATCGAGTTCGCGTATTCGTTGAGAATCTGGTAAATCTCCTTCTTGTTAAGATTGTATTCGTAGAACGTCGAGGCAATCATTATGAGCACGAGGACGCTGGAGATAATAATAACGTACCGTGGCTTGAGAAGCGAAAATCTTCTAATATTATATGCGGAAGCGCTCACGCCTAAAATTATGTTTTTTTAAGTTTAATCGAAATGGAATAAGCTTATACAATTAGCGATTAACGATTAACAATTAGCAATTAAGAGCAAGAGCTTTCACCACTAAGGCACTAAGGACACGAAGAAGAGAAAGAGATTTAATTAGATATAAGAGCAAAGATTTAACCACTGAGACCACAAAGAGCACAGAGGAGAACAAGAACTTTCTGCCACTAATTTACACTAATTATCACTGATTAGAGCAAGAGATTTTACATATATATAAGAGCGAGAGCATCAGCCGCGAATTGACGCTAATTTTCACGAATTAGAGCAAGAGATTTTTTTTAGGGTTCCCGCGTGAAAGAATGAAAGAAAGGAAAGACGCGGATTAGAGCAAGAGCTTTCTGCCACTAATTTACACTAATTATCACTGATTAGAGCAAGAGATTTTACATATATATAAGAGCGAGAGATTTCACCACAGAGGACACGGAGAAGAGCAAGAGCCTCTTTCTTTGTCATCCCGGCGTGATCTTAGCCGGGATCCATAAACGGAACCACTGAAAGAAAAGAGCGAGAGCATTAGCCGCTAATTGACACGAATTTTCACGAATTAGAGCAAGAGATTTTTTTTAGGGTTCCCGCGTGAAAGAACGAAAGATTGGAAAGACGCGGATTTTAGAGTAAGAGCGGGGACAATTAGCGATTAACATTTAACAGTTAGCAATTAAGAGCAGAGCAAGAGCGGGGGATTATTGATAACGAGGTTATCAAAAGTTATCAGATTTGATAAGTTTTTCGCGAAAATTTATTCGGGAGAATAAGGAAAACAGGTACTTAGAAAGATGATGCAAAAAAAGTTATCAGAAAGTTTCGAAAAGTTATCAAATGCAAAAAAGAGCGGTTCACCACAAAGAAGAGCAGAGATTTCACCACTGAGCACACCGAGGGCACAGAGAAGAGCAGAAATTTTTTTAGGGTTCCCGCGTGAAAGAACAGAAAGAAGGGATTTCGCGGATTATAGCAAGAGATTTCACCACTGAGCACACCGAGGGCACAGAGAAGAGCAGAGATTTTTTTTTGAGTTCCCGTGTGAAAGAACAGAAAGAAGGGATTTCGCGGATTAGAGCAAGAGATTTCACCACAGAGGCACTAAGGACACAAAGAAGAACAAGAGATTTTTTTAGGGTCCCCCGTGAAAGAACGAAAGAAAAGAGAGACGCGGATTTTAGAGCAAGAGCTTTCACCACAGAGAAGAGCAGAGATTTCACCACTAAGACACTTAGGACACGAAGAAGAGCAGAGATTTTTTTTAGGGTTCCCGCGTGAAAGAACAGAAAGATTGGAGAGATGCGGATTTTAGAGCAAGAGCGGGGACAATTAGCGGTTAACATTTAACAGTTAGCAATTAAGAGCGAGCAAAAACGATTACCACTAAGACACTTAGGACACGAAGAAGAGCAGAGATTCTTTTTAGGGTTCCCGCGTGAAAGAACGAAAGAAAAGAGAGACGCGGATTAGAGCAAGAGCGGTTACAATTAGCAGTTAACATTTAACAGTTAGCAATTAAGAGCAGAGCAAGAACGATGACCACTAAGGCACTTAGAGCACTAAGAAGATCGTAAATGTTTGTATCGTTGATTTGAATGGGGCGGTTATGTCAAAGAACTTTTTTGATATGTGTTTCAGCGTTTTCAATATTTTCTATTGTGAATATTTTCGAGTAATGGTTTCCATTAATACTCGCTAGTATTATCGAGTTTCTAGTGAATGATAGAATGCGACGGATTAAGGCGGTGAATTTTCCGTTAGGGTGATGTGACCGGATGTGTTTTTATCAGAGCCGGTTTCGGCAACTTGACCGGATGTATTGTTCTCAGAGCCGGTATCAGCAACTTGACCGGATGTATTATTTTCGATATTGTCGGCGGATTGTTCAGGAGGATCATTTTCGATATCGGCGTCGGATTGTTCCGGCGGTGAATTTTGTTCCAGAGATGATTCCTGATCCGCGGGGGTGTCTTCGATATCGAGTGTGATATCCTGGTCGGGCGGTTTATAGGAATACTTTCGGAATATGTTTATGCGGTTCTGGGCTTCGAGAATTTTGATAGAATACTTTATGAGGTTCGGATATGTCATCGCGATTTCTTTATGGAGCGCGATTTCCGCTTTGAGGCGTTCCAATTGAGAGTCGAGGAAATCGAAATAGGAGTTATAGCGGTCCATAATTTTTTTTCTCAGGTTTTCGACCTGCGCATTACGCGCCTGAAGAACGTCGGATTTATGGGCTTTATTCCAGCGGACGGCAGTAGGGAAAGAGATGCCGAGGCGGTTGGAAATTTCGAGGAGCGTTACGCCCTCTATGCGCATTTTAATAAATGCCAGTTGTTTACTTAAGTCCTTTTGCACGTTTAATGTCATCAAATTTATATAAAGGGGTTAGATAAGAAATAAGGTCAAGCGGTTCCTTATGTGTATTATATTTATCGATTTTATTGAAAGCGAAAATCGTTCTCTTGTCATACTTATAAAAAAGTTTACGATAATATTCGATGATGCGGGAGGCTTCGCGGAGGTCAATGCTCATAGTAACGATGCGCTCTTCGGAGGTTTCGACAGCCATCTGAAGGGCGTTAGAGACGTCGCAGAAAACGTCGGCAAGGGCGAAGACAAACGAGACGGAGCATCCGAGTTTATGAATGAATTTTATGAGAGAGTAATCGTACTTGTTAGACCCGCTCGATTTAGTGTAATCGAGGAGAGCGGGAATAAGGGTATTGGAGATGAAGTCATTCACGGCATCGTCGTTACGTGTAATTTCCTCGACGCGGACATAATTGAAAGCAATTTTGTCTTCGACGGGTTTTGATTCATCTTCATTTTCATCCGGTTCAGAATCATCCGCGCGAGCAGGGTTGTCATCGAGATCGTCAGGTATATCATCATCGTCGGGATATTTTTTCTGAAGGCTTTCGATATCGTAGTTTTCATCGGCGCCCGCGACGGGGTTATCGGAGCACGACGGAGGCGCCGGGATTTCATCCCCGTCATAATTTTCGTCGATCGAGCCGAGACCTTTAATTCTTCTTAATTCCATAATGAATATATTTCATATACAAATATAAATACGGACGGGAAAAATTATTCAATAAATGACCGAGAAGGCTCGTAAGTGAAGGAAAAACAGGGGGATAGGAGCAAGCGAAATCGGTTTTTAAGGTGATTTTTTTCTTTTAAGCACACAGAAAGAGCGGATAAAACAGGGAGTTAGGGAAAAATTTAAGATTGTTTTTCTAAAGGATATCTCATATTGTGATAACCTGTTGTGGGTGCTTTTTCGACAATAAAGATGAGTTTGATGTTTTTTTATTGAGTTTTAAGTAGTTTCTTTATCACTTATTTTTTGTTGTGGTTTGCTTTTCCCGAGGATTCGGGATGAGTTTGACGATTTTTTGTAGAGTACAAATTGATGTAGCAAGTTCGCGAGATACGTTGTGGTTTGCTTTCAAATGTGAGTTTGACGATTTTTTGTAGAGTGCTAAACAACCGCCCCCATTTAAAAACATAGTTGTGGTTTGCTTTCAAATGTGAGTTTGACGATTTTTTGTAGAGTGCAGCCGTTAGGGTATAGTTTCAGCGCACGGTTGTGGTTTGCTTTCAAATGTGAGTTTGACGATTTTTTGTAGAGTTATTATTTCTACGGCGATAAACTCTACATAGTTGTGGTTTGCTTTCAAATGTGAGTTTGACGATTTTTTGTAGAGTCTTCTTTCGCGAGTGCCGTGAACTCGAAGTGTTGTGGTTTGCTTTCAAATGTGAGTTTGACGATTTTTTGTAGAGTAATAACGCCTCACTCCCGAAAGTATATATCGTTGTGGTTTGCTTTCAAATGTGAGTTTGACGATTTTTTGTAGAGTAAAGAGCGCGCAATTAAGAGCGAAGAGCAAGTTGTGGTTTGCTTTCAAATGTGAGTTTGACGATTTTTTGTAGAGTACAGGGACCACACTGAAAGGCACGACTGCTGTTGTGGTTTGCTTTCAAATGTGAGTTTGACGATTTTTTGTAGAGTTCGTTGAATGATAGGAAGTCTTTTATATCGGTTGTGGTTTGCTTTCAAATGTGAGTTTGACGATTTTTTGTAGAGTCTTTATAAAAACCTTAATCGCTATGGAAGAGTTGTGGTTTGCTTTCAAATGTGAGTTTGACGATTTTTTGTAGAGTACCCGAACACCGGCGCGTGGCAAGGATTCAGTTGTGGTTTGCTTTCAAATGTGAGTTTGACGATTTTTTGTAGAGTAAACGCGGGCAGGACAATCATTCTTGAAGGGTTGTGGTTTGCTTTCAAATGTGAGTTTGACGATTTTTTGTAGAGTGTTCGCTTACATACTGGCTACAATGCGGAGGTTGTGGTTTGCTTTCAAATGTGAGTTTGACGATTTTTTGTAGAGTCCGGAAGAGGCAACGGCAATCCATGGAATTGTTGTGGTTTGCTTTCAAATGTGAGTTTGACGATTTTTTGTAGAGTTTGCGGATTACTCGGAATAACATAAGAGCGGTTGTGGTTTGCTTTCAAATGTGAGTTTGACGATTTTTTGTAGAGTTAGTCGATTACGTTCACTTAATCGGTTTCGGTTGTGGTTTGCTTTCAAATGTGAGTTTGACGATTTTTTGTAGAGTGAATCTTCGTGATATCTGTTTTGAATTGCGGTTGTGGTTTGCTTTCAAATGTGAGTTTGACGATTTTTTGTAGAGTAGCACTCGATAACAAACAAATACCCCACTGGTTGTGGTTTGCTTTCAAATGTGAGTTTGACGATTTTTTGTAGAGTCGCCTTTCTTGTGAGAGCCGAACGGCACTCGTTGTGGTTTGCTTTCAAATGTGAGTTTGACGATTTTTTGTAGAGTACCTTCACATAGGCGGGGTATGCCAGACGAGTTGTGGTTTGCTTTCAAATGTGAGTTTGACGATTTTTTGTAGAGTAAACGAATTAAACGCGGCGGCGGCAAGGAAGTTGTGGTTTGCTTTCAAATGTGAGTTTGACGATTTTTTGTAGAGTATGCTCGGTGTCATCTGCGCAATGATGAACGTTGTGGTTTGCTTTCAAATGTGAGTTTGACGATTTTTTGTAGAGTTCTGTGCAGATGAAATCCTTATTGTTGTTGGTTGTGGTTTGCTTTCAAATGTGAGTTTGACGATTTTTTGTAGAGTATATAAAAATATGGGATGAACTTCTTTCGGTTGTGGTTTGCTTTCAAATGTGAGTTTGACGATTTTTTGTAGAGTGTTGCCAGCTCTGGGACGTCTGCTACTACGGTTGTGGTTTGCTTTCAAATGTGAGTTTGACGATTTTTTGTAGAGTACGAAAAGAACGTATACGGCGAAAGAGAAGGTTGTGGTTTGCTTTCAAATGTGAGTTTGACGATTTTTTGTAGAGTATGCCGATACAAATACAAGATTGGTATTCGGTTGTGGTTTGCTTTCAAATGTGAGTTTGACGATTTTTTGTAGAGTAAATCACGATAGCCAAAACCACGACAGCAAGTTGTGGTTTGCTTTCAAATGTGAGTTTGACGATTTTTTGTAGAGTGTTATGGAATCTTGATATACCGGCAACGCTGTTGTGGTTTGCTTTCAAATGTGAGTTTGACGATTTTTTGTAGAGTAAACAAAAATCATTTCCGCATACGAAGAACGTTGTGGTTTGCTTTCAAATGTGAGTTTGACGATTTTTTGTAGAGTATCCGCTAATTCCTTACTGATTTCTCTTAAGTTGTGGTTTGCTTTCAAATGTGAGTTTGACGATTTTTTGTAGAGTACTAATTTCTTTACTGTTACGCCTGAAATGGTTGTGGTTTGCTTTCAAATGTGAGTTTGACGATTTTTTGTAGAGTTTACGGAAAATTACCCGTATTGATTCACTGGTTGTGGTTTGCTTTCAAATGTGAGTTTGACGATTTTTTGTAGAGTTCACGCGCTTTTATCAAGTAACTTGCAATTGTTGTGGTTTGCTTTCAAATGTGAGTTTGACGATTTTTTGTAGAGTACAAACTCGTCAAAAGCAATGAAAATATGGCAGTTAGGGGATTTTAAGAGAAGAAAAAATCGTCTTAATGAAAATGGGTTATACCGTTATAACCCATTTTTTATTTAGAAAAGTTCGAGTTGTTGAGGAGGCGGCTTAACTTCTGCCTGAACCTTTCCGTGAAAAATCTCAATCATACCGAATTGCTTATCCGTGATGAACATCAAGCCGACATCGCCTTTCGGAGGTAAAACACTTTTAACTCTTTTGACATGGACGACTGCATTTTCGTAACTTGAACAGTGCCTCGTGTATATTGAGAATTGAAACATTTCGAAACCGTCTTTAAGAAGGGATTTTCTGAAGCGGGTATAATTTTTCCTATCCCTTTCGGTATCCGTAGGCAAATCGAAAAAAACCATAACCCACACTATTCTATACTCGTTTAAGCGGTTTAACATAATTCGGGGTAAACAATTGTTTTTGTTTCTCCCTTATAGCATTTAGCAAGCGAGGAAGTTGTTCTTTGAAGCCCGATCATAAGGGGGCTTTTTTCCTCTCCGAAATGAATGTCAAGAGCGGGAATATTAAGAAGAATTTTTTTAAGTTCGACAGTCAATTCGGAATAATCCGAAAATCTATTTACAATTGATAAAACAATCTCGTCAACAAAGGGGCGATAAGGCTCCATAATATCATCCGCAAGGCAGTAAGCATTATATTTATTCTTATGATGAATACCGAGTGTCGGCAGCAAGCCGGAACCGACGAGTCCTCGCGCAATAATAGCGCGAAGAACAGCGTAGCCGTAGTTTAATAAATTGTTAGGCGGAGGACCAAATCTGTCACGAAAGAAGACAAGATGCTTAGGGAACAAGTTCTTCCAGTAATAAGCGGAAGCGCGCGCTTCGATATTCGTGCTGTCTCCAGATTTCACATCATTAGACCAAGCAATCATATTACGGAATTCGATCTTGTTTTTATTAAGGAGCATAGCCTGATTATAGATCTTATAAGAAACGGTTTGCTGCCATAGGTTTTTTAAGAGAGGTCTTTTCGCATTAATCTGAGCCTTGAATCGTTCGGATTGGACGCAGTTTCCATCGAGGTTAAGAAGCATAGAAACAGGCATGTGTTTTTCGTTACAGATAATTACAGCGATGTTATTTTCGTTTAGTTTAGCGAGAAGCGCCTGTGACAAGGTTACGCCGTAATGGTCAACAATAATAACGCCTGTATCTTCAATCGGAATTGATACGACCTCCTCAGTACCTGATTCATCATTTTTCTTTATAAATATTTGTTCGTCCTTAGTGTACAGATAGCACGGATTACCGAAATACAGAGTTTTTTTTATCATAGCTGATAGAATGGTTTAATATTTCCGAGCCTATCAATATCTAATTTGATACAAATATCCTTGATTGAAACATCAGAATTAAAAACTTTTTCAGTTCCATTAGTTCCTTTAGAAAATTCGCCTTTATAATCGGAAGCAGTTTTAGCCACACCATGATGAATCGTGATTTCTTTAGCAAAATAATGAGGTTGAAAATATAACCGATTATCTGAAAATTTAACAATACGGTATATTTGTGGAAACAATTTTTTGCTTTTCCAATCAATACTGTCTAACACAGCATTTTGTGGTATATAAACCAAATCATTATGAGAAAGAGTAAATATTAATCTATAGCCTTCATTTATATACCCATGACCCATTTCGGTTTGATAGGGATTCTCTCCATTTACTTTAAGATGCACGGCATCAAAAAAAGAGACCACATCAAATTTTCTTAATTTAGTTTCGGGGTGTTCATAGAAAGCCACGCAATAATTCCCGCCTTTTTCGACGAATAGTTTACGGTCGAAATCATACAAGGGCGTTTTTCCTTTTACTTTGTCGATTAAACCATCTTCAATAACCCTAACTGAATAGACCGGGATTATTCTTTTACTATTAAATTCCATTAGGCCTTCCGGACTAAATGCTTTTTTTAGATCACCGGAATATTCACTTTTATTAATATGAGTTAAAACTTGGTTCTTTAAAGTATAATCGGCAATATTGGAAATTTTGTTTGAAGTTAGCGAAGAAAGCGAGCAGCGAGACGAATGACGCAACGCCCCGTTGTATTTTATCAATCCATAATTTGTTTCTTTGTGTAGTTGACCTTTAATAGACCAGTTTTTTTTAATTGTTGAACTTTCGGTTTGTTTTACTTTTATAATTTTGTTAGAAGCCGAATCAAAAATCTGATACCAATTATTACCTTTTGCCAATAACCGTTTTTTATTTTTATACGAAACAATAATAGAATTTGCCGCATCTTCGGCAAGCGAATAAAATATTGACGCACCTTTATCCTCTTTCCCTGTGGGCGGGATAAATTTGCGAGGACTGCCATTAAACATATCTTCCTTAGGCTTGATTCTGTTGTTGTTTATTTGATTTAGAAGATTTAACTGCTGAATAATGCCTTGCCTTGTACAGGAAACGATAAGTGCGTCTAGCGCATGATGTCTGTGGTCATATCTTTTTGAAAAACCCTTTATAATAGTTCGTTTCTTTCCGGATGGCTTATTCTCACGGTTAAGTACATCTACTTTCTTTATTAAATTTATCCCGAATTGTTCTTGAAGCTTTTCGAAACGGGGAGCGATTAAGTTGCGCATAAGTTCAGATAATCCCCATTGATCTTTTAAATAATCGGTTATTCGACCTGTAGTTGTACCGACGTTCAAGTTTCCCACAATTTTACCCAGTTCTTCTTTAACTTTTTTAGTAATATATTGGGTTTCCTTTAATTGTCTTTGTATGAAGTCATCGGGAATTTCTTTAAGAGTGAGAAGATTTTTTTTACCTCGCGGAAGATATTTTATCAACGAAAGAAACTCATTATAATTGAGTTTTTTCAATTTTGTACCCGTATTCATATACTCATAAGCAGTCATATTTCCCTTATCCGCATTTATGGAGCTTTCACAAACAACTTTGTTCACAAGGCCATCATTATAAAATCGTGAACGAGGAATAATGTGATCAATTTCAGTGGATGCGGACAGGACTTCGCTAATATCGAGTGTTTTTCCAGTATATACAGATTGTTTTCGAGCCTCATTCCATAACTTCACCTTTTCGATATCTGACAAAGACGGATTATGTGAATCACCGAAATGCCTTTTTATTTCTTCAATTATCTTTTCGTTTGTTTGATAATTCTCGTATTGCAGTCTTGACATTTCTTTTCTTTCTTCTTTATTCGATTTTAATTCTCTGGCTAGTTCAATTTTGATTTCCCCGTCTTTTAAATCGGGGTAAGTTTTCCAAATATCCTTAACGAGCATAAGTGTTTCATTTACAATCTGTTCAACCACAGGATTTCTTAGAGAATTTTGCTTAATAGAAATCATTTCGTCCGGAGAAGAATATAAATCAAGTTGCTTCGCTGAATGTTTGCCATAAATCAATGAGGCTGATTCGTAATAAGACAAACCGTAAAATTCGGTGTATAATTTCTTCTTCTTAAGTGTTTCAAGTGTTTTAGCGTCAAAATCAGAATCGCTATCGTCATTTAGAAAGGATTTAATTCTTGATTCGGCAAACTTAGAAACATTTTCTTGTCTGAACAATTTCCCGCATCGCATCAATGGGAGAATATTATTTAATGCTTTAAGGCTTAAAGATGCATATTGTTCTTCGCTGAAAATCGATTTTGTCAGAGCGGTAATCAATTCTTCGGGCATATTAACGTCAATTCTTTTAAGTCCTGTTTTAATTCCCTTCTCATCAGAAACAGAGTAAATCAAATGCCATAAGCGAAAATATTTATCACTGTCATTAAATATATTTTCACCATCGTAATCAAATTTTTTGAAGAGTTTCTTAAAAAAATGTCGTGTCTTATTCCCAACCCACGTTGAATGTTCACTAATGTTTGAATAATCAAATCCTACTAATATTTTTTTTAATAATTTATCAACATCCTCTTTTTTTGCAGACTCTCTTTCGTTCAAATATTCGAACAGTTTAATTTTAACGTCGTCGCTAATGGGTATTTCTTCTATTTTTTCGTTAAAACATTTCAAGTTGTGGATCTGCTGCCATATTCTGAACTCTTGAAAAACAGGATGACTTTTAGGAGAACACTTTGGACCATTTCGTATTAATTTTAATTCTCCGGTTTTCAAATCGGTTATTTCCAAATATTTTTCTTCAAACTGGCAATCACCGATAGATTTAACCTGAGATTTTAAATCTCTCTGAAAGTATATAATATAGTTTTTTAGAAACGCTCCAAGGCCTTTTGACATGAACAATTGTTTTTGTTCTTTGTTATTGCAAGGTATAATTCTTTCAACGCACCCGCTAAAACCAGGCAAAAAATCAATATCAACATTTTCATACCGCCATAATTCTTTCTGTTTATTCCAAACGGCTTGAAATTCATTTTCATATAATTCTCTGTTTACAATGTTTTCGCGCACTTTAAAATTAAAAAGTTTATTTTCTTGTTGTGCTTTTAAAAATTCTCCAAAGAAATATTTTCCCGGATAACCGCCATTTTTTATTATTAAATCATTTAGTTCTTTACGGCTTTTTTGCCAATTTGAAGGAAATGAAAAAGTAAACTTAAAATCATTTTTTGATTTAATAAATTCTTTTTTTATTTCAAGAATTATTTCCTTATCAACAAAGTTCTTAAACTGAAATTTATCAGAGACGGCTATTCTACCATCCTTAAGAGATATCAGTAATTCTTCTTTTCCGCGTTTTCCCTTTTTTTCTCCGGTTGGAATTACCGAAATGATGCGCACTTTTTCAAATGATATTTCTGTCAAGTTATTTTTATCATCAACAATATCATCGCGACTATTTTCCTCCTTATTGGTTTTTCTGTTACTCTTAAAACCCCTTCTTTGATTAAAGTGGTAGATAATTCTGAACAAATCCTGCAAAGATATCTTTTCGGTCAAGGCACGATTTCTTAATTCATACAATTCCTGTGGTTTGTGTTGAAAATCACCCTTGTTAAAAGCATTTACGGGAAGAATAACAGCATTGCCAGAATATTCTGTTTTCAGAAAAAGAGGTTCTAAACCGGATGGAATGATATTTAATATTTTACATAATTTAATAATGTTATTTCTTCTTTGTTTATATCTTTGGTTTAACCTACGCGAACCCCGTTTTTGTCTTCGCTGCGCATTTTTACTAATGTCATTTCCTTTTTCAAAGTCTCTATGTTCATCCTGTTCAGGTATAATTCTACACCCAATATCAACAATTTTATTAAGAAATCCATTTTCAGAATCAATTAATGCCCATCCAATAGAGTTGGTTCCAATATCGAGCCCAAGAATCTTTTTCATGAAAATATATATTTGATTATTTGAATAATTTATTTATATTTTTACTCACATTTTAAAGCAAACCACAATAAGGATTATTCCGTTGTGAAAACTTTTCAGCAGCCTCGTTAGTAATAACGGGGTTGTTGCGTTTTAAGAAGTATTCATTTTGAAATAATTCATATACAACTTGGTATAATTTCCGAAATAGTCAAAATCAATTATTATCAACAAGTGATAATTTGTCAGGTGTATTTTTGTGTCGTGTTGTTATTTATGGCGATATTTGGGAATTTATGAATAAAGAAAGATTTATGCAAGTTTGATTTTATTAACAATCGGTAATAATTAGTATGTGCATGTGAAAATAGTAATTATTTGTTTGCGTTAAAATGTTGTGATTGAACAGTGCGTTAACGGGGAAACTTTTAAGAGCGTTTCCGCCACGGTGGATGCGTTCAGGGTTACGGTGAGCGACGACTTGAGGTCACAGTTTGTGACTTCAAGAATGCTATTAGGTGCCGCCTGCTACGCGGGGGTTTTCAAGTAACGATTAGCAATGAACAGTTAGCAATAAGAGCAAGAAGATTGGAGGTTGGAGTGAGGAATGGGTGAAATATTGAACATTTAGGGGCAATTCATTGTTATTCTTATACATATTTGATAATTTCAACTTAATATTTTATTAAAATTATGGGAGAGAGAACTTATATTAACGGCAGTTACAAGAACATTCTCGTTTCCGAGACCGAGAACGCGGGGTGCCTGAATACTGTTCTGATTCGGATTAACCGCCCGGACGCGATGAACGCGCTTAATATCGAGTTGATGGGCGAAATTGCTTCGGTTCTTACCGCGGCTGATAAGGATGATAAGGCGGGATGCTCTGTGATTACGGGCAGCGATAAGGCGTTCGCGGCGGGCGCGGATATTAAGGAGATGGCTGACGCGAATTCCGCGGAGATTTACGAGCGGGAAATGTTCGCTTCGTGGGATGTGATTCGGAAGGTGAAGAAGCCGGTTATCGCCGCGGTGAGCGGGTATGCGCTTGGCGGCGGATGCGAATTGGCGATGCTGTGCGATATGATTGCCGCGTCGGAGTCGGCGAAGTTCGGCCAGCCTGAAGTGAATCTGGGCGTGATTCCCGGCGCGGGCGGTACGCAGAGGCTTACGAGAGCCGTGGGCAAGGCGCGCGCGATGGAGATTATTCTTACGGGCAGGATGGTGTCGGCTTATGAGATGTTCGAGGCGGGTCTGCTGACGAAGGTTTCTCCCGACGATAAGTATCTCGATGACGCGATGTCGCTGGCGAAGGCGATTTGCGGGAAGCCTACTCTGGCCGTGCAGTTGGCGAAGGAGAGCGTTCTGAAGGCGTTCGATACGACGATTGAGTCGGGGATAGAGTTCGAGAGGAAGAATTTTTATTTTCTTTTTTCGACGGAGGATAAGAAGGAAGGGATGAAGGCGTTCGTGGAGA
>CALGII010000009.1 GCA_937915485.1 uncultured Ignavibacteriota bacterium | reverse complement strand
GCGGCAGGACGGGCAGTACGATACGTGGAATCCCTTCGTGTGAAGGATTTTATAATCGAGAAAAAATATTTTGCTGATGAGGCCCCGCTTCATAAATTCGTATCTGTTAAAAAATTTATGTTACAATTTTTATCCTGAATTCATAAATTCAATATAAAATAATTACGCTTAAATGAAAAATAAAGCCAATGCGGATTTTAAAAAACTGAGAATCCTCGAGACGTTCGATAATTCACACCCGCGCAGAAAATACGTAATCGTCCATACGACCGACGAATTCACTTCCGTCTGCCCTAAAACCGGGCAGCCGGACTTCGGTACCATCGTAATCTCATACATCGCGGGAAGGAAATGCGTCGAACTGAAATCGCTGAAGTATTACCTCCAGTCGTTCAGGAACGAAGGCATCTTCTACGAAAACGTTACTAACAGGATTCTCGATGACCTTGTTTCTGTGCTTAAACCGAGATGGATGGAAGTTAAAGGCGTCTTCACCAGAAGAGGCGGGCTGTTCACGACCGTTACCGCCGAACACGGCAAGAAATAACTTTTTCCTAATCATAATATACAATCATGGAATACAGAATCGAGCACGATACGATGGGCGAAGTGAAAGTGCCTGCAGAAAGATACTGGGGAGCACAGACACAACGGTCCAAACTAAACTTTACTATCGGCGGACAACTTATGCCGAAAGAAGTCATTTATGCTTTTGCTATTCTGAAAAAAGCCGCCGCGATGGCGAACTTCGAATGCGGCGTTCTTCCGAAGGAAAAAATGGAATTGATTGGTAAGGTCTGCGATGAAATTCTCGACGGAAAACTCGACGATGAATTTCCCCTCGTCGTCTGGCAGACGGGCTCGGGAACGCAGTCGAATATGAATCTCAACGAAGTCATTGCCAACAGGGGGCACGTTCTCTCGGGCGGAAAACTTACTGACGCGAAAAAAGTCCTGCACCCGAACGACGACGTGAACAAGTCCCAATCGTCTAACGACACTTTCCCCACGGCAATGCATATCGCGGGATATAAGATGATTGTCGAAAATACTCTCCCGAAAGCCGAAGCGCTTATGATTGTGCTGAAAGAAAAATCGGAGAAGTTTCACGAAGTCGTGAAAATCGGACGCACGCACCTTATGGACGCTACGCCCCTCACGCTCGGTCAGGAATTTTCGGGATACGTTTCCCAGATTGACCACGGCCTGAGAGCGATAAAAAATACTCTCGCGCACCTGTCCGAACTCGGACTCGGCGGTTCCGCTGTCGGTACGGGGCTTAACGTGCCGAAGAACTACGACGTTATCGTCGCGAAGCATATCGCAAAACTCACGGGACTTCCGTTCGTTACCGCTGAAAATAAATTCGAATCGCTCGCGTCGCACGACGGCGTCGTCGAAGCGTCGGGCGGCCTGAAAACTCTCGCCGTCAGCCTTCTGAAAATCGCTAACGACATACGCCTTCTCGCTTCGGGTCCGCGCAGCGGAATAGGGGAGTTGATTATTCCTGAAAACGAACCCGGCTCGTCGATTATGCCGGGCAAGGTGAATCCTACACAGTGCGAAGCGCTTACTATGGTATGCGCGCAGGTTCTCGGTAACGATGTCGCGATAAATACCGGCGGCATATACGGGCATTTTGAACTCAATGTGTTCAAGCCGCTTATGATTACGAACCTGCTCCATTCGGCTCGCCTCCTCGGCGATGCCTGCGAGTCGTTCAATATCCATTGCGCCGTCGGCATAGAGCCGAACTATCCCATAATAGCAAGGCATCTCGAAAATTCTTTAATGCTCGTTACGGCTCTCAATACGCATATCGGTTATGAAAACGCCGCGAAGATTGCTAAGAAGGCGCATAAGGAAAATCTTACTCTGCGCGAAGCCGCTATACAACTCGGCCTCGTCACCGACGAGCAGTTCACGCAATGGGTTGACCCGAAAAAAATGGTGGGTAACCTTTGATTCAATCTTCAATCGTCAATCTTCAATGTTCAATTTTTTAGCGGGCTTTAAGCCCGCTTTTTTTCATATAAAAAATCAAAAATCAAATATAAAAAATTGAAATCGAAAATATAAAAAGTGAAATCAAGAATATTAAAAGTCTATAAAGGCGCTCACACCCGTAAAATTTTGATTTTTGTAACTGGGTTTTCCAAAAACATTTGATTTCTATTATCATAGTCTAACCGCTCCTGCAATTTTTTATTTTTAATATTCATTTTTGATTTTTAATATTTGATTTTTGATTTATCGTGTGGTGTCAGGCGTTCCCACCTGACGCGGCAGGCAAAACCTGCCTGATTATCCGTTAGGTTATAATAACAGACCTTTGACCTATTTGATTTTTGATGTGAATAAAGATTCAATCCCATTTTATGCGGTTCTATAATCTATATTTTCCACTTCCAGGTATCGTAACTTTTTTATTTTTTATATGTATTTTTGTCCGCCGTGGCGGATTATATTTGATATTTGATTTTTCGTGTGGTGTCAGGTGTTTCCACCTGACACTACTGACTTTCATATTTTTTACATATATTCATTTCCGCAGCGTCGTATGATATTTGTCTTCTGATATAGAAAAATTCGGCCATTTTATGAAATTCATTTGCATATATTTCATTTTGCATTCCTACGTATCGTAACTTTTTTATTTTTCATATGTATTTTTGATTTTTTATTTTTGATTTTTGATATTTATGGTTGTCTTTCCCGAAAAAACACCTCTTTTGTCCGTATATTTTTGCTTTTTTTAAATATAATAATTATGCTATTTTTACAACTTAAACTTGTATCCAAAAATTTAAAACTATACCTCACGTATGCCTGTACCCAATTACAAGAGTAAGGTCGTATCAGCAGAAGAAGCTGTCAAAGTGATTAAGTCCAATGATAGAGTTTACCTTCACGCCAACAGTGCATTTCCCGATGTGCTCGTTGATGCTATGTGCGATAGATATAAAGAACTTGAAAACGTTAAGGTCGCTCACCTGACTACGTTCCATAAAGCCCCTTATGTTGACCCTAAAATGGCGGGGCACTTCGTGCACGAAGCATTGTTCACTGCGGGAAATGTTCGAAAGGCTGTAAACGAGGGCAGGGCGGACTGCTATCCCGTGTTCCTTTCCGAAATCGGATGGCTGATGGAACTCGGAAGAATGCCCATTGACGTCTGCATGCTCCACCTGTCGCCTCCCGACGAGCACGGTTATTGCTCCTACGGTGTCAGCAACGAGGTCACAAAAATCGCGGCTGAAAACGCGAAGGTCATTATCGCTCAGATTAATCCCCAAATGCCCCGAGTGCTCGGCGACAATTTTATTCACGTCAGCAAACTCAGACATATAGTCGAGGTCGACAGGCCGCTTCTCGACGTCCCGATGGTCGACGCGAACGCGACCGAAGAGGAAAAAGAAATTTACAGGAAAATCGCCGAACATATTTCTTCGCTTATCTGCGACGGCGCTACGCTGCAAATGGGCATAGGCGCTATTCCCGACGCCGTTCTTCCTTTCCTTAAAGAAAAAAAGAACCTCGGCATCCATACCGAAATGTTCTCCGACGGTCTCATCGAACTCATTGACCTCGGTGTGGTAAACGGCGAGAAAAAAACATTCCTGCCGAACAAGGTCGTGTCTTCATTCGTTATTGGCACGAAAACGGTTTTCGATTACATTCACAATAATCCCTTAATCGAATTCCGCTCGTCGAAATTCGTCAACGACCCTGTGAACATTTCCAGAAACGATAATATGATTTCAATAAACTCCGCGATTCAGGTTGACCTCAGCGGTCAGGTTTGCTCCGACTCTATGGGCACGAGAATATTCTCCGGCTTCGGCGGACAACTCGATTTCGTCCGCGGAGCGATGCGCAGCAAGGGCGGACGCTCGATTCTCGCTTTCCCGTCAACCACTAAGAATAACACGATTTCAAAAATCGTTCCGATGCTCACCGAAGGCTCAGGCGTCGTAACGACACGCGCCGACGTGATGACTATTATCACCGAATACGGCATCGCCGATTTGTACGGGAAAACTCTGCGCGAGAGAACTAAACTTCTCATCGACATAGCGCATCCCGATTTCAGGGAAGAACTCGAACGGAAAGCAAAAGAGTTCAAATGGCTCTGGTAAAGAGACATAAAGCGGTAGTTTTGGCTAGCGGCGGTATGGACAGCACCCTAACCGCCGCGTTTGCTTTTGAAAAATTCGACCTCGCGTTCCTCCACGTCAATTACGGACAGAGGACCGAACGCCGCGAACTTAAAGCGTTCCACGACGTCGCTGATTATTACCGCGTCAAAGAACGTTTAATTACCGATATCGGTTATCTAAAAAAGATAGGCGGCTCGTCGCTCACTGACAGGAAAATTAAAGTCGCGAAGGCGGACCTGAAAAATAAAAACGTTCCTTCTACTTATGTGCCGTTCAGGAACGCGAACCTGCTTTCGATTGCAGTGTCCTGGGCTGAAGTTATCGGCGCGCGCAGCGTCTTCATCGGCGCCGTCGAAGAGGACTCGAGCGGTTATCCCGACTGCAGGAAGGAATTTTTTAAAGCGTATGAAAAAATGATTTCTCTCGGCACTAAACCGGGAACGAAGATTAAAATTGAAACTCCGATAATAGATTTTACGAAAGAAAAGATAGTAAGGTATTCTTTTAAAATGAATGCGCCGCTTCACCTGACCTGGTCCTGCTATTCGTCGGGGGATAAAGCGTGCGGCGTTTGCGACAGTTGCGCTCTCAGACTTCGCGGCTTTCAAATGGCGGGGAAGATTGACCCAATCCCTTATAAGAAAATTTTAAAGTATTAACCGTGGACACAAAATACTCTAAATTTCTAAGCATCGTCGCTGCCCTCTTTCTCGCGGGCTTCTCGTTCTTCATTATGAAAGAACTGCAGGCGATTCTTCTGCCGTTTTTCGTTGCGCTGATAATTTCTTTCCTCTTCGCGCCCTTCTATGAGTTCCTGAAGAGAAAGAAAGTCCCGTCCTTCGTGGGAATTATTATAATCGTTCTAATCATACTCGTAATAGCGAACATATCAAGCGTCTTTGTCTATACGAGTATTATCGCTTTTAAGAATGATGTCCCGAAATATGTCGAGAAAAGCCAGATGCTCATAAATTCGATGCTTGTGTATTTCGATAACCTCGGGATTCCGGAATCGTACAAGCAGTCGATGAACATTACGAATTTCCTCAACGGCGAAAAGATTGCGGGCGTCATAACCGATTTGATTTCAGGCATCGCGGGTATATTCACGAATTTTGTCCTCATACTCATATATGTAATATTTCTTCTCACGGAATTCGGAAGCATACGCCGCCGCGTCGTGAAAGCGTTCTCAGCAGAGAAGTCAAGGAAAATTACCGAAGCCCTCGGAGACATACTTTTCGACGTCAGGAAATATATTGTCGGAAAAACATTGATTAACTTCTCGCACGCGCTCACGATTACTATCGTGTTCTGGATTTTCGGACTCGACTTCGCTATACTCTGGGGTCTGCTTACTTTCGTGCTCGCGTATATCCCGAACATTGGCGCGTTCATCGCGACGATTCTGCCGTTCCTGACTTCGCTTATGCAGTACGATAATTTCGTTACGCCCATCGTCCTGCTTGTGATTATGGCTGTTGTCGGAAGCGTGTTCGGAAACATTATAGAGCCGAAAGTCCTCGGCGACCGCCTGAACCTCAGCCCCATACTCCTTCTGTTCTCGTTAATATTCTGGGGCTACGTCTGGGGCGTCGTCGGAATGATTCTATCCGTACCCGTGATGAGTATGATAAAAATAGTTCTCAGCAAGTTCGAAAGCACGCGCCCCGTCGCGATTTTGATGTCGTACGAGGTAAGCAATAAAAACGACGCGCACCAAACTGAAATAGAGTTCAAAGAAAAGTAGTTAGAAGTTTGTAGTTAGTAGTTAGAAGTTAGTAGTTAGTACCTTTTTTGTCATTCCTGCGAACGTGCGCTTTTTGCATCCCGATTTATCGGGACAGGAATCCATAAGCGATAACGTTCTTTGTTATTCCCTCGTAAGAGGGAATCTCGGGAGCAATAAAAGACAAAGCGAAAAAGTAAACGAGAGCAAAACGAACACTGCTCTCCGACTTAGCCCACGTCCGCCGTGGCGGATAACCGTGGGTCAAAAAGAAAGCGCAACACAACCGTTTCAACGGTTTAAAATAACGTTCATTTCCATCACACGAACGCGGGATTTAGAATCAATAATTTTTGATTTTTAATTTTTGATTTTTGATATGATTTGTCACCCCGCTCTAAAAGGCAGGGAAATTACTAATTACTAATTACTAATTACTAATTACTAATTACTAATTACTAATTAC
>CALGII010000008.1 GCA_937915485.1 uncultured Ignavibacteriota bacterium | reverse complement strand
CTTCAGGGCGATGACATAAATTCCGTTTTTGCGGATACCGTGAGCAAGGTTCTGTACGCGGGCGGAAGCGGCAAAGCGATGTATGTTTACGATATCTCTTCGCTGCCGCACGTTTCCCGATTAACTGCCTATCAGACGTTCAGCGTGATAAACGAAATACAGGTAAAGAACAATACCGCGTATCTTGTTCAGGATCAGGGGATTGACATAGTTGACGTCTCGAATCCGCAGTCACCCTCAAGATTATCGCAGGGACTCAACGACCATTTCGCTTACGATATTAAGTTCAGCGGCAATATTGCCCTTATTGCGAACGACGTTAACGGAGTTCTCGTGCTTGATGTTACAAATCCTTCGAGCCCAGTTCAACTCGGTTTTCTGAGCACTCTGGGACCCGCTTTCGCGGTCGCCGCTTACGGTAATTATGTCTATTCCGCGGAAAACAACAGCGGAGTCGAGACTTTCGACATTTCTAATCCTTCCAATGCGAGGCTCCTCGCGGGCTACAGCACGCAGGGAAACGCCGTCGGGATTACGCAGTACGACGGTCACGTGTTCGTATCCGATAAAACAAAATTAATTATTCTCAGGTATCCCTGATTGCGTTTCAACGAATATAAAAACCCGGCAGTATATTTTTTAACTGCCGGGTTTTTTTGTTGCAGGACTTATGTGTGCCTTAAGACCGCGTACGCATAATAGCGGAGAATTATTTTTTCGTCACCGCTTTGATTACCGATTCTTTGTCCAGTTCCTTTGTACAGAAAAACCAGTCGTAACATTTCATTTTTTCTTTGCCTTCCATCCTGTCTTTCGCCACACCGCAGGAACCCGCGGTGGGAATTATCACATCGTCACCCGGCTGCCAGTCTGCTGGCGTTGCAATTGAAAAATTATCCGCGGTCTGCATCGCGATTAGTGCGCGGTAAAGTTCGTCGAAATTACGGCCAAGGCTTAAAGGATAATATATAATCGCCCTGATGATTCCTTTCGGGTCTATGAAGAACACAGCCCGTACTGCTTTTGTGCTGCTTTCACCAGGCTGTATCATTCCGTATTTCTTCGCGACTTCCATAGTAATATCCTCGATTAAAGGAAACCGCACTTCAACATCCTTCATGCCCTTGTATTCAATCTTCTCTCTTATAGTTCTTAACCAGGCAATGTGGCTGTAAAGCCCGTCAACCGATAGTCCTACAAGTTTACAGTTTGCTTTTGCAAACTTGTCTTCTAAGGTTGCAAAAGTCATGAATTCTGATGTGCATACCGGAGTGAAATCGGCTGGATGGCTGAATAAAATTACCCAGTTTCCCTTGTAATCGGCGGGGAAATTTATGTCCCCCTGTGTTGTAACCGCCTTGAATTCGGGCGCCTTGTCGCCTATTCTCGGCATAGGGATTGCTTGATTCTGTTCCATAAATGTTGATTTGATTTTAATAAATAATATTGAAAAGAAAAATTACACGGATTTTATAGTCTGCTAATCGTTGATTTTTGATAATACCATAATGTGCGATGTTCTCGGAAAATTCCGTATTTCCTTTGTGATGCTTAATCCGGTCTTTTCCGACAGCCCCTTTAATCCGCCTGCGCGTAAATAAGACCTGAAATTATTGTAATGGGTTCTTCCGGCGAGAAACTCGACAACCCTGTTAACGATTCCCGTAAATGTCCTGGGATGCGGAGAAATATAATCTACAACGATTATTTTGTTCGCGTGAGCCGAAAGAAGATTTAAAATTTCTTCTCTTCTAATTTCTTTTACTTCGTGAATGACGTATGAAATCACGGCAAAATTGTATTTGCTTCCGGTTGACACGAGGAACGTTTTGATGTCGTTATGATGAAATCTGATATTTGAATTCAAAGACCGGTCAAGTTTCGCGTTAGCCGTAATAATGTTCTTGTCCGACGGGTCAATGCCGTCGATGTTGACGCATTTATCGCTTAACTGAAAGCAAAATCTTCCCGTCCCGCAGCCCGCATCCAGAACAGTCGAGCCGGCCGGTATCAACTCCCGTACTATCCTGAATGCCTCATCCTGATTCGGGGCTATGAATTTGTCATAGAAACGGCCGTCATACCAATGCTCCAGTTTTTCACCCATAATTTTAAATTTGAATTTTCGGACGCGTCTCTTCCTGCCGGTTATTATTGGAAATACTAAAACCAGGCCTAAGGATTTACGCTTAAAACATTTCTAAGAAATCTTCGGATGTACTAATTGATTGCGCCGTTTCAGTGATTATGTCCGTGCTCGTGGCAATCCCGGCCTTCGTGCCCGTGGCCCTGTCCTTCGCCGTGATGATGCTCGTGCTCCTTGCAGGATTCACCGCTGTCTTTTATTTTTCCGCTCAGCCAGTCGTTCAAAACGTTTTTTACGTTGCCGGAACAACCCCTGACAACCGCTATGCCGTTCTCGTTTAATTTATTTATTGCCCCGCCGCCGATATTTCCCGCCAGCATGACTTTTACGCCGATGCTCGAAAGTTTTTCAACTATGTTGGATTTGCATCCGCATCCGTTCGGTGACGAAATTAATTCCTCGTGTATAATTTCTTTGTTGTCGTTTGTCGTGAATACCTGAAAAT
>CALGII010000007.1 GCA_937915485.1 uncultured Ignavibacteriota bacterium | reverse complement strand
AATTTATTATTTCATTTATCCGTATATCAGCGACGTCAACTTCATTCAGGAATGGGCGCTGATGACGGGCAAAAGCGCGGAAACACTGTCCAATCAGGGATTCCAGATTAATCAAATCTGGAGATTCATTGTCCGCCCGATAGCAATCGGCGGGATGCTTATGGGCGCGTTATTCACTTTGTTTCACATGCGCAAATCGCTCTTCGCGGGGTTGAAGCGTTCAATAGGCGACGTTAAGAAAGCGGCGACCAGCGAACACGGACACGTAGCAAGAACGGAAAAAGACCTTCCTTTCAGTTACGTGTTGATGGGTATAATCGCCGTAGCGATTGTTACTTTCATAATTACTTATTTTGTGTTTAATACAGGTCTCGTACCTGCGCTTGTAGCGGCGACGATACTGATAATACTTGCATTTTTCTTCGCGGCTATTTCAGGTTATCTGGTAGGCATTATCGGTTCTTCGAATAACCCGATTAGCGGACTTACTTTAACCGCCCTCGTCACGACTGCATTGATAATGGTCCTTATCGGAGTTGATGCGCAGCACGGCGGTGTCGCGGCTGTTCTCGGCGTAGCGGCTATAGTTTGCGTAGCGGCTGCCGTAGCGGGCGAAATGCTTCAGGACCTTAAAGCGGGACATATACTCGGCGGTACACCCTGGAAGATGCAGGTCGGCGACCTTATCGGCGTGGTTGTGTCGGGTCTCGTAATGTTCTATGTGTTAAACCTTCTGAATCAGGCTGACATCGCTCAGGGCGTTCAACAGAATTATCAGGGCGGTTTCGGAAGCAAGAATCTTTCCGCTCCTCAGGCTGGTTTAATGGCAATGCTCTCTAACGGTATTGTAGGCGGCAAGATGGCGTGGTCATTGATAATCGTCGGGTTGTTAATGGGTATCGCCTTCATAATGATGCAGATAAAGAGCCCGATGCTTGTTTCGGTCGGAATGTATCTTCCGCTTGAAACGACATTCGCGATATTCATCGGCGGTATTATTAAAGGAATCCTTGACATAATGGTGAAGAAACGTAAACTCAACGAAGCGCAGAAAGTAAGAATTGAAAACGTTGGAATTCTGCTTGCATCGGGATTCATCGCGGGTGAAGCGTTAACGGGGCTTGGTTTCGCGCCGTTTAAAATCGCGGAAGTGCATATACCGCAGATTTTTGCCGAACCTCCTTTATTAATAGGCTTTGTTATACTTGCAATAATAGGCTTAATACTTATTTATATTCCTTTGCGCAACGCGGGAAAACCGGATGAACCGGCACCTCCGAGCGCAGGTATGTAAGCAATACGGTTTTTTAATAGAAGGGGCGACACGCCCCTACTTTTTTGTCTTTTACCTGATGTATTAATTCGAAATATCTTTATTTAGTCTGTTTTAAAAATTATCTTTATAGCATGTTCAAAAGAAAGAAAGAAGTTTACAATCTGCTTGAATTGACTCCTGTTAGGGTGAACGAGCACGAAGAGAACGAAGGGCTGATAAGAATATTGATTCCAAAGTTCAAGAACAAGTTCATGATATCCCTTATTCCAAAGACGAAATCCAAATTCATACGGATTAAACTCGATGAAATCGGGACGGCAACCTGGCTTAGCATCGACGGAAACAAGAATGTCACGCGGATAATCGAGGAGTTAAGATCAAAATTCGGGGAGAAGATTGAGCCCGCGGAAGAGCGGGTTTCGAAATTTATCGGAGGCTTAAATTTACATAATTTTATATATTTCAAAGAACTAAAAAAAGGAAAGTAATCATGGCAGTATTAAATAATTTAAAACCGGCGGGAATATGGTCGCATTTCGAAGAGATGTGCGCTATTCCGCATCCTTCCAAACACGAAGCGGCTATGCGCGAATACGTTGTTAACTTTGCAAAGAAGAACAATCTTGAGTACGAAGTTGACGAAGTCGGCAACGTTGTTATTCGCAAACCCGCTACGAAGGGAATGGAAGACAGAAAAGGCGTCATACTTCAGGGTCATCTCGATATGGTGCCTCAGGCAAACAGCGACGCGAACCATAATTTTGAAAAAGACCCGATAAAGCCGAGAGTTGACGGCGAATGGGTCAAGGCAACGGGAACTACACTCGGCGCGGACAACGGAATCGGCGTTTCATCGGCACTCGCGGTGCTTGAATCGAAAGACCTCGTTCACGGACCGATTGAAGCGCTCTTCACGATTGACGAAGAGACAGGAATGACAGGCGCTTTCGGGCTGAAACTCGGATACCTGAAAGGCGATATATTGATGAATCTGGATTCCGAAGACGAGGGAGAACTTTTCATCGGATGCGCCGGCGGAACGAACGCCTCGGCGGTTTTCAAATACAAGAAAACGGCGGTACCGGCGAAACATGCCGCGTATAAGGTTACAGTGAAGGGACTCAAAGGCGGACACTCAGGTTGCGACATTCACCTTGGCAGAGGAAATTCGAACAAACTTCTGTTTAGGTTCTTAAGATACGCGGAAAGAAACATCGGATTGGTTTTAGCGGCGGTAGAAGGGGGCAACTTACGCAACGCGATTCCGAGAGAAGGATATGCGGTGGTTCTCGTATCCGAAGCAAACGCGGGCAAATTTGAGGCGGAAGTAAAAAAATACGCCGAAACTGTTAAGAAGGAATTCGCGACAGCCGACCCGGGACTCGACGTTGTGGCTGAAAAAACGGCTATGCCCGCCGGGGTAATGGACAAGAACACGCAGAAGAATTTAATCAACTGCATATTCGCACTTCCGAACAACGTAATTCGTATGAGCAATGACATGCCCGGTCTCGTTGAAACATCAACGAATCTCGCAATCGTAAAATCGGACGACAAAGCGGGAACGGTAGAAGTGAAATGCCTGCTCAGAAGTTCGGTTGACAGCGGCAAGGAAGCGCTCGAAAGAAAAATGGAATCTGTGTTTGAACTCGCAGGCGCGGCGGAAATTACTTTCGACGGACAATATCCGGGATGGAAGCCGAACCCGAATTCACCGATTCTAAAAGTGATGCTCGATCTGTACGAAAAGATGTTCGGCAGGAAACCTGAAATAAAGGCTATACACGCGGGTCTTGAATGCGGACTTATCGGCGGCGTATTCCCGAATCTCGATATGATTTCGTTCGGACCGACAATCAGATTCCCTCATTCTCCCGACGAGCAGTGCAACATTGCTACGGTTGAAAAGTTCTGGAATTATCTGGTTGAAACACTGAAGAACGTTCCGAAGAAATAATTAGTAATTAGTAATTAATAATTAATAATTAATAATTGAAGAAATAATATTTTTGTCATCCCGGCGAAGGCCGGGATCCATAACCGGCTCATTGAGCCGGTTTTTTTTATTTTAAATGCTCTATATTTTTGTAAATGTGTTCAAACAATTCATAATATATCGGTATGTCAGTTGTGAATATTCGACCGATATAAACCAATTTCTATTTGCGAACTTAATTTGAGCAAAATCAATATCAGGTGAAAGAATAATATTTTCGAATAATATTCTTCTGGGGTGGGTATATGCTCGATTATTTGAAACAAAATACTCAGAGTCCTGGGAGAAGTAATTTTTTATATTTGATTTATTACCTTGCAACTTTTGTTGCGTATATGGCTGCCTTGGACACCTTGTTGCGGGGTCCATACCAGTTGAAAAATAATTTATTTTAATGTTGTTGTTTCTAATAAAATTAAAATTATTATGACTATTGAAATTCATATAATCGTCGACGATATTTATTATCTGTAAGTTGTGATGTATTGAAAAAATATCATTAAAAAAAATATTTATTTGTGAGTCATCTGCAAAGTGATAAAAATGTACAATAAAATATTTTTTAGCGCATAATTCTAAAAGAATCCAATCTTTATTCGGGATACTAATATTATCTATTATACAAAGATTATACTGAAAATTATTAAAAACAGGGTTAGGGGATTCAACGAATGTAAAAAATATTCTGCCCGTTGCATTATTGTATAAATTTGAGAATTCATCCTCAATGTTGGAAATAATATTGCTTTGAAGATTTATTATCCTATGATTGTCCGACAATTCAACTATCATTGATTGATAATAACCAAGTATATTTATATTAGAATTTGTTAGTTGTTCGTCAATTAAATCTATGAACTTATTTGATAAAATTATTTGATTGAAAGGGTCATTAAATAAATTGTCTCTATTGAGATCAATTTGAGATTTAGTAAAAGTATCTTTTTTCTCTAAATATTTTACAATTACATCATAATGTAAAAGAATATTCATATTAGTCTAATAATTCTTTAACCAAAGTGTAAGATGTGTCAAAAAAACCTTTTGGAAAAATTGGGCTTAAAATCCCTTTGTTGTCAATTCGGTGTTCTGTAACGTTTGATTTTTTATCACCTCTCACAAGGTAATGGATGGATACATCTTCCGGTTTTAAACCGTATTTACTTTCTTTGATTAAAACTTGTAATTTTCGTATGATATGCTCGCTATGAGTTTCAATAAAGAAAATATTTGAATCATTTGAATGCTTAATTAATGTCTCAATAAATTTTGCTTGAAGCTTTGGGAATAAATGAACTTCGGGTTGCTCTATTAAGAAAATTTTACGATACTCCTTGTTTAAAATTAGTTCAAAGAATAATGGGATTTGGAGCGCAACACCATATCCGACATCTTTGATATTACTAAAAATGTTTTTAATTTTAACCCTAAGCTCTTTTACTGGAAGTTTGTTATCTTTTACGAGCAAGAGTTCTTCTGCAATTCCGAAATCATTTAAAATAGAATTAATCTCGCTAAAGATTCGAGCTAAAACATCTTGTGATATATCTGGTTCTGATAATAAGTTTACAAATCTATTTAAATCATTTTTGAAATAATTGCTAGTATCGTTTTTTATATAAAGCCTTTCTGGTTTAGAATCTAAGGGATTAAAGAATGTGATTTGCGAACATAAAAAATCTAGATAATTTTGCGAAACTAATAAATATGCTATTTTGTAATAAAAATCAGGATCAATTTTGTTTACATCTAATTCACTTTTTAAACTTTTCCCGACGATAAGTGATAGAAATGATTTTTTTTCGAATTCTATGATATTACTTTCAAAATTAATATTATCATTCCTATATGATATCGTACACTTGGGTTCGTCAGTAGGGTCTATTGGTCTTGAGGTTTCTAAGTTTGCTTTAATTGATAATTTACCTAATTTGCTATTAATAAAATTAGAAGATATTTCTTTATTAGCACTTAAGTCTTTACTTAAAATGAACTCTGCTCGGACCTTGAAATCTTCAATACCATCAATCAACTTTTTTATTTCTGCGTATTTTTTCTTTTTATTTTCATCAATATCAGGACTTTCTACTGGGTACATAAAACTATCAAAAAAATCCTTATATTTGTTGTCAAATTCAAAAGCAAATGTAATTAATTTCTCTATATCATGGTTGTATACGATATCTTCATAATAACCAAGATCTACCAAATCATCCATTAAAGAAAAATTGCTTTTTGGGGAGAAAGCAATACTTTGCTTGAGGGCAAGAAAAAACTTTAAGAGACTGCTTTTACCCGAATTGTTTTCACCTATCAGAATATTAATTTTTGAAAAATTAAATTCTTGATCCTTGAAACTTCGAAAATTATCTATATAGAATTTAAACATTTTAGCTATTTTTAAATTATCCTTACTTTAATTAAACTTAAAATATTTATTTTCTATTTGCAATATCGAAAAGTATGAATTGTTAAATAGAGAGCAATTAAATGTTTAAGCAATACTTAATATGCTTGCAAAAAATGAAAAATACTGCAATTTTCAAACAGTTACAAAAATATTGTAACTTGATTATTAAAATTAAATATAGTAAAATAAAATGAAGAATAAAATCGACTTGTAAAAATACTTCCAAAACGAAAGTAAAAAATACAATATAAATTTAATGGTCTTTCTAATAATTTGGATTGCTGGGATGAACAGCTTTCGCGAGATGAGCATCACATTTGCGTAACTTGATATCAACCCGATATTTTACAGAAGAGGAATTATTTAAATCCGATATTCTAAAGAAAGGAATGAAAAAATTCTGGTTGAAATATATATTACGTTTGAGTTATCTCAGAACTATGCCAACCCGTTCAATCCCGTTACGGAGTTTTTTACAGACTTGCGTACGGAAATAATGTCATCGAGACGAGAAAAATGGTTTTGCTGAAGTAAAACTTTTAGAAATAATTTTTTTGGAAAATATTATTGGAAGAAATGAAATTCTTTGTATTCTTCATCGCGGTTTTTTCATATGCGTTGCTCTCAACAGCGCAAACTGAAATTGAAAGTTCTTTGTATTTCCCGCTGAACACGGGCAACAAATTTATTTATGAAGTAGGGAGCATCTACGGACCAAGTTACAGGTATAAAGTGGTCATCGTAAAGGATACCGTAATACAGGGATTCAGGTTTTACAAATGCTCGCAGAATTTCCCCGGTTATACTGAAAATTTTATCAGGGTTGATTCGATAAACGGGAACATAATGACTTTCAAACCGGGTTACAGTTGTTTTTACTATACTAACCAGTCTTCTATCGATTCGCTTCAATCGAAGAAAAGTGATACATTGAAGAAATGCTTGATGGCGTATAAATCAGTCTGCATCGATACGTTGAAAAGTTTTGTTTTCGGAGATACCGTTAAGAGGAAGATTTTCAAACAGGACGATATAATTTATAAGGAGAGAACTTACAGCAGGACATACGGGCTGACTTACGCGAGATTCGTCGAGATGGATAAAGTATGGCATATATTGAAAGGGTGCGTTATAAACGGAGTTGTGCACGGCGATACTACAATGACGGGCATTGAAAGCATCTCCACAAAAGTGCCGTCAGCGTTTACGCTTTATCAGAACTATCCCAATCCGTTCAATCCCGTTACGAAGATACGGTTTGACGTAGCGGAAAACGGGAAATGGAATAGAGAAAATGGAAATGTTACTCTGAAGATATATGATATGCTCGGAAAGGAAGTTGCAACACTCTTGAATGAAAGACTTCAGCCGGGGACGTACGAAGCAACCTGGGACGCTTCAGGATTCAGCAGCGGCGTGTTTTTTTACAGACTTGCGTACGGAAATAATGTCATCGAGACGAGAAAAATGGTTCTGCTGAAGTAAACACTGCCGTTTGTTTTCAAATAAGAAGTGAGAATCTTGCGTTGATGTTGCGTAAAAATTGTTTTATTTTTGACTTAATGTAATATTTCGTATATAGTTTTAGTATAGGGTTTAATAAATTTGGAGTCTACGATTAATATTACTGTCTGATAAAATTCCTCCAACTTTTTTATCATAATACCCGAAAAATTATTAATCCTTATTGGCGCGGTAGTCTGGAATGAGAAAGATTTCCTGTCAGGAGACGGGTGATTTTATTATTACCTCTAATCAAAATGGATTAATATATTATTAAATGTAATCCCTGCAAATTCGAAAAACTTAATTCAGGTAATGAAGAGATTAATTTTTCTTGGTTTCGTTCTGTGCCTCTTACATAATTCAGCGACACCGCAGACCGGATGGTTCTGGCTCAATCCTACACCTCAGGGCAATAACGTCAATCGATTGTATTGCGCTTCATCGAACACGGCTTACGGGCTCGCCAACAGGCTTATAATTAAATCAACGGACAACGGAGCATCCTGGAGGAGTCTCGGCTATACTTTTTCAGGTGGTGTTCTGAGTATCTCGTTCATAAACGAGCAGACTGGCTGGGTGGGATGCATAAACGGACAGGTGCTTAAGACGACGAACGGGGGAAATTCTTTCACGCTGATTAATACGGGAGTCGGGAATTCCTTTTACGGGATAGCGTTCAGAAGCGCTGACATAGGTGTCGCGGCGGGAAACGTCGGAAAGATTGTAAGAACATCGAACGGAGGCGCTAACTGGGTTTCGATTAATTCAGGAACTACGAAGGATTTTATGGACGCGTATTTCGTGAATCAATCCGTTGGCTTCTTATGCGGCAACTACGGATTGTTTCTTAAGACGACAGATTCAGGACTTAACTGGTCGAACCTGTCATTTGATACATTGAAGAACTACAAATCTGTTTTTTTCTATGACGTTAATACGGGAATAATTGTAGGTAATGACGGAGTAATAAAAAAGACTACGAACGGAGGTTTGAACTGGACAGGGCAGACATCAGGCACTGTAAATTATCTTTCGTCCGTGATTATGACAAGCGCTTCCAATGCTTTCGCCAGCGGTTGGAACGGTATAATCAGAACGACGAACGGCGGGACTAACTGGTCCTTCGTATATCAGGGACCCCCTTCTGAAATATATTCCGTCTGCGCCGCGCAATCAGGATTAATCATTGCAGGAGGTTATATAGGTTATATGATAAATTCGTCCGATAACGGCGGTAGTTGGACGCAGATTTCCAACTACATCACAAGGAACGAATTAAACGAGGTATTCGTCGGTCCCTCGGGCATTGTTTACGCAGCAGGAGACAGCGGAAGAGTTTATATATCGACGAATTCAGGCGCGAATTTTTCTCTTAGCCAGACACCGTCGTTCAGGAGAATAAGCGGTTTTTTTGCAAACACGTCGTTTGCTATCGCCGTGGGCGATTACCTGTCAGTATCGCGTTCGACTAACAACGGAATTAATTGGCAGAGCATTAACGCCGGTTCGTCCTACAGACCTTTGAATGACGTTTTCTTCGCGGATAACTCCACAGGTTACGCGATAGGCGACAGCGGAAAAATTATGAAATCGACTAACGGTGGCTTGAACTGGACTCTGCAATACTCGGGCACTTCGCAGTGGCTTACGAAGACGGAGTTTTTCGGAGCGAATACAGGCTACGTTTCGGGAATGGGCGGAATGATTCTAAAGACTACTAACGGCGGAACGAATTGGACAAACACGGGTGCCGGTATCCCCTGGAATCTGATGGGAATGGATTTCGTAAACGCGGGTACTGGTTTCGTCTGCGGGTATACGGGAACAATTTATAAAACAACAAACGGCGGTTCTAACTGGATAATAAAAACGACTCCGACAACAATGCATCTCTGGACTATCAACTTCCCGAACACAAATACCGGATACGCGGCAGGAAGCGGTGGCGTTATACTGAAATCAACCGATGCCGGAGAAACGTGGGCGCTGCAGCCGGAGTTCGCCGTGAATTCATACAACTGCTCGTATTTCACTGATGTCAATACGGGGTATCTTGCCGGTACCAACGGCATATTTGTAAAAACGACGTCAGGCGGTCTTACCTTCGCTGCGCCGGTAAAAACCGAAATTCCAAAAACATTAATGCTGGAACAGAATTATCCGAATCCGTTTAATCCCGTGACAAAGATACGGTTTGATATTCCGGATAATGTAAAATGGAAAAGAGAAAATGGTATGGTGACTCTCAAGGTTTATGATATTCTAGGAAAGGAAGAAGCGACGTTAGTCAACGAAAACCTTCAGCCGGGAACTTACGAGGTGAAGTTCAATGCCGGGCGCTTATCTTCGGGAATTTATTTCTATAGGTTAAGTTCTGGAAATTATTCGGTAACAAGAAGGATGGTCTTTATGAAATAGTTCTAAATCAGTTTTAATTAAAACAGACATAAAACTCAGGAGAAGTCTATGAAAAAATTTTCAATCTTCTTTGTAATAATATTCTTAACGGTTATTCCTCGTTTTGTACAGTCTCAGGGCAACTGGTTCTGGCAGAATCCGTCAGCCTGCGGGTGGGGCGTGAATGCTTCGTGTTTCGTAAACTCAAATACGGGCTGGATTGTCAGTTTCGCGGGTACCGTAATGAAAACGACGAACGGAGGAATCAATTTTGTCGACCAGATCACGACGTTCGACGGCACTTTTCTCGGAGTCAAATTCTTTGATGCGAACACAGGTTACGTCTTCGGCGCGGGCGGAGAATTCCACAAGACAACAAACGGCGGAACGAACTGGACAAAAATCAACAATACAATCGGACAATATCTGAGTGACTGCCATTTTTTTGATGTCAATACAGGATGGATATGCGGTTATAACGGAACGTTAGTAAAGACAACAAACGGCGGCGTCAACTGGATTACCGGCTCATCAGGTGTCACGAGCCAGTTGAATACGATAAGTTTTCTGAACGCGAACACTGGAATAGCGGCGGGTTGGAACAATACGCTTATCAAAACGACGAATGCGGGTTTGAACTGGTTCTCGATAGCCCCGCCAGGCTCGAATACTTTTCAGGAAGTTTATTACTCGTCCGCCGATACGTTCTATGCCGGGAATTCGACGGGTGTTATGAGAACAACTAATGGAGGTCTGAATTGGACCCAGCAAACGTTTCCGTCAACAATTACTGTTTATTCGATAAAGTTTTTCGGTGATACAAAAACAGGGATTGCCGCGGGATGCGGAACGATGTCCTACGTATTGAAAACAACTAACGCGGGAGAGAACTGGCAGACTTTATATACCGGACCGTACGCGCAGAATATTAGCACTTCATTTGTAAATTCGAATACCATAATCTGCGCGGGAACAAAAAATACAGTAGGCGGTTTTGTTTTTTATTTTTCCACTAACGGTGGCAATAACTGGACAAACTACACTCCCGCTTATTATTTCAATGATACACCGGGCTCGATCTATTTCATAAATCAAAATACGGGTTTTGTGACGAGTACTTTTCAGGGACTGCACAGGACTACTGACGGCGGCAGCACGTGGTTTAATGATACCATACCGATAAATGCGTCTTATCTTAAAGTCAAGTTCATTAACCAATATACAGGATTTGCATGCGGCAGTTACAGGGTTATTCTGAAAACTACTAACAGCGGAAACAACTGGACTCAGGTTAATCACGAATATACTTCGTCAGGACTGGGTACATTGTCATTTCCTTCGGAAAACACGGGTTATGCGTTCGGAAGCCAGTTGATTATGAAAACTACAAATGGAGGAACAAACTGGTTCGATGTACTTACATCCACTTATGCTTACAACTCCGGTTGTTTCATAGACAATAACACGGGCTGGTCCTGTTATCAGGGAAATATAATCAAGACGACTAACGGAGGAACGAACTGGTCGAATGTATATTCGGGCGGAGGCGTTTTTTACGACATTGCATTCGCAAACGCCGACACCGGCTGGGCTTGCGGTACGGGCGGGAATGTCGGCATAACAACCAACGGAGGATTGAACTGGACGGGGGTCGCGACAGGTCAGACAGGTTCGGGGTGTTATCTTAAGGACCTTGAATTTTTAAACTCGAAGACAGGTTTCGTGGGCGGCAGCGGAGGATTCCTTGCATATACTACAAACTCAGGAATGAACTGGTACAGGCAAAGCGTTCATATGGGCTCCTATCAGTTATTGTCGGTATGTTTTATTAATTCGATGACGGGATGGTTTGCGGGATACGCCGGATTTGTAAAGAAAACGACGAACGGAGGATACGTTCCGATTGGAATTGAGCCTGTTGGAAATGTTGTTCCTGAAAGATGTTATCTCGGGCAGAATTTCCCGAATCCCTTCAATCCCGTTACGAAGATAAAGTTTGACGTAGCGGAAAACGGAAAATGGAAAAGTGAAAATGGTATGGTAACGATGAAGATATACGACATACTTGGAAAGGAAGTGGCTACGCTCGTGAATGAAAGACTTCAGCCGGGGACATATGAAGTAACCTGGGACGCGGCGGAATTTAACAGCGGGATATATTTCTATCAATTAAAATCAGGCAATTATTCGGAAACTAAAAAACTTGTATTAATAAAATGAGAACAATCATTCTGCCTTTTATCATTATTGCGTTATCATTCGAGGTCTCCTATGCTCAGAGTTCGTGGAATTTCCAGAATCCGTATCCGACCGGTAACACTCTTAATTCGGTTCATTTTGCAGACCCGAATACCGGCTACGCGGTCGGGATGTTCGGTTCCTGCATAAAGACAACCGATGGCGGATTTTCCTGGACAATGCTTAATACGGGTCACAACGGCATATATGATTTTCTGTCCTGCGTTTACTTCACAAGCGGAAACACGGGATATATATGCGGAGGAGGCGGCGGAATGGGAAGCGGCTTAATATTGAAAACGACGAATGCGGGGAATTCGTGGACGCAGGTGAATCCCGGCCCTAATTATCCGATATTCGGAATATTCTTCGTAAACGCTTCAACAGGCTTTGCCGCCGGCTCTTTCGGCAGAATCTATAAGACAACGAATGCGGGTATTGAATGGAGCATTCAGACTGTTACAGGCTCGAATCTCGGTCCCGTTTTTTTCCCGAGCGTGAACACGGGTTATGTAAGCGGAAACGACAGTACAATTTTTAAGACTACGAATTGCGGAGTCAACTGGATAAAGATTACCCACGCGGGACGCTCATATAACGGCAAGATGTATTTCATAAATGACAATACAGGATTTTCGTGCACCAGTCTTGACGGTCTTAAAAAGACAACTAACGGCGGAAACAGTTGGTTTGTATCGGAGAATACGAGAATATGGGGAAGTGTTTATTTCATTAACCAGACAACGGGATTTATTTCCGGCGGCAACGGAGAGATGAAGAAGACTACCAACGCGGGTCAGAACTGGGTTTTGATTAATTCAAACATAAGCGGTCAGAGTGATTTTTATTTTTCCGATTCTCTGAACGCTATAGGGATAGGCGAAGAGGGCCTTGTTAGAAAAACCACGAACGGAGGATATAACTGGTCGGGTATAAACACGAATGTGCGGGACAGCCTTTATTCAATTTGTTTTTCGGGCAGCACGGGTTATACTTCGGGCGGAAGCGGCACGGTTCTGAAGACTACAAATTCAGGCCTCACGTGGGTGGCGCAGTCGAAGATTACAGCCGCGACTCTGACTTCTCTGGCGCTGTTCGACAGCGACAATGTAACTGCAGTCGGTTCGGGAAGAAAAATCATCCGCACGACGAACGGCGGGACAAACTGGATATCAGTTACACCGGGAAATTATTCAAACAGCCTTTATTCGGTCGCTAAAGTGAGCGGCGGTACTGCAATAACCGTCGGTGATTACGGTTTGATAATGAAATCAACCAACTACGGCGCGAACTGGTCAAATGTGACAAGCCCTGTAACTTCAACTCTTAAATCGGTAAAATTCGGTGACGCGAGTAACGGTACCGCCGTAGGCATAGGCGGTGTAATTTTGAAAACAACGAATTCCGGAGACAACTGGACGCAGATAACAGCCGATAAAACATTCAATGACCTGAATTCGGTTTATTTCGTAAATCAAAATACCGGAATAGCAGTCGGAAACGGCGGAACGATTATTAAGACTACTAACGGAGGAGCGAGTTGGGTCCAGAAAACGAGCGGAACAATCGAAGACCTGACATCAGTATTTATTTCTAATTCGGTTTGCTATGCTACGTGCGCGTCAATTTACGTGTATAAATCCACCAATCTCGGAGAGACCTGGGAGCAGCATTATACAGGTACGGGCTCGTCGCTGCTGTCGGTGTTTTTCAATGACGCCAACACGGGATGGATATGCGGGACGGGCGGCGCGATAATTCAGACGACTGACGGAGGCGGAGTATTCATCCGAAATATTTCCGGTGAAATCCCCGGGTCTTTTCACCTGAGCCAGAATTATCCTAATCCCTTCAATCCCGTTACGAAGATAAGGTTTGATGTAGCGGAAAATGGAAAATGGAAAAGTGAAAATGGTATGGTAACGATAAAAATATATGACATTCTCGGAAAGGAAGTCGCGACGCTCGTGAATGAAAACCTGCGTCCGGGAAGTTACGAGGTCGATTTTGACGGTTCACGTCTTAATTCCGGAATTTATTTTTACCTTCTGAGAGCGGGTGAAAAATCGTGTTCAAGAAAAATGGTACTACTGAAGTAAAATTAATAACTAAAAATACTGTATGAAAAAAACTTTACTCACAATCTGCGTATTGCTGTCATTTCTCCCTTACTGTTATTCACAGAGCAGTTGGATATGGCAGAATCCTCTGCCTACTGCCAGTAATTTATTCGGCATTCACATCATTGATCAGAATATTTTTTACGCTTGTGGAAACGGAGGAGTAATAATAAAAACTACAAACGGCGGACTCAATTGGATTCATCAGGAATCAGGAATGTCGGAAACGTTGTTCTCAATTTTCTTCATTGACCAGAACACCGGATGGACTGTCGGCGCCGATGTCAACGGTACCATACGAAAGACCACCGACGGAGGCGGCAACTGGTTCTCGCAGGCACCTCCTCAGTCGTACACACTTCGTGACGTTAAATTTCTGAATGCCAATACCGGTTATATAGCGGCAGGTTCGGGTAAAGTGTTAAAAACGACTAACGGCGGAAACACCTGGACGGAATGCTCAACTCCCGCTTCAGTCGTGTATTTATCGGTTTTCTTTGTGGACGTGAATACCGGATGGGCTGCAGGGCAGAACGGAACAATCGTAAAAACATCCGACGGAGGCGTTAACTGGGTGGTCCAGCCGAGCGGGCATACGAAAGTAATCTGGTCAGTGTACATGCTGGATGCAAATAACGGGTTTGCTGCAGGAGAGTCGGGGTACATACTGAAGACAACAAACGGAGGTGTAAACTGGACTAAACCGGCACTGAACTGGACTTTGCAATACCTGAAGAATATACACTTCTTTAATTCTTCCTCAGGCCTGATTACTGCAGGTTCAGGAATATATATGAAAACGACTAATTTAGGCGTTAACTGGTCGCAGTTGAATTCGATTGTTAGTAACGACTTGAATTGTATTGCATTCTCAGGTACGACTGGTTATATGCTCGGAGGCGAAGGAACTGTTTTGAAATCGGTTAATTCAGGGTCCTCCTGGAGCAAAATATCCGGTGGATATACCGAAACCATTAATTGCTGTCTTGCCGCCGATTCTCTCAATATCTGGGCCGGAGAGGATAACGGTAAAGTTCTTAAAACCACGGACGGCGGGGCGGTCTGGACTGAAAAGGATATACTGAGTAATGATTACCCGATTTACGGATTATCCTGTATCGGAACGCAAATGCTTTGGGCTGTAGGCGGTTACGGAAAAGCGTTTAAATCCACTGATGGCGGCGAAAACTGGACGGCGATGTCTTTGTCTTCAACGGATAACTTGACGTTTGTAAAGTTTTTCGATTTGAATAACGGAATTGTTCTGACGAACTACGGCAACTGCAAGCGAACGACTGACGGAGGCTCGAGTTGGTTTGCTCAGGCTACGGGTACATCGGGGTATTTCATCACTTGTTCATTTGTAAATAACTCGACAGGTTATTCGGTCTATAATAACGGAAATGTTTATAAAACAACTAATTCCGGGAACAACTGGGTTCTGACTTCTTCGACAGGAATCACATCGAACAATAAGCATATTTATTTCTTTGATGCTAACACGGGATATATCGCCGCCGATCTCGGCGCGGTTTATAGAACTGTAAATGGTGGTATTAACTGGACTCAACATTCCGTAGGAGCGAACAACCATCTGTATGCGATTGCGTTCAAGGACGCTAACACGGGATGGACAGGAGGGTACAACGGGAATTTTTACAGAACCACGAACGGCGGTGTAAACTGGAGTCAGACATTGATTCACTCGGGACAGGTGCCGAGTGTTATAACATTCATAAGCCCGAATACCGGATTTGTTTTCGGATTCGGCGGTATGATTTTGAAGACCACGAATGGCGGCAGCGTATTTGTCAGGAATATTTCTTCGGAAATCCCTGCGTCTTTTCACCTGAGCCAGAATTATCCGAATCCTTTTAATCCCGTTACGAAGATAAGGTTTGACGTAGCGGAAAATGGAAATTGGAAAAGTGAAAATGGTATGGTAACGATGAAAGTATACGACATTCTCGGAAAGGAAGTCGCAACGCTCGTGAATGAAAACCTGCGTCCGGGAAGTTATGAGGCAATCTTTAATGCAGGGCTTTTACCGTCAGGGATTTATTTCTACCGGTTGGAAACTGATAAGAATTCGTTTACGAAAAAAATGATTCTCTTAAAATAATACAATGTTATCCGTTCCTTCTGTAAAATAATTTAATTCATAAATTTAAATTAAAAACAATGGAACTGAAAAAAGTATTTCTTACAATCGTCATTATTGTATTTACTGTTTCTTTTAGCGCCGGCATTGCTCATTCACAGATTACTGATAAGGACGGCAACTCATATAACACTGCTACTATCGGCGCCAAAGAATGGACAACTGAAAATCTTAATGTTGAGCATTATCGGAACGGCGATATTATACCGCAGGTGCAGGACGCTGCCGAATGGAAAAAACTTACTACAGGCGCATGGTGCTATTACGAAAATCTTACCGAAAACGGAAAAACATACGGAAAACTGTACAACTGGTATGCCGTTATCGATTCTCGCGGATTAGTTCCTGAAGGCTGGCATATTCCGAGCGACGAAGAGTTTACGGAAATGACAAATTCTCTTGGAGGAAATGAAACTGCCGGCGGTAAACTGAAAGCGGTTACTCTATGGAACGATCCCAATAAAGGTGCGACAAACGAGAGCGGTTATTCGGCTTTGCCGGGTGGTTACCGCGCGGATAACGGATCGTTTAAATTATTATTGAAGTACGGGTGCTTCTGGACATCGACTCAGACAACTACCGTCGGGGCTAGATGCCGGGAACTGCATAATAATATTACCGATATAATTCGGGATACATATAATAAGAAATGCGGTCTGCACGTCCGCTGTGTGAAAGATTGAATCGGATATATTAATTATACAGCAGAGTTAAGAGAACGGATTTTAATTCTAAAGAACATTGCTTTTAAAGATAATCTGATATTTCAAATGCCGGTTATTGAGAATTTGGTTATTAAACAGTAAAAAAGAACAATAAATTGGTTTTATTGAAATAGAGAAAGTCTTATATTAAAACATAAGCATTTTTAAAAAACGGCACGAACTAAAATTGCGACAGGCCGGGAATTTTTTAAATGAAAGTTTAAGAGGTAAGTATGAGTATCTTAAAACTTATATCGTTGGTTCTTTTTATACTTTTCATTTCAACGCTTTCTTTTTCCCAAACAGGCTGGATACTGCAGAATCCTTATCCTCAGGCGAATCCGATTTTGAAAGTTCAGGCGCTGAACTCTGACATTGTTACAGCCTGCGGTCATGGCAGGACGCTCATAAGGTCTTCAAACGGAGGATTGAACTGGTCTGTTTATTCGAACAACATACCTGAATGGAACTATCCGAATACAAGCCAGATTTATTCTGTGCATTTTATAAACTCCGGCACGGGTTATTTCTGCGGCAGTAAAGGGGCGTTGTATAAATCGGTTAACGGAGGTATTAACTGGACGGCGCAATCTTCCGGACTCACGACTGATTTATATTCCATACAGTTCGTTAATCAGTTCACGGGTTACGCCTGCGGGACAAGCGGAAAGATTATCAAGACAACGAACGGAGGTGAAAACTGGCAAAGCCAGACCGGAGGCGGAACAGCGACCTTAGTCTCATTGTATTTTATCTCGGAAAATACAGGCTGGGTTTGCGGCTCATTATTATCGGGGAATATACTGAAAACAACCGACGGCGGAAACAACTGGATTTCTTATCCCTGCGGAGTATCGCAGTCGCCGAGCGGAATACATTTCCCGAGCGCCTCAACGGGTTATCTGGTAGGAGGCGGGGGAAAAGCCGCGAAGTCAACCGACGGAGGAGTAACCTGGTCGCTGCTGACAACAGGAACGATAGCGGAATTCACCTGCGTTTATTTCACGTCTGAAACGACAGGCTATATCGGCGGCGGCAACAGCGGGTGCGTGCTTTTCAAGACAACTGACGGGGGAGGTTCCTGGACGAGCATTGCCGGAGGTCTTCCGTGGAGCACAAACCTTAGATCGATTTCTTTCGTAGATGCGAATACCGGATGGATTGGAGGCTATGAAGGACGGATTTGCAAGACAACTGACGCGGGCGCGACATTTATTAATCAGTCCGGAGGTTTGCCAAGCACTTTTTATTCCGCGCATTTCATTTCCGACCAGACAGGCTGGACAGCGGGTGTATCGGGAGCAATGATGAAAACAACAAACGGCGGCGCCAACTGGAACCAGATTATTTCTTCATTCCCTATGTATTACAGCACAATTC
>CALGII010000006.1 GCA_937915485.1 uncultured Ignavibacteriota bacterium | reverse complement strand
GGAAGTTTTCTGAATGTCTTTCCGCTGGGCGGGTTTAATTCCGATGATTTCGATAATCTATCTTTTTTCGGTCAGGTTTTCGACAGGGCTAAACATACGGTGCTTCCCGTCTTATCTTATCTGATTGGCAGTTTCGCCACCCTTACCATCCTGACAAAAAATTCAGTCGTTGACAGCCTTAATCAGGATTATATCAGAACGGCTTACGCTAAAGGGCTTTCGGAAAAACGCGTTGTTTTCGTTCATGCCCTGAGAAACTCTCTCATACCGGTCGTAACAGGTCTGGGATATTTTTTCGGCATACTGCTGACAGGGAGCATACTTATTGAAAAAGTTTTTAACATTCCGGGAATCGGACTTCTCGCGTATGACTCGATGATAAACAGGGATTATCCCGTTGTAATGGGCCTGCTAGTTTTTCAAAGCCTGATTCTGCTAACGGGAAATATACTAACGGATATTTTATACGCCGCGGTTGACCCGCGCGTAAAGTACAAATGAAATGAAACGAAAGAGCAGTGAAATAAAAAATACAACGTTCCGCAGGCGGTGGAATAAGTTTAAAAATCTCAAACGGGGTTATTACTCTTTTATCCTTCTCGCCGCGCTGTATTTATTTTCATTTGTTCTTCCTGTCTTCATCGGGCGCGACGCCCTGCTCGTAAGGTACAACGGTCAATATTACGTTCCCCTGTTCAAACACTATTCCGCCGAAACGTTCGGACAGAAATTATTTGGCGGGTCAAATTACAGGCTTCTTAAAATAAAATTCAGCGGGGAGGGCGGAAATAATTTTGTGCTTATGCCTCTCTATCCTTATGGTCCGAACGAAAATCTTCTCGACGAGATTCAGGGAACACCGCCGCATCCTCCGTCTTCCTCTCACTGGCTCGGCACGGATGACAGGGCGAGGGATGTTCTCGCGAGGCTCGCTTACGGATTCAACATTTCGATTTCATTTTCACTCGTCATAGCAATGCTCTCTTTCTTAATCGGAACAGCCGCGGGAGCCGTGCTGGGCTATTTCGGCGGGAAAACGGACGCCTTCGGTCAACGCGTAATTGAAATATGGTCAACCCTGCCTCTGCTCTTCATAATAATGATTTTAAGTTCGGTCCTGCGCCCTAACTTTTTCATACTCTGCGTTATAATGACGCTTTTCAGTTGGACGGGAATTACTTATTACGTGAGGGGAGAAGTGTACCGCGAAAAGGGAAAAGACTACGCCCTTGCGGCGTTTTCATCAGGCGCAAAGGGCAGCAGCATTATATTCAGGCACATAATTCCGAATTCTCTGACACCCGTTATTTCTTTCGCGCCTTTCGCCGTAGTCGCGAATATTATGTCGCTCGTTAGTCTTGACTTTCTGGGCTTCGGACTTCCGCCGCCGACACCAAGTTGGGGCGAGATGATTAATCAGGGAATGGGAAACCTGCATTACTGGTGGCTGTCGGTGTTTCCTCTTGCGGCGCAGTTCCTTACTCTGCTTATGGTTGTTTTTATCGGCGAAGCCGTAAGGGACGCCCTTGACCCCCGCGAATATAACAGGACGGTGAGAAAATGAAAAAGAAAATTCTTGAAATAAAAGATTTGAAAATTTCATTCAGCCTCAATGATAAAAAAGGCTATGCGGTTGATGGACTGAATCTGGATGTTTATGAGGATGAAATTGTCGGTCTTGTCGGAGAATCGGGCTCGGGTAAATCGGTAACGGCGTACTCCGTTCTGGGCTTGATTTCCGAGCCGCCGGGAAAAATCGAATCGGGGGAAATCATTTACAAAGGAACGGACCTCCTGAAACTTTCATTCGAAGAATTAAGAAAATTCAGAGGGTCGGAAATTGCGATGATTTTTCAGGAACCCGGCTCCGCGCTTAATCCAGTGATGACCGTGGAATCGCAATTGGCTGAAGTTTTTAACGCGCGGGAAAAAACGGACGGGAAAGAGATTTTTGAAAAGTCCGTTGAACTTCTCCGCCAGGTAGGCATTCCGGACGCGGTTAAAAGAATTAAGGAATATCCCGGAAGCCTCAGCGGGGGAATGCAGCAAAGAGTTATGATAGCGATGGCGCTCGCGGGAAATCCTTCCCTGCTTATAGCGGACGAGCCGACAAC
>CALGII010000005.1 GCA_937915485.1 uncultured Ignavibacteriota bacterium | reverse complement strand
AAGATTTTGAGAGTGACCAGAGAAATATAATGGATTATATCGGAATAGTAAGGAGCAATTTATTGCCGATAATTCTGATATTTATAATTTCAATGATTGTGACTTACATCTACATAAAGAACTACACTACAAATTACAGAGCGACGACGATAGTGAAGATAGACAAACCGCGGAGCGGGATACTCGAATCGCAGAGTTTATCTTTAAATGTAAATTTATCGGGAACATTAGAGAGGTTTTTGTTAAACCAGATAGAAGTAATGAAAAGTTACTATATCAGGGACATAGTTTCGAGGACTATACTGGATTCAATGAAGACGGTACAGAATCTAAAGGGATTCACTTTCGTGACGACGAAGGTAGGAGAGAACGAGTACAAATTGCTTTCGCAGGAAGCGCTGCGGCGGAAACTGCTTGAGAACGTGAAGATAGACGTGAAGAAGAACGTTGACGCTGTAACGGTTTCATTAGAGGGGTTGTCTTTTCACGAGATACAGATGGTAGTAAATATATATTCGAATGTATTTGTAGATTATTCAAAGGAAATCAACAAGGAAGATTTAATCAATGTGAAGAAATTCCTTGAGGCAGAGAAAGACAAGAAATACAACGAACTTTCAAATTCCGAGGTTGCGCTTGAGGATTTTCAAAAAAGGTCGGGATACGTAGCACTCGATAATCAATCAAAACTTTTAATCGAGTCGATATCGAATTACGATGAGAAAAAGAACATGGCAGGGATTGAACTCAAGGCGACAGACAACGAACTAATGAATCTCAAGAAAGAATCCGATAAATCCGACCCGAATTTATACGATTACGTTTCAGGCAAGGTAGCCGAGCCTTACATAACGGAACTGCAGAGGCAGATAGCGGAACTCGAGATAAAGAGGGATATTGATTTATCGACGACGACAGAAACGAGAGTAAAGGATAAAATCAACACGGATGCGAGAACGAAGATAGAAATGCTCCGCAAGAATCTTGAGGAGAAGACGGAGGTAATGCGGGTCGGTTTGTTGAGTGAGACACCGGAGGATAAGCGGCAGTTATCACAGAAGATATTCGACGGAAAACTAAGAGCGAGTTCGCTACAAACAACGATAAGGAGTATTACGGATGTACTGAAGAAGTACGAATCGGAATTTGATAAACTACCATCAAAGAGCATCGAACTAGCAAAACTTGAAAGGAAGAGGAAATCGAATGAGAAGTTATATCTTGCACTTGAGGAAAAATATCAGGAGGCAACAATTAACGAGCGTTCGAGGTTGGGATACGCGGAATTATTGGATCCGGGGTACGACAGCATAGGGCCGATATCGCCGAACAAGAATCTGATATTAATGTCAGGTATAGTTATAGGTATAGCATTAGGACTTGGATTTGCGTTCGGGAGAAATTATCTCGACAAATCAATAAAGAGTCCGGATCAACTGGAGGCGGCCGGCGCGAGCGTACTTTCCTGGATACCCAGTTTTAAGGAATTAGTAGAGGTGCACTCGCCTGAGACAGATTTTATAGTCGAACTGAAACCATCATCGACAGTATCAGAGGCATTCAAGGCGTTAAGGACGAGGATACAGTATTCGAAAATCGAAGACGAGCCAATCAAGACAATACTCGTAACCAGCACGATACCATCAGAGGGAAAGACGATAGTATCGACGAATCTAGCGGGAAGTTTCGCTTTAATGGGTAAGAGGACGCTGTTACTTGATTGTGACTTAAGGAAGCCGCGGATACACAACCTGATGAAGGGTGACAGGTACCCGGGTTTAAGCGACAAACTTTTCGAGAATGTAACGTTTGAAGATGTCATACGGAGTACGAAACTTGAGAATCTGAGTTACATCACGAGCGGAACAATTCCACCGAATCCATCGGAACTTCTTGGTTCTCTTCAGATGAAGCATCTACTTGAGGAACTGAAGAAAATGTTCGACATGATAGTAATCGATTCACCGCCATTTATTTCGGTTACAGATTCAGAGATATTGTTTAATGTGTGTGACGGAACAATACTTGTATCGAGGGCAAATCTGACGCCTTTTGACGCATTCATAAAGACATACAAACGTTTGTACAGGATAAATCCGCGGAATATACTAGGGTGTGTTCTAAACGATTTCGCAATAAAGAGTTCATACGGATATTATTATAATTACTATTATTATTATTCAAAACCCAGCAAGACCGGAAAGAAGAATCTAACGTAATAGTGTGTCGATGAGATTAGATTTCACATTAACGGTCTACAAAGAATTATTGGAAGTTATGAAAGGTTGCGGCTATAATTTTTATACGATGTCGGAATGGCTTGAGAGAAAACCCGAAACCGGTATAGTTATCCGGCACGATGTAGACCGGCGTGCGTCAAACTCATTACGTACGGCGGAACTTGAGCACGCATCAGGAATACAGGCAACATATTATTTCAGAATCACGAAGGATTCATTCAGGCGTGATATTATAGAGGGAATATCCCGACTTGGACACGAGGCAGGGTATCATTATGAAGATTTGACGACGCATAGCGGCGACAAAGTGAAAGCGATAGAAAGTTTTTCCGCAAATTTAAATATGATAAGGGAGTGCGCAGAAGTAAAAACTATAGCGATGCACGGGAAGCCAATGTCGAAATACAACAATCTGGATTTATGGAAAAGTTACGATTTCAAGGATTTTGGAATTACAGGTGAGGCATATCTGACTCCAGATTACACTAAAACATACTATTTCTCAGATACGGGGAGGAGTTGGAAATCAAACACAAAAGCGAATTATAAGGATTATACAGGGGGATTAACGAGCGGAAAAGTTAAACGGACGCAAGATTTAATTGAATTTATCCGAGACGAAAGACCCGACAAGATGATTTTGGTAACACATCCCGAAAGATGGAGCGACAGTATAGGGGAATTCATATTTTATATAATGCGTGATACCGGAATACATTTAATAAAAGCATTTTTATCAAATATCAGATCGATTACCTAACTGAAAGTGGAGCACAAATTATTCTTCAGCGGATGCATAAATAAACGATGAAAACGTTTATAGAGAAATATATAAAGAGCCTTAAATCGAAGAGAAGCGATTCACAGGAAATGATATTGATGACGATCATGATTGTTCTGTTGTTCTTTTTAAGCGTATTAAGCGTATATGCTTTTCCGATTGGCTTAAGCAAACTAATATTCTTAATATTTTTTATTTTATTTTGGTTTTCAGACAAAGACTATTTTTGGTTTGCGTTCTTTATTATCATCACCCTAACTCCGGCAGGATTTTTCCAAGAGACATCATCGGACGTAGTTAGACGTTTGCCTTTGATATCGATTGTACCGAAGGCATCGTTTTCGGTAATGGACATATTTCTCATCTTATCTCTAATAAAAGCATTTGTTAAGGGGAAGAAATCTATGTTTAAGGATATACTGGGCATAAAGTATATTTTCTATTTTGCAATTATACTGAGCGCAGTTACGGTATTCCACGGGATATCTCTTAAGACGTTTATCGGCAGACCATTAAGGGGAATGTTCTTTTATACATTCTTCTTTTCGTTTCCGGCATTAATTAATACACGAAAGGACATTGCGAAGTTTTTCTATATGTTTTTTCCGTTTGTATTGTTTGAAGTATTTTCACAGGGTTTTCTCCTTTACACCGGCGAGTATATACAAAGTTCACTTTTCCCGAGTATAGGTCTATTAGTTTTCAGGGACAAACTGATGGAGGAAAGCATAAGAAGTCTGGCACCCGGGTATTCGATAATCGTACTGTCATTCATATTCTCCCTTGTGTTATATGATTCTGTAGACAGAATGTCATCAAAGATTTATTTAATAATAATAATGTTGTTAAGTTCGTTATCGATGTTCTTATCCGCTACGCGGCAATCAATTCTCATGTTTGCGTTAATGTTCGTATTGTATATAATATTTGTTTTAAAGAATAAGAGGAGTTTCTTGGTTCAGTTTTCCATTATAATGGTAGTCATGTTCTTGATATTTGATTATTTTAATTTACTTAATTTAAATTTTACGCTAACGGCAGTATTCAACAGGCTTACCGGGGCAATCCAGATACAAAACGGGACTGTGGAGGCTGAGGATACACTGGATTACAGACTTTCTTACAGGTTGCCCATATTGTGGAATTATATAAAGCAGAGTATAATTCTTGGTTATGGTTATTCGGACAAATATTTCAATTACTTCGACGGGCATTTAGGCGGAATAATGGTGGCAATGCTTCAAGCAGGTATCACGGGACTAATTTTCTACACGCTTTTTGTAGTAAAGATTTATAAAGTTACGATATTTTATATAAAAAAATACGGTGAAAAAAACACAGTAACGAATGCATTAAAGTCTTTGCTAGTGGGGATATCAGGATTTGTTCTTTTAAACACGTTTATTAACCCAATGCTTGTATTGAATTTCACCTGGAGGCCTCAGGAATTTTTTATAGTACTTGTTTTATTACATCAATATATAAATATCGGGAAGATAGAATTTTTAATAAGAAAAAGGTTAAAGAATAGAAACTTTGTTGAATCCGGCAGAATATTATCAGAAACCAAATAAGTAAAAAAAATACCAGAAAATTATGAGAGTAATCATATTATGCGGGGGAATGGGCACCCGGCTAAGGGAAGAAACCGAATACAAGCCCAAGCCCATGGTTGAAGTCGGGGGCAAGCCGATATTATGGCACATAATGAAAACATACTCAAATTACGGGTATAATGATTTCATACTTGCATTAGGTTACAAGGGAAGTATGATAAGGGATTATTTTTTAAATTACTCTTTTTACAATACCGACTGCAAGATTGAAATGGGTAATCAGAACAGAATAACATTCTTCGAGAAGAACACTGAGGGCTGGAATGTTTCTCTGATTAACACCGGAGACGAATCAATGACGGGCTACAGGCTAAAGTTATGTGGCAAGTACATTGACACGGAGGAGTTCATGTTAACATACGGCGATGCCGTTAGCGACGTCAACATACCAGAATTGGTAAAGTTTCACAGAAAGCAGGGCACGATAGGAACTGTAACCGGAGTGTATCCGCCGTCGAGGTTTGGCGATTTGGAAAGCGACGGTTATCTGGTGAAGAATTTCAAAGAGAAGATCGTAAATTTGGAGAACAAGTATCCGATCAACGGCGGATATTTTGTATTTAAGAAATCATTTCTTGATTTAATTCCTGATGATCCAAACTGCGACCTTGAGAAAGAGCCGATGAACAAACTTACATCGATAAATCAATTATCCTTTTTCAAGCACG
>CALGII010000004.1 GCA_937915485.1 uncultured Ignavibacteriota bacterium | reverse complement strand
AATCAGTTTAGAATCCTGTTAAGTTCTTTGATGTTGAGGCGCGTAGGAATGCCGTTTTTATGCCAGTGCTTTTCGCATCCGCTGAAATCGAGGAGCACGCATTGCGCGCAGACGTCGTAGCGTTTCAATTCCCAGCCGCCTTCGACGAGCGACGGAACGCAGGCAACTGCAACGACACCGCGTTTCGGCATTCCGGGTTTCGGAGCCCAGAGCGACAAGTCCGATGAGTGAGGAATAATAAAGACATCGAAATTTTCTTTCAAACCTTTTTTCCTAAGTGCATTAATGCCGCATCCTTTGTCGCAATCCATGCATTGCAGACCTTCGCGGACTTTCAAACCCTTGCAGTCTTTGATGTTTCTCCGCATGCATCCGGGAAGAAGCAGAACTCTTTTTTCCGTCCCGAGGTATCCTTTTCTGAAAGCGCGGTTCATTATTTCAGCGCCAACCATATTGAGATGATATTCCTCACGTGTTCTTCCGCACTGAAATCTGTCTTCCCGCCAGTGATATTTTTTCCCTGATGTTTCGAGAAAACTTTCCACGTTCGCGGTATATTTCCCGATTGAAGTCCGTGATTTTTCGATGAAAGAATCCACGGCATTGAATACTGAATCGCGTCCTTTTTCCCAGTACGAATCGGGAACCGTGTCCAGAAAAGCCCTCCAGCGAATGAATCTGAAAGATTGTTCCCTGAATTCGCCTGTCGATTCAAGAAAAAGGCATAAACGGTCCACGTCCTTTAAATCAGGAGCGTTGTTGTACGCGGTATTTTTCGGGAAGAGAAAAAGGGTAAACAATATTCCTCTTGCGATATCAATAAACGGTTTAACCCCGGGTTTGCGTTTTCTGATATCCGCCATTTTCGAGAGCGTCAGAAAGGGCGCGCTCCTGATTCCGCAGGCGGCTTTTCCGTAGATCTTCCAGAACATTCCGAAACTAAGAAGTTCGAAAAGATACTCTTCGCGGGTGCGGAGTTCTTCGAGTCCGAACTGCGAAAGAAAATTCATATAGTCAGTGACGACGGATGACAGTTGTTCTTCAAGCGACAGAAGGATTTCATCTGTGAACGCGGAAATATCTTCGAAATAGCGGTCAGAGTTTTTATCCGAAATTTTAAGCGAATATGTAATTGCTTCAGAATTCATTTATTCGACAGATAACAGGGAAAAGGAATTATTTTGAAATAAACTATAAATATTTCATTAATCTTTCAATGTACTTAAATCTTTTAATCACTGATTCGAGCGGGACCAAAAAACGCTGTGCATTTTACACTGAAAATGATTTGAGTAAAGGTTATTTTATGGAAATATTAAATGCAATAAATGGAAGAAAAGACAAACGCAACACCGACGAATTTCATACGAGAAATAATAGACGACGATTTAAAGACTGGAAAGCACACGAAAATTCACACGCGATTTCCGCCTGAGCCTAACGGATACCTGCACATCGGGCACGCGAAATCGATTTGCCTGAATTTCGGAATAGCGCGCGATTACAGCGGTTTATGCAATCTGCGGTTTGACGACACGAATCCCGAAAAGGAAGATGTCGAGTATGTTGACTCGATTCAGGAAGACGTGAAGTGGCTCGGTTTCGACTGGGACGACAGGATGTATTACGCCTCTGATTACTTTCAGAAGTTATACGAATTCGCGGTGCAGATGATAAAGGACGGAAACGCGTATGTCGATTCTTCAACGGCGCAGGAGTTAAAGGATATGCGGGGAACGCCGACCGAGCCGGGAATGTTTTCTCCGTTCCGCAACCGTTCGGCTGATGAGAATCTGAGGCTTTTCAACGAGATGAAAGAAGGAAAATATGAAGACGGCACGCACGTGCTTCGCGCGAAAATCGATATGGCGTCGCCGAACATGCACATGCGCGACCCCGTGGTTTACAGAATAAAGAAAGCGACGCATCACAACACGGGAGACGAGTGGTGCATTTATCCCATGTACGATTACGCGCATCCGATATCCGACTGGATGGAGGGAATAACGCATTCATTGTGCACGCTGGAGTTCGAGGTGCACAGACCGCTTTATGATTGGTTTCTTGAAGCGCTTAACCTAAAGAACAGACCGAGGCAGATTGAATTCGCGAGACTTAACCTGACGTACACGGTGATGAGCAAGCGCAAACTGCTTGAACTGGTACAGGAAGGATATGTGTCGGGCTGGGACGACCCGCGAATGCCGACAATCTGCGGTCTGAGGAGAAGGGGATACACGCCTGAGTCGATACGCAATTTCGCTGACAGAGTTGGTGTCGCTAAAAGGGACGCTCTTACGGATGTAGCGCTGCTTGAGCACAGTGTAAGGGAGGATTTGAACAAGACGGCTTTAAGAATGATGGCGGTACTGAAACCATTGAAGGTTGTAATCACTAATTATCCGGATGATTTAGTCGAAGAACTCGAGACAATAAATAATCCCGAGGACGAAACCAAAGGTTACAGGAAAATTCCGTTCTCGAAGGAATTGTTCATCGAGGAAGAGGATTTTCAGGAAACACCGCACAAGAAATTCCACAGGCTTTCTCCGGGAAAAGAAGTGAGACTGAAATCTGCTTACATCATAAAATGCGAAGAGGTTATAAAAAACGCAGACGGCGATATCATCGAACTCCGATGCACATACGATCCCGAAACGAAGAGCGGGTCGGGAAGTCCCAGAAGCGTCAAGGGTACGATTCACTGGGTATCGGCGAGACACGCGTTGAAGGCGGAAGTGCGTTTATACGAACGGCTTTTCATTGATGAGGATCCGGCAGGACACGATGACAAGGATTTCAGAGAATTCATAAATCCCGATTCGCTTCAGATACTGAACGGATGTCTGATAGAGCCTGCGCTCGCGAACGGGAAGGCGGGAGATAAATATCAGTTCATACGCAACGGATATTTCTGCGTGGACCCGCTGTCAACGGAGAAACTGCTTGTATTCAACCGCACTGTAGCGTTAAAGGAATCGTTTACGAAAGCGGTAGAGAAAAAATAATTAGTAATTAGTAATTAATAATTAGTAATTTAAGAGATAATATGTTCTTTAAGCCCGCTCCGCGGGCGGAATCTTGGTAGGCGATAATCAAAATGATTATAAGCCCGCGAAGCGGGCGGAATCTTGGTAGGCGATAATCAAAATGATTATAAGCCCGCGAAGCGGG
>CALGII010000003.1 GCA_937915485.1 uncultured Ignavibacteriota bacterium | reverse complement strand
TTGTCCCTGACAAGCAGGCAAAACGAAAGACTCCGCGTATAATTCGGCATGAATTCACCAATGTACTGCACATTGTTTAAAAGACTCGATTGCTTTGGAAACGTTCTTGACGGCGAGGCAACGGGATTGAATGACCTGAAAATCGGTGCATTCAGTACGGGCGCGTTCCAGTTTCCCGCAGGTCCCAAATCATATTCTTCCCAGCAATAAGTAAGTGTATCGTTGTCAGCATCGGTCGCGCTGCCTGTAATTGTAAACGGAGTGGAAACGGGTATGGTGTTGCCTCCAAGACCCGGGTCAACAACAGGATTATGGTTTCCCGTAACAGTTACAACAGGACAGGTATTGCCTGAACCTGAATTCGTAAACATTAAAATTTCGTCAAGGTTTTTCGTATGAAAATACGGGTCGCTGTGTTGTTGAAGATTGTTGGGTGAACAAATTCCCGCATAAGCCATAATAGTTGAGCCGCTGCCAGGCTCGTAAGCGGCTCCCGCAACCCTGTTTCCGCCGCCGCAGCTGCCTGTTACGGCGTTAAAAGTATGATTTCCTCCAAACTGGTGCCCCATTTCGTGCGCGACATAATCAATATCAAACGGGTCGCCGACCGGCGCATTGCTTCCCGTTACCCCCTGCGCTTTCAATCCCGCGACGCATACACAGCCCAATTGAGCAATACCGCCGCCGCCGGTGCTGAATACGTGTCCTATGTCATAATTTCCTGTTCCGATTATGTTGTCAATCGTTGTCTGGTTTTGTCCGAGCATTACCTCTCCGTTGTTGTTCGTGTAGGGGTCGGTAGCGGCATTCGTAAATATCAAGAGGTTGTTGTTCGAGACAAGAATCATTCTCACGGATACTTCGCGCTCATACACGCCGTCAACCCTATTTAGGGAAGTGACGACCGCGGCAAGCGCTCCCGGAACCGTACCGCCGAAATAAAGCGCGTATTCGCCCGTGGTCGCAATTGCAATCCTGTACGTTTTCAACTCGCCTTCCTGAAGCACGCGGAAAGTCCGCTTATTTTCGTCTTCCTGTTTTCTTAAATCGTTCATCATCCTGCATTCAAATTCCTTTCCTGCGGGGTTGAAATCTTTCTTATAATAACTAATATAATTATACGTGTCTCCAATGGCGTACGGGTCAATGAACACCGAGCCGCTTACAGACAGAATCATCGCGTGAAATCCAAGCGGTGTGATGTCAAGTTTAGCGGTCGCGAAGGGGTCGTCTATTCCCTGTCCCGAAAAAGTTCTTATATCGGGAAACTTATCCGCCAGTCCCTTTTCCATAACGGGCGAATCTACGATTCTGAACCTTCCGAATTTTCCGTCAGGAAGAGGAAGGGACACGATTGTGTTCGAGTATTTTACCTGCACTTTATCGTCGTGAGGCGCTTCAGATAAAATTTTTGTAATCACGGGGACGTTCAGCGTCAGGCTCCTGTATTTATCCGGAAAAATCGCGCGCCTGCCGGTTGTATGAATGTCTCTTGCATCGGCATCGCTCCAATAAGAAAAGTTTTGAGCCGGAAGGTTGAAATTAATTCCAGCCACAAATGCGAGCAGCAAAAAATAACGGTAAAATGAATTCATTATTTGTAATAAATTATCAAAACAAAATTATGGAAAATTGAGCCGGGGAGAGAATACCGTATCAACTTCCGTCAAAATTAAAACAAATATATAAAACATTCACGTTCAAAAAGGAAAATGAATAAAGAATATGAAATGAGTTCGCAAGCGTTAAAAAACGCGGATGCGTGGCGCACCCGCGTTTATATATAGAATTACTTTATATGATTGCAGCGACACCTAAATTATTTCAGCAGAATAAATTTTTTCGTGTCCGTGAAATTACCCGCCGTCAGTTTATAGAAATAAACTCCCGATGACATATCCTTTGTCGCGATAAATCTTTCGCTATACCCGCCCGCATCAAGTTTTTTATTCACGAGGGAAGCGACTTCTTTACCCGCGGCATTATAAACCTTAAGGGTAACGAATTCCTGCCTTGGAATTGAGAACGAGATTGTGGTTGACGGGTTGAACGGATTCGGATAATTTTGCTCGAGTTTGTATTCTGTCGGAATCACGTTATTCCCGTTGTTTACGAGCGTCACGGTTTGAGTAAGTTTGTAAATCGCGCCGCCGACACAGGTTGCGAAGCCCGTAACGGTAGTTCCCACTCTTACGAAATCGAAGTGGAAGAAATTAGAGCCCGCGGATGTCATCGCTGTCCAGTTCTGTCCCGCATTCGTGCTCATATAAAACTTTGAGGCGGTTGAAACCTGTCCGAGGAAAAACACGGTGTTTGTTCCGTTAATCCATTTAAGGGCGCTGTTGGTTGTAGAACCGCTTCCGCCGAGATTGATAGCTGCCCAGGTCACTCCGCCGTTTGTGCTTCTTGAAATGCTCGGATGCGAAGTGCTCAAAGCCGCGACGCCGATTTGCTTGTTGTCGCTGAATGCCAGCGCGCTCGTGAACAATGATGAGCCCGTAAGATTGAACGGACTGCTAAACCAGTTCGTGCCTCCGTTGCTCGTGAGATAAACAACAGCCGACGAGTTTAATCCGAATCCGAAGAACTGGTCGTCTATCATGCACAGAGAATTCTGAGCCGAAGCATTGCTCGGAATTCCCGGAGGATTAATAAGCGTCCAGTTCGCGCCACCGTTTGTAGTTTTTTGCACATAGTAAGGATTACCCGAGCCGGCAGACGGATCGCTTTCCGCGAAACCGTAATTCGGGTTCAGGCGCGAGAATACTATGCCGTTGAAGAATCCTGCGGAGCCGCCCGTGTTGAATAATTGCGTCCAACTGGTTCCGCCGTTTGTCGTGACCGAAACCGCGGCATCGCCGCCGGTTGTTCCCTGCGCGTCACCGCCGTCTCCAACATACGCTATCTGATCGCTTAAAGCCCAGACGCACATCAGCGCTTTAACCGGTAATCCTGTCGTCGGCACCGATGTCCAGGTTGTTCCTCCGTCGGTCGTTCTGAATATAACCGGGCTGTTTGAGCCGCCGACAATCCACGCGACGGTAGGGCTTACTACGGATACGCTTGGATACGAACCCGATATTGTTACCGATCCCGACGCAACCCACTGCGAATATAAACTGACACTTGAACAGAAAAAGAACAGAATAAGCAAAAGAGAGAATGTTTTTCTCATTTTAGTCCCCTTTCAGTTTTTTAGGTGTAGAAAAATATATAGGAAATTGGTTTTCCTGCGAGAGAATTCACGATGTGAAAAATTTGTCTGATTGAAACTTATCATAGCCAATGTTTATTTGTAAAAGATTTCCCGACGCTTCTTGTTACATCTTCATTGGAAAGAATAGAGTCCGCTTTTTCTCAAACAATCACCTAAATATATTTATTTTAATAATCATTAACAACGGTTAATCTACAGAAAATTGTTTTCATATTTTAAGGAAATTCCGCGGCGGGTCTATCCGGATTTTCAGGCGAAGTGCGCATACTCTTTTTTCCGGACACTTACTATTTTTTTAAAACGGACACGCTGAAAGCAAAAAATTTTGATGGGTTTTTTTGGTATGTTATTTGCAAAACTATAATTGATGATTTGATATTATGGAGTTAACGCGGCGCAAGGAATGTCTCAATAAAGGAATAATAATTAATGTACGTGATTCAGTGTGTATCCCGAAGGAATAAACTTCACGAATGAATTAGGTTAAATTAATTGGGGTCAACAAAAAACCAGCGGTACTTTGTCCCGCTGTTTTTTTATCTTCTATTACCGAGCATCAATTCAATATCTTCCTTCAACGAACTTAAGTCCTCTTCGTGTTCAACCTCCTGACTAAGTATCTGGAGTATCATATTATACGTAACGGGGTCCCCTTCTCTTGTGATATCAAGAATGTGGTTGTATGTTTTAATAGCGCACTGCTCTCCTTTAATGTTTTGCTTAAGCACTTCTTCGACATAAGGATCTGTCGGGGCATCGTATTCGCAATGGGAGATTTTCGTCCATTCGTCCGGAGAAAGAACGGGTGTACCGCCCAATTGGATTATCCTCGTCGCAATAGAGACCGCGTGCGCCAGTTCTTCCGTCGCGTGCAGGTCGAGTTCCGCTATAACGGCGTCTTTCATCGGTCCTTTGACGACCTTTGCGCCGATCCAGTATTGATAATATGCGAGCCATTCGTCAGCAAGCGCTTTATTAAGAATCGTGATGAGTTCATCAACGTTCATTTTTACGATTTCGCGTCCTTTTTGTCCCATGGTGTTTTCTTTTTTATTCTTAAAATAAATTTTTTATATGATTTCAAAAAGACAACTTTCCGTGCATAATATTTTGAAATTAAAAAGTGCTTTGATTATATTGAATTGTTCCGCAAAGGAGGCGGTTCCCGCTGAAACTGTCAGCCAATCTTCAGACGGGAGACATTGTATACAAAATTTTTCATAATTTAAATTTAAGTATATGGGCAATCCATTATTAGAACCTTTCGAAGGCGTCACGCTTGAGCAGTGGGCTGACGTGAACGCAAAAGTGACATCCGGAACTCCGGTAGAAGAAGCCATAAAACCAATCGGCATCGACATGCCGAAGTGGGACCGCGCCAACAACGAGTGGCTTACAAGAATGAGAAACGATACTTCCTTCACGATTTCAAAAATCTACGCGGCGGCTTTTAACCAATCCGCTTCAGGCAATCTCGGCAGCGGTTCTCAGGTCAACGCCGAATCATATCCTTTCGAAAAATGGATTGAAGCGATGGTTGCTCAGGACGTGCTCGGCAAGCAGGGGCGCGACGCGCAGGACGTGCTAAAAGATTTCGGACTCACGGTCGCCGATTATTCTAACATCAGCGGTTACTGGAACGGTAAAATGATGACTGACTTCTCTTACGCGATGAAGATGCAGACACTTATGAACGAATATAAAGCGAAATACGAGAGCATGTCGGGGGGCGGCAACGCGAACGCGGATATTAAGTTCTAAGTTAAGCAGACCGTTCGTTCAAAAATAAATATTAATTATCAGCGGCCGGGCACGATGACCGGTCATAACTTTTTTATATTCTTATGGGCGAAAACAATATTGCGGGTAGTTTTAATTCTGAAATCGAAACCGCTTTCAGGGCAGCCTGGCATTCCGAAAAAGGCGGAAGCGCGGACTGGGACAAGGTTCTTTCCTCTTACAGAGCGATGCCGCTGACGCCGGATGAAAAAAAATCTCTTCTAAACTCCGAGATGAAAATAACCCGCGGCGCTTTTCCAATAGAACTGCGGAGGGTATTCGAAAAAATAATTGATAAGTACAGAGCGTCGTATCAGAATTCGGCTGAATTGTCGGCCGCGCTCTCGGCGTTCGACCCGGATTCAAAAGTTAAAGAATACTATATGAAAATAAAACCGTTTTCGGGGCTCGGAGATATTTTCAAAAACGCTTCAACCGGCACTGCAAAATATTCCGAAGGTTTGCAAAAGGAAAAACAAAAAACCATTACCTGTAAAAACTGCGGAGCGCCAAGACTGGAGGAAATGCAGTACGACAATTGTCTTTTTTGCGGAAGTCCGCTTTTTGAAATCAAAAAATAAACGCAATGACAGGGGAAGAATTAATCAACCGCTGGGATTCGTATCTCGGCAAACTCAAAGAACGTTATTCCGAAATACTCGCTCAGGCGGATGAGCCTCTGAACGGGGTAATTGAAGGACTGCAGTTCGACAACGTCATCATACACAACGTAAAAAACGGACTTCACAATCAGACCGTCCTGCAACTTTTTGAGAAGGCGGAAGAGGGCTGGGGAAAGATGCAGGCGGAAATATACAAATCGGGAAACTTAAAACTTTTAAAAGAGCAGGGCGGAAAACTCGAGTCGTTCCGTGACTGGCTGAATACCGAGTTTACAAAGTTTGAAGTGGGGCTGTTTGCAAGAGGGGCAAGGAAAATTCTCGACAACGTTAAACAGCATATCGACGAAAAGAAACTGCACCGCTGCACTCAATGCGCGGCCGAACTTCCGATTAACGTTTATTCTTTCATGGCGGTAAATATCAAATGCGACAGTTGCGGATCTGTAAATACTTACCAGCCCGACGACAGGGTCAGGGCGCTTGAATATTACGTGCTTGAGCCGCTCGCGGAAGAATTTGCGCTTGAGCCAAAACTAAGAAGGGACTACGACAAGAGCGCTAACAAGGAATATTTCACGAAGTATTACACCTTTCTGATGGACAATGTTCCGGAGAAGCGTGAATCTTACAAGAGAACTCTTGACGAAAGGTTGAATAATCCTTTCTTCGGTTAGTATTTAATCGCGAAAAAACGGGCGGCGGAAGAAATTTTCCGCCGCCCTTTGTATTTAAAACGCCGATATTATACCCAGAGAAACCTTCGAGGTTTTTGTATCCTTGATGTATGTGTATTCTCCCACGAGTCTTACGTTGCGCGCGAGAAGATAATTCAGCGTTCCCGTATAACTCTGATAGTTTAACTCCTTGAAATCCGAATCGACATAATTGTACAGCAGCGA
>CALGII010000002.1 GCA_937915485.1 uncultured Ignavibacteriota bacterium | reverse complement strand
TTTGATTTATTCCGATTACCTGAGAATACTTTAATACTACAATATCATAAAATCCCGTGTTGTTCATACTGTTTCCGGCAATTACAATATGATTATTATAATCTGTCGTAATTTTTTTTCCCTCGTGATTGAAAAATGGAAGGTTATTGTCATAATATAAGACATGCTTAATTAATCCGTCATTATTGTAAATCACGGTTGCAATCTTGCTGCCTATTGAATTGTTATTGCTGCGTCCCGTAACAATTACATTCCCGGATTTATCTAACGTTATTGAATTCGCCGCGTCATCACTGCCGAGAACCGGATTAAAGATTCTTACCCACAAGGAGTCTCCATTTTCATTATACTTTATTGTCGTATAATCCCAGCCTATTTGCCCCTGATGCGCGCTAATGCCGGTCACATATATATTTCCTGATGAATCCAACACGAAATCTTTAAACAAATCTCGCTGTGATTCACTTATCTGATTGTGGGTTTTTAGCCACTTTCTGTTCCCGAGCGAGTCATATTTTAAAACCGCGATCTCTTCAAATAAAATATTATTGTAATATTGGCCGCCAAGAAAATAATTGTTTTTTTTATCCAGCAATATTTTTCCTGTCGCAAAAATCGTGTCTCTGGCAAACCATATAGTATTCCCATTGCTGTTATATTTATAACTCTCCTGTCCGTTTGAATTTCCGCCTGCGAAATACAGATTATTCGCTGCATCGTTTAATACCTGCACTCCTCCGCCATTTACATATACGATTCTCTCTGTACCGCCGGATTCATTATATTTTATTATCGGAGCCAAATATGAATACGTTCCGGATTGACAAATGCCTGTTACAAAAATATTATTCGACTTATCCGAACTGAGTATTCCTGCTCTTCCCCAGGAAATAGTATCCAGTTGACAGTTGTAATTTCGCGCCCATAAAGTATCACCGGATTTGTCATATTTTATTGTCAGAAAGCAGAAAATTATTTTATTGTTGATTGTTTTTCTGCAAGTGCTGGAAACAATAACATTCTCCGCGTTGTCCAGAACTATTCCGGCGGGATATATTGCAGAGGAATCACCGCATGTATATTTCCTTCCCCATTTAAGATTCCCCGATTCATCATATTTGATTAGTAGTAAATCCTGATTCTCCTCGGAATAATGAACATAACCCATTACATATATGTTGCCTGTTCTATCGAGAACCATATCTACAACATAATTATTGAATCCGCTTTCGAACGAATAGTGCTTTGCCCATTCCAAAGTAGGCTGGGAAAATAATTTTTCGTTTGGTATTGAAAACAACGTAATGAAAATTATAACACCGGCAATCAAAAATACCGATGAACGATTTTTAAATTTTTGAACAGGCGCGGATGATGTTTTTCTTAATATCATATTAACCAGTATAACATATTTAATATTATAAATAACATTTGTATAGTCAAGTTATTTAAAATATTTTATTGGTCAAGCTCTTGAAAGTCGAATACGACAGTTTCACGGTCACCGTGGAAGGAAACCTCACGGCAGAACACCCGAAACATTACGATAAGATGT
>CALGII010000001.1 GCA_937915485.1 uncultured Ignavibacteriota bacterium | reverse complement strand
ATCAATCCGCGCATAGTAGGCGGACGTTGATTCAAAATGCAAAATTAAAATTGCATAAGTACAATTTAAAATTCAAAATGATATTCTTTAAAACAATCGCTGTCAGGTAATATGAGAAAGCAAATCAATTTTTAATCTCAAATCAGACATTGAGTACTTTATTATCATTCCGTGCAAAGCAGGCAGACTTTGATAAGGTAACGAATCACTTTACCATCACCATTTTTTTAACTGCTAATTGCTCTTTGTTAATTGCTAATTGATAATAATACAATCCGCTCGCAAGTCCCGAGCCGTCAAACCGCACCTGATACGTGCCGGGAGCAAGAGTCTCATTCACCAAAGTCTGCACTTCCCTACCCGCCGCGTCAAACACTTTCACGGAAACATTTCCCTTCATTGAACATTGAAGATTGAAGATTGTAGATTGATTGAACGGGTTCGGGTAATTCTGTCCGAGTTCAAACTTATCCGGAACTTCGCTTGAGATGTTACTTACGAAAACCTCACCTCCTGTTGTAGTCTTGAAAATCAAACCACCGCTGCCGGCGCAATATCCCGTATTATTGTCAATAAAATACATATCATTCAGATAAGTATATCTGTTTGAGTATTGCATTGACCAGTTATAACCGCCATTTGTTGTTTTGTATATTACACCGTTATTCGTGTCAACCTGTCCGCTTCTGTATCCTGTATTTTCATTTCTGAAATTAATATGATAAAATCTTTGCAAAGGTGTTTGAGCGGGGAAAATCTGCGTCCAGGAAATTCCTCCGTTTATGGTTTTAAATAATTGTCCCGGACTATTGTCGTGTGACGTTCCGAAACCCGTTTGGTTATTTATGAAACTGACAGCAAAAAAACCCGTATTAGAACCAATAATCCAGTTTACCCCTCCGTTTGTGGATACATCAAGGGAACCTTCCAAACAAAATACCCAGTTATTGGCGTCAATATTGTAAATCTGATTCGGCGATGTAAAATTTGCATCGGTTGAAATCCAGTTGTTTCCTCCATTAGTTGTTTTATATAAATGATAATAGAGGTCAGAAAAAACCAATCCGGTATTTGCATCACAGAATCTCATTCGCACGCGGTTATCAAACGAAGATCCTCCCTGTAAACTATCGATAATAATCCAATTAATTCCGCCGTTTGTTGTTTTGAAAATATAGTCATAACCGTAATATCCCTTTCCGCCGACGTAACCTGTAAGATCATTTGCAAATGACATCTCGTATAATGCTGCATTATTGATGAATGTCTTTTGCCAGTTAAGACCTGCATTTGTTGTTTTAGTAATCATGCTGATTTTTCCGCTGAAATTATACCCGACGGCATATCCTGTATTGATTGAAGTAAATTGGATACCGTCCAATGTAATGTTTGGAGTTGCTTCGTTAATCGCAAACCAGCCGGACTGTGAAAAGGAGATTGAATTTACAAAGAATGCCAAAAGGATAAAAAAAGTTGTTTTCATAATAGTTTTTTATTTAAATTAATCAGTGATGAGTATCTATTTCACCATCACCATTTTCTTCACCGCCGTTTGTTTGCCGTCTATTGACATGCTGTAATAATACAATCCGCTTGCAAGTCCCGAGCCGTCGAAACGGACCTGATACGTGCCGGGAGCAAGAGTCTCATTCACAAGTGTCTGCACTTCCCTGCCAGTTGCATCGTATACAATAACTTTGACCAAACCGGTCGAAGACCCGCCTAGGCGGGAACATTGAAGATTGAAGATTGTAGATTGATTAAAGGGGTTCGGGTAATTCTGTCCCAGTTCAAACTTATCCGGAACTTCGCTTGAGATGTTCGCGACAAAGACGGAGCCGCCGTTTGTGGTTTTGTATATTCTTCCGTATCTGCACGCCACAAAACCGGTAAGATTATTAATAAAACTCAAAGCATATATTTCATTCCCGGAAGTAACAGGCAGTTGTACCCAATTATACCCGCCGTTTGTCGTTTTAGATATATATGTATCCCGACCTGCGTGATATCCTGTATTATTGTCAGTAAACTGCAGCGCAACTGAATACATTGACGAATGGCCGGATATGACAAACCAGTTCAATCCAGAATTTGTCGTTTTATAAATCTTATTGTCGTCACCGCCAGATATACCTGAATTTTGGTCGAAAAAATGGAATGTACATAATGGTACCGAATCGTTCTTTACCCAGTTTACTCCCTGATTCGTCGTCATGTTAACCCGGTCTCCGTCACCTATGAACCATACATTCGCGTTCAGGCACCATACGCCTTGAGGTTCGTGCCAGTTACTTGCGGCGGTTCTATTAATCCAATTTGCGCCTCCGTTCGTTGTAATATACAATTGACCGTTCTTCCCCGCAATGAATCCGGTATTTATATCATAAAACTTTAACTTAAAAAAATTGCCGTAACTAATGCTGTCTGACTTTGCCCACGAATTTCCGCCGTCAGTTGTTTTCAGGATTTTACCGGTGTAATTTCCTGGTAGGGGTGAATATGCGTATCCGATAGCGTAACCTGTGAAGTCATTTAAAAAACTGATATCATCGACACTGTATGTGTTGTAATCCGTTCTCTGCCAGTTCAGACCGCCGTTCGTAGTTTTCAGGAATGAACCGGATGACGAATTGAAAATTGAGCCGCAGGCATATCCTTTGTTTGCCGATGTCATCTGAATCGCCTCGAGATAAAAATTCGGTATAGAATCAGAAACGACCTGCCAACTCGATTGCGGATATATACAGGTTCCGGTCAAAAGAATAAAAACAACTGCAATAATTTTTTGTATATGCATTTTACAATAAGTAAATACTAATTTATGGTGTCCGAGAGTCTCCCCGCTCTTCGGGGACTCTCGGTGTTTTTTAAATTTTAAAATCCAAGAGTCCCCCTTTAAAAAGGGGAGACTCTCGTGTACGAATTATTTTTCAGATGTCTATAACAAATTACTTCACCATCACCATTTTCTTCACCGCCGTTTGTTTGCCGTCTATTGACA